>NZ_JCATIE010000003.1:0-390517 GCF_059693785.1 Sphingopyxis sp. CR5 | reverse complement strand
AGCGGCCCGATCACTTCCCATTCTTCGTCTGTAACGCCAATCCGCTCGCCCAAGGCAGCCTCCAAAAGCCAGCCTTGAATCAAGGTCCGAGTCCACAGTCAAGCTTTGTCCACGAAGCCTAATTTGGCTGGAATTGTCTCTGATAAATATGCGGAACTATTTGAAGTTCGCGGCGACGAGGCTTGGAAACTCGACCGAAATGCGTTGATGTCATTTTTCCGAACAACAGACAAAACTAGCGAGATTGTAGGTAAGCGGCAGGCCATCGCCTTCACCACGCTGGCTGCAATCGCCGGCAAGCGGGATGAGGAGGTGCAAACTCGTAAGACTCGCCCGCGGAAATCAAACGACGGCCCGAACCCAAAACAGGCAAAAAAGACCACTTCTCCCTCATCTCCATCTGTAACGAGTCCGTCCGTTGCGAAGTTGGAACAGCAAGTGTCGGAGCCCAATGAAGTTGGGTTAACAGTCCGTATCGAAATTAACCTGCCGGCAAACGGCTCTCAGGCGACGTATGATAATATTTTCCAAAGCATAAAGAAGAACCTGTTTCCGTGAGCTTGTCATACTTTGAACGGGTAGTCCGCAGGGCTTCCCAAGTAACACAAGAGAGCGACGTTGGTGGCGAATCTGAAGGGCACCCGTTCTTCGCTAGATCGATTTATGACGGATTCCCAAAAAAAGTTCTCAAACTGTTCGACGATGCTCACTATGCGGAGGCTACATTTGAAGCGTTCAAGTACCTAGACAAGTCTGTCGCCAAACTGGCAGGGTCAAAGGATTCTGGTCAAAAATTGATGATGCAGGCTTTGTCTGAAACAGGTTCAATTAAATTAAATACGCTTGAGACAGAGTCCGAACGGGACGAGCAAAACGGATATAAGTTTCTATTTTCCGGTGCGATGAGTGCCGTACGGAATCCTCGAGGGCATGAATACGACTTCTATGACACGCCCGAGTCTTGCCTTGATCATTTGAGTTTGGCGTCGCTTCTCATTAGGCGGCTGGAAAAAGCCGGATATTCCTTGAGCTAATTCCTAATATCCGAGCGCGCGAATCGGATTGACCGCTGGCTCAACCCCAAACCTCACGCCGCCCTCGCCGCTGGCGCACCCCGCAGCAGCCCTTCCGTGCTCAAATCCTCGTCCACGTCGGGCCAGTGGATGCCGAAACCGCCGCCGCATTTTTCCCAATGCTGGCGCTGTTCGGGGGTGGCGCCTGCTAGGCGGGGATACCAAGCGAGGGGAACGGAGATGGTGCGGCCGTCCATCAGGTCGACGATCAGGCTGTGATCGTCGAAGCGGACGTCGAGGACGCGCTCGTCTGTCACCTTAGCCGAAATATTCATGCCACTTCTCCACGAACATCGCGCGATGCTCGGCCGTTATCGCAATGATGCCAGAAATCTCGTGCGCGCGAAAGCCCCGGCTCTTGGCAACCTCAAGGCTGCCCAGCCAGATTTTGATCGTCGCTTCACCCCGGTCGATGTGGACGTGCGGCGGCTCATTCGGTTCATGGCTGTAGAAGTAAAAGCGAAAGCCGTTGAGGCGCAATATGGTTGGCATCAGAGATAGTCTCCTATGTGACGCCAAACCATATATAAGCAAACCACGGCGGCGTTAGGCGGTAAAATTTGTTACTTTACCGCCTACCTGAACCTCAATCATGCTCCCGGCCACCAGCGCCCATATACAGCTCGCGCCCCGTATCCTCATAGACCTGGCTCATTTCGGCCATGCCCTTCTCGGCCTCTTCCGCCGCGATGAACCCTGCACTGTCCTGATTTTGCAGCTTCGCGAACTCCCGCACCTCCTGGCTGATCTTCATCGAGCAGAATTTGGGGCCGCACATGCTGCAGAAATGCGCCGACTTGGCGCCCTCGGCGGGGAGCGTCTGGTCGTGGTATTGCTCGGCCGTGTCGGGGTCGAGGGACAGGTTGAACTGGTCGCGCCAGCGGAATTCGAAGCGCGCTTTCGATAGCGCGTCGTCGCGGACCTTGGCGGCGGGGTGGCCCTTGGCGAGGTCGGCGGCGTGGGCGGCGAGCTTGTAGGTGACGACGCCGACCTTCACATCGTCGCGGTCGGGGAGGCCGAGATGCTCCTTGGGCGTGACGTAACAGAGCATCGCGGTGCCGTACCAGCCGATCATCGCGGCGCCGATGCCGCTGGTGATATGGTCGTAACCCGGCGCGATGTCGGTGGTGAGCGGCCCGAGCGTGTAGAAGGGCGCCTCGCCGCAGGCTTCGAGCTGCTTGTCCATATTCTCCTTGATCTTGTGCATGGGCACGTGCCCCGGCCCCTCGATCATCACCTGTACGTCCTGTGCCCAGGCGCGCTTGGTGAGCTCGCCCAGCGTGTAGAGCTCGGCGAACTGCGCCTCGTCATTCGCGTCGGCGATGCTGCCGGGGCGGAGGCCGTCGCCCAAGGAATAGGCGATGTCATAGGCCTTCATGATCTCGGTAATCTCGTCGAAGCGTTCGTAGAGGAAGCTTTCCCTGTGATGCGCGAGGCACCATTTCGCCATGATGCTGCCGCCGCGGCTGACGATGCCGGTGACGCGCTTGGCGGCGAGGGGGACGTAAGGCAGGCGGACGCCGGCGTGGATGGTGAAATAGTCGACGCCCTGCTCGGCTTGCTCGATCAGCGTGTCGCGGAAGATTTCCCACGTCAGCTCCTCGGCGATGCCGCCGACTTTCTCGAGCGCCTGATAGATGGGGACGGTGCCGATCGGGACGGGCGAGTTGCGGATGATCCATTCGCGCGTGTCGTGGATGTTGCGGCCCGTCGACAGGTCCATGACGGTGTCGGCGCCCCAGCGGATCGACCAGACCATCTTGTCGACTTCGCTCGCGACGTCGGATGCGACCGCGCTGTTGCCGATATTGGCGTTGATCTTGACCAGGAAATTGCGGCCGATCGCCATCGGCTCGCTTTCGGGGTGGTTGATGTTGTTGGGGATGATCGCGCGGCCGCGCGCCACCTCGTCGCGGACGAATTCGGGGGTGACATAATCGGGGATGCTGGCGCCCCAGTCCTGCCCGTCCCTCACATATTCGGCGAGGCGCTCGCGGCCGAGATTCTCGCGGGTCGCGACATATTCCATCTCGGGCGTGATGATCCCCTTGCGGGCATAGTGCATCTGGCTGACGTTCTGCCCCGGCTTCGCGCGCAGCACGGTCTTGCGGACGTTCGGGAAGGGCGGGACGCCGCCCGAGCGGTCGGGGCCGAGCTGGCCGTTATCCTCTGGCCGCACCTCGCGCTGCGCGACCTCCTCGACGTCGCCGCGGGCGCGGATCCAGCTGGCGCGCAGTTCGGGGAGGCCGGCGTGGATGTCGATGGCGGCGTTCGGATCGGTATAGGGGCCGCTGGTGTCATAGACGCGCACGCCGGGCTCGCCCGACGACGGGTCGAGGTCGATCTCGCGCATGGCGACGCGGATGCCGCTGCCGGTGGGCGAGGCGACGTGGATCTTGCGGCTGCCGCGGATCGGCCCGGTGGTGACGCCGATCGGGCGGGCTTGGGTCGTGTCGAGGCGGCTGTCGATATCGGCCATGGGTTTGTCTTTCCTTGGGGGTGAATCAGGCGAGGCGGAGGAGCGCGGCGGCGATGAAGCCGACGCCGATGAGCAATGCGAGTCCGGCGATAGCGCGGGTGTTGGTGCCGAACTTGCGCGCCCAGAAGCGGACGTAAAGGTCGGAGAAAGCGGTGACGGCGAGCGCCTCGATCACCGCGAGGCCGCCGAGCAGGGTGAGCAGCGCGGCGAGCCAGTCGGCAGGCCAGCCGGTCGGGCCGCGGCTGCCGAGATAGAGCAAGGTTCCGAAGATCAGCTCGAACAGCCCGGTGAGGAGCTGGAGCGCGGACGATCCCTCCACCTCCTCGATCATCCGGTGCCACTGGCCGGGTCGGCGCAATTCATCGATCGCCGCGGCGAACAGGAAGAG
The DNA here is from genome assembly GCF_059693785.1 of Sphingopyxis sp. CR5. Taxonomy (NCBI): domain Bacteria; kingdom Pseudomonadati; phylum Pseudomonadota; class Alphaproteobacteria; order Sphingomonadales; family Sphingopyxidaceae; genus Sphingopyxis; species Sphingopyxis sp. CR5. The sequence goes on along the minus strand of NZ_JCATIE010000003.1, from coordinate 386,577 downwards.
GCCGAGGATCAGGGCCGACCATTCGGGGACGTTCGGCATCACGCGCGCTCCTTCCTTGCGGGCGGGGGAGCGGGTCTGCGGTCCGGTGGTGCCATCGCGCTCCCTCCCTCCGCCCGTATTACCGGGATCAGGTTCGACGGGTCGCGGGCTGTTCCGCTCTCAACCTGTTTCTGCACACAGGCTCCCCGGGGATGCGAAGGAGCATAGGCGATGTGCGCGGCGAATTAAAGGGGCCGGTGCGAGCGGATGGCGATCGGGCTTCACTTTCCAATGTGGAAAATTATCACTTGCCGAATCGGAAAGACAGGCATATCGCTTTCCACATTGGAAAATGAAGGAGCCCGCCGATGAACCCGATCGAAGCCCGCGCCGCGCTGGACGGCATCGACGATGCGCAGCGCGCGCTCGCGCTGAAGGCGACCTATTGCCCGCCGTGGCGCCACGCCGCGTTCGGGGCGATCATGGGGGCGCTCGTGCTGGGGCCCGGGCTCGGTTCGCTGTGGCAGGGTCTTTTGCTTGTCACCGCGATGCTCGGCGTCGTGCTGCTCGTCGCCGACGACCGGCGCCGCTATGGGCTGTTCGTCAACGGCTATCGCAAGGGGCGGACGCTGCCGTTGACGCTGGCGCTGCTCGGCACGATGCTGGCGACGATGTTCGGCGAAATCCATGCGCGCGAGGCGGGGCTGTCGCTCGCCACCAAATTCGGCATCGCGGGGATCGCCTTTGCCGTCGCGGTCGCGGCGAGCGTCGTGTGGAGCCGCGTCTATCGCCGCGAGCTGATGAACGGCGGCGCGTGACGATGGACGGGCTCGACCCGCTGTTCAACGCGCCGGCGCGGCTGCAGATCGCGGCGCTGCTCGCCAAGGTGACCGACATGGAATTCGCGAAGCTGCGCGAGCTGGTCGGGGTCAGCGATTCGGTGCTGTCGAAGCATCTTGCCGCGCTAGCCGACGCACAGCATGTGCGGCTGCGCAAGGCGGCGATGGGCGGGCGCCAGCGCACCTGGGCGTCGCTGACCCGCGACGGACACCGCGCCCTCGACGCGCATGTCGCCGCGCTGCGCGCGATCGTCGCGCACCTGCCGGCGGCAGCGGAATAGGCGCCGCCGCCGCTGGCGACGCTCGAGTCGTGTGGCGGGGTGGACTCGGATCGCCTCGAAACTATGCTGCGACGGCGAAACCATGCTCCGACGGAGGCCGAGATGACAGAGGACGAACGGGCGATCCGGGGGGTCGTCGCGACGTGGATGGAGGCGACCAGCGCCGGCGACGCCGGCACGGTGCTGTCGCTGATGACCGAGGATGCCATATTCATGGTCCCGGGCCAGGAGCCCTTCGGCCGCAGCGCCTTCGAGGCTGCCGGCAGCCAGCCGGCAACGGACCAGCCGCGGATCGAGGGCACGAACGAGATCGTCGAGATTCAAATTCTGGGCGATTGGGCCTTCACGCGCAATCGTATCGACCTGACCGTCACGCCGCCGGCCGGAGCGCCGGTGCGGCGCTCCGGCCATACGCTGACTCTGTTCCGCAAGGACGCCGACGGGCGTTGGCGGCTTGCGCGCGATGCCAATCTTTTGACGGCGCAAGGCTGAGGCGGATCAGGCCGAGGCAGCGACGCGTTCGCCTGCACTCGCACCGGCGCGCCAGCGCTGCGCCGCCACGGCGACGCGCCGGCCCAGCGAGCGGGCCGTGGCGCGATCGCCGGACTTCGGGGTCACTTCGGCACGGTCGTTCGCCGCCTGCGCCATCGCGCCGATGAAGCTGCCGAGGCGGTTTTCGGCATCAGTCGCGGCGCTGGTGTCGTCGTTGTTGCCCGGCGCCTGGCCGGTCCCGATCCACAGCATCCCGTGCTGCGCCGCGAAGATCGCGAGGCTGGTCAGCGTGTTCAGCTTGTCGCCCGAGGGCGAGCCCGAGACGGTGAAGGCGGCGGCGAGCTTGTCCTTCCACGCCTTGACGAAATAGGGCGCCGCGCTGGCATCCATGAACGCCTTCATCGGCGCCGAGACGGTGCCCATATAGGTCGGCGTGCCGAACACCAGCGCGTCGGCCGCGGCGGCGACGGCGAAGATGTCCTCGAAATCGCGCTGTCCCGCCTCGATCGCGAGCAGCGCCGCTTCGGCGCCCGCGGCCTCGACGCCGCGCGCAACCTCCTCCGCCAGCACCGCGGTGTGGCCGAAGCCCGAATGATAGAGGATCGCTACCTTGGTCATGTCCGTTTCCTTTCGTGGGAGAGAGCCCGTTCGGCTTGCTGAGGCAGACATGATGGGATAGGCACTGAAAGTTAAGTACGCACTTTGAGGTAACTATGAAAGAACCAGCCCTGCCGTGGATAGACGCGGTCGATCCGTGCGAGGCGAATTGCCCGTCGCGCGACATCCTGGACCTGATCGGCGACCGCTGGAGCCTGCTCATCCTGCTGGTGATCGCCCAGGGCTATCACCGCAACGGCGCATTGAAACGGCGCGTCGAGGGGATCAGCCAGAAGATGCTGACGCAGACGCTGCGCGCGCTCGAGGCGAACGGGCTGGTCGAACGCCGCGATTTCCAGACCGTGCCGCCGCATGTCGAATATCATCTGACCGCGCTTGGCGTGTCGCTCGCCGCTGCGCTGAAGCCGCTGTTCGACTGGATCGAGGGCCATTTCGCCGCGGTCGTCGCGGCGCGCGAAGCCTTTGCGCTGCGCGGAGACGCGGCATGAGCCGCCCCGACCTGTCCGACCCGGCGGTCCGCGCCGCCTATCGCACCGAGCTGCGGACCGTCGCGCGCTGGTCGCGGCTGGCCGGCTATGTGCTGATCTTTGCCGCACTCGGCCTGTTCGTCTGGCCGAACAGCGGCGGGCCGCTGCGGATCGGGCCGTTCGCGACCGAGACCTGGGGCTGGATCAGCCTTGCTCTGGGCTGGGCGGTGTGGATCGGCGCGATCGTCCAGCGCACCCGCCATCACCGGCAGCGGATGGACGAAGGCACATAGCCCTCAGACTTCCCGCAGCATCGGCCAACGCGCCTATTCGGCGGCGACGCTTTCGGCGGCGCGCGCCGCGGCGGGCTTGCCGTCGTAGACGAAGGCGGCGTCCATCAGGTCGATTTCGGGGAAGGCGTCCTTTTCGGCCCAATAATCCTGATTATGGCGCCATTCGGGCTTGTCGCCGCGGCGCGGCATCGCGTCGAGGCCGCGCATCAGATAACCCGGGTTGAAATTGTCCGATTCGATCCACGGCAGGATCGCCATTCCTTCGTCCTCGGGGCGCAGCGCGACCTCGACCTTCCGGGCGCCGATATCGTCCATATGGTTCAGCAGGTTGCAGACGAAGTCGCCCATCATGTCGACCCGCAGCGTCCAGCTTGCACGAAAATAGCCCATCACCCACGCCATGTTGGGCACCCCGGTCATCATCATGCCGCGGTAGGTGACTGTCCCGGGCCAGTCGACCGGCACGCCGTCCACTTCGAACGGGATGCCGCCCATCACCGACAGGTTGAACCCCGTCGCGGCGACGATCAGGTCGGCCTCGATCTCCTCTCCTCCGGAGGTGCGGACGCCCGTTCCGGTGAAGCGGTCGATCGTGTCGGTGACGACGGTCAGCTTGCCGGCGGTCGCCGCCCTGAAGATGTCGCCTTCGGGGCAGAAGGCGAGCCGTTGCTGCCATGGACGGTATTTCGGGGTGAAATGCGGCTCGAACTCGAAATCGGGATCGCCGGAAAAGGCGCGGATCAGCTCTTTCAGTTCCTCGAACACCGCATCGGGTTCGGTCTGGCAGCGGCGGGTGAGCTGGTCCTGGTCGTGCATGATCTGCGCGCGCACGACGCGGTGGATCGTCGGTTCGTCGATACCGACCTCGCGCAGGCGGTCGGCGAGTTCGTTCTTGTTTTCCGAACAGAAGAAATAGGTCGGCGAGCGCTGGAGCATCGTCACATGCGCGGCCTTTTCGGCAAAGGCGGGGACCACGGTCGCGGCGGTCGCGCCCGACCCGATCACCAGGATCCGCTTGCCGGCATAATCGGTTTCGGGGTCCCAGAGCTGGGCGTGGACGAACTGCCCCTTATAGTCGGACAGGCCCGGCCAGTCCGGGATATAGGGCGTTTCATGGTCGTAATAGCCCTGGCACATCCACAGGAAATTGGCGGTGAAGCGAACGGGCTCGCCGCGGACCTCGGCGTCGACCGTCCAGAGATTGTCGGCGCTCGACCAGCGGCATGCGGTGATGCGATGACCGTAGCGGATATGGTCGCCGATCCCGTTTTCCTCGATCACCTCGCCCATATATTTCAGGATTTCCCCGGCGCTCGCGATCGGTGCGCCGACCCAGGGCTTGAAGCGATAGCCGAAGGTGTAAAGGTCCGAATCGGACCGGACGCCGGGATATTTGTGCGTGTCCCAGGTTCCGCCGAACGTCTCCTTCATCTCGAGGATCGCATAGCTCTTGCCGGGGCATTGCTGTTGCAGGTGCCACGCCGATCCGATTCCCGAAATGCCCGCGCCGACGATCAACACGTCAACATGGGTGGTGTCCTGCGCCGTCGCCGGCGCCAGCGTGGTGGCCGTCATCCTGTCCGCTCCCGTCCTGCTTTTCGTGCAATGCTGGCATAAAGCACGAGTCGCGCCAAGCGGACATTGACCGCGATCAACAAGCCGGTCAGCCGGTGCGGCGCGCGAGCCAGACGCCGGCGACCATCAACGCGATCCCCGCGACGCGCCGGGCATCGATCGGGAAGCGGGCGGCGCCGAACAGACCGTAATGGTCGATCACCGCCGCGCTCGCGAGCTGGCCGGCGAGGACGAAGAAGATCGCGTTGCCGACCCCGAAACGCGGCGCGATGAAGGTCACCGCGATGACGTAGAAGGCCACGAACAGGCCGCCAAAATAGAAGTGCGCGGGAATGGCGCCCGACAGGCGGATATCGCCGAGCGACCCGGTCATCGCCGCCCCGGCAAGCGCGATGAGCATGGCAAGGCCGAAGAGGATCACCGATGCCGCCATCGGACTGCCGAGCCGCGCGCCGAGCCCGCCGTTCAACGCGGCGAGGATCGGGATACCAACCCCGGTCAGGAACATGATGGCGGCAAAGGTCGTCGCGTTGCTGGTCGTCATGGGGCGGATCTCCTGCGGATTGGGCCCGCCTTGTCGCGGTTCGGCTTTGCAGGGGGAAGCGAGAATTGCTTGGGCGGGGGATCGATTTGCCTCCCCTTCCCCCTAAGACAAAGGGCCGCCCTTGCGGACGGCCCTTCCATTGTCTTGCCTGACGCGGGAAGACTCAGCCGAGTGCGGCCCCCGCGACGGAGGCCATGCTCAGTGATTCTGCCGCGTGCGGCACGGGACAATGAGACATTCGACCACCTCCTTTCGCTTGTTGACGATGACCCGAATATGGGCCGCTTCGCCTGCGCGATCAAGGGGGCGTGCGCGCAATCAGAACTGATAGGCGACGCCGCCGCCCGCGATCCACTGATCCTTCGCGCCCGCGATGTCGACGATGGGCGAGGCGGCGAAGCGGCTGGTCATTCGTCCGTACTGAACCCCGCCGACGAGGACGAAGCCCTTGCGCAGGTCGCCCGACAGCGCATAGGCGCCCGCAACGCCGATCTGATATTTACCCATTGTCGCCTTGCGCCCCGCGCCGGAATAGACGGGCAGACCGCTCGCGGCGCTGCCCGCCGCGTCGATATCGTAATAATAATGGCCGAAGCCCTTGCCATAAATGTTCACAGACGCCGACACGCCGACATAGGCGCGTTTCGAGATCGGGGTGCCATATTCCAGCGTCGGGGAGGCGACCCAGCTGCCGTGGCGGCCCGAAATATCCCTGAGCGCGACGAGGCGCAGGCCGAGCTGGTCATATTTGCTGGTCAGCACCCCCGAAAAGGTGACGCCGGTCGTGATGCCGGCCTCGACCGCGAGCTTCTTTTCGCCGAGTGCTTCGACCTGCGCGTCCTTGATGCTGCCCGTGCGGTCGCCGCGCAAGTTGATCAGCGGGCCGAATTTCCAGTCGACGCGCTGGCCGCGGCGCTGGCGGATCAGGTCGACCTGCAAATTGGTGCCGCGGGTCGAGAAGGAAAAGCCCGACACGCGCCCGCGAAGATAGAAACCGGGAAGGACGACGCGCTCGTCCGAGCCATTGTAGCTTGGTGCGGTGATGACGCCGCCGGCAACTGCGAAATAATCGCGCGCCCATTTGCGGTCGGGATCGTCGTCCTGCGGCCGCGCGGGCGGAAGCAGGATATCCTGGTCGACCTCGCTGTCCTGCAGATAGGCGGCGGCGACCGGCAGCGGCGGCGCCGCACTGGCGGCGCGGTCGAGGGCGGCGAGATCGTAGCCGAGCGCGCCGTCCTCGGCGTGCGCGGGCGCCGCGCAAAGGGCGAGACCGGCCGCGATCGTCAGCGACAGGGCGGGCAGGCGGCGGGCGAAGCGGGAGAGCAGGCGGTCCATAGGCGAAGTGGTTTCCCCAAAGATACCCCTCTCTTCGGGGGTGTAGGTGCTTGCGCCCACGATGCAACGAGTGTCACTTGCCGGCCAGCGCTTTTCCGGCCATCGTGACTTTCATGCATCAGATCAGACGCTTCCCGTCTCTATGCCGCGGCGCGGCATATGGTTCCCCGAAAGGCATGAAATGACGCGCGCACCGCGCTTTGCCGGCTATGCGCTGATCGTCGCGGCGGCCGGCCTCGCGGTCGCGATGCGGCGCGGCGGGATCGAGGCCGTCGGGCCGTTCCCCGCGATCGCGGTCGCGCTGTTGCTCGGCATGCTGGGGGTGATGCTGGTGTTCACCGACCTGATGGTGAGGGGCCTCTATGCCCAGCTCGACGCCGCCAAGACGCGCGAGGAGGAGGATAGGGGCTAGGGCCTGTGGCGGCGGCGCCTCCTCTCGTCACCCCGGCCACGCCCGGCCGGCACATAAGAAAAGGGCGCCCCGCGAGGGACGCCCTTTCCTGTCGTTGTTTCGATTCGGTCAGTCGCTCGACGGTTCGAGGTTCACCGCGGCGAACTTGCCGCGGTCGTCGACCTCGATGTCGAATGCGACGCGGTCGCCCTCTTCGAGGCCCGCCATGCCGGCGCGCTGCACCGCGCTGATGTGGACGAAGGCATCGGCCTGTCCGTCATCGCGGGCAATGAAACCGAAGCCCTTGGTCGTATTGAAGAATTTGACCGTACCCGACGTGCGCTCGCCGGTCAGCTGGCGCCGGCCGCGCGCGCCGCCGGGGCGTTCTTCGCGCTGACGCGGGGCGAATTCCTCGACCGGCATCGGTTCGCCTTCGATCTTGAGATCGATCGCCGACACCTTGCCGTTGCGTTCGACGAGCGTGAAGCCGAGCGGCTGGCCCGAGGCCAGACCCTGAAGCCCCGCCTGCTCGACCGCGCTGATGTGGACGAACACATCCTCGCCGCCGTCGTCGCGGGCGATGAAGCCGAAACCCTTTGACGGGTTGAAGAATTTGACCTGGCCCTGGCCCTCGCCGACGACCTGCGCCGGCATGCCGCCGCCGCGTCCGCCGCCGAAGCCGCCGCGCGGGCCGCCGCCGAAGCCGCCGCCACGATCATTGCCGCCAAAACCGCCGCCGCGATCCTGGAATCCGCCGCGATCGCCGAAACCGCCGCCGCGGTTGCCGCCGCCGAAGCTGTCGCCGCCGTAGGGCGCGGGTTCGAAGCTGTCGAAATTGCCGAAATCATCGCGCTTGCCGCGTCCGCGATGGCCACGGCGATCCTTGTTGAAACTCATTGCTTAGTAATCGCTTTCGGTTCGTCCATACCCGTTCTTACGGCTCCTTGCGCCGGACGGAGGACGCAGTTCGCCATGAGCACAGACTCGCCCCGTGCCGCTATCGGCGCAATATATAACCTATATGCGACGGTTCTGCGAACGGAAAATTCACGACGGCTGTGGCGTGTACGCCACGCCTTGCCGCACCGCGACCCCCGGACAAACCAGTCATTGAGCGCCGCGAATTTCCGGCCTAAGGCGAACGCATGACAGTCTATTTCCACGAAGAGGACCTGCCCGAAGGCGCACTGGGGCCCGGAGCGGTCGCGGTCGATACCGAAACGATGGGCCTGAACCCGCTGCGCGACCGGCTGTGCCTCGTCCAGATCAGCGACGGGTCGGGCGACGAGCATCTCGTCCGGTTCACGCCCGGCAGCGCCTATGACGCGCCGGTGCTGAAGGCGGTCCTGACCGACCCCGCACGGCTGAAGCTGTTTCACTTCGCGCGCTTCGATATCGCGGCGCTGCAACAGGCGCTCGGCGTCGTGACCGCGCCGGTCTATTGCACCAAGATCGCGTCGAAACTGGTGCGGACCTATACCGATCGCCACGGGCTGAAAGAGCTGGTGCGCGAATTGCTGGGTCAGGATATTTCCAAGCAGCAGCAGTCGAGCGACTGGGGCGCCGCCGAACTGAGCGATGCGCAGCGCGACTATGCCGCGAGCGACGTCCGCTTCCTGCACGCGATGAAGGAAGTGCTCGACGCCCGGCTGGCGCGCGAAGGGCGCACGGCGCTGGCGCAGGCCTGTTTCGACTTCCTGCCGACGCGCGCCGCGCTCGACCTTGCGGGCTGGCCCGAGGTCGACATCTTCGCGCATAGCTGAGCGGCGGAATGTCCGAGCGCGCCGACCTTGAACGCACGATGCGCCGCCTGTGGGCGACGAGCGGGTCGAGCCATGACCGCGTCATCCGTATCCTGCGCGTCGGCCTGCCGCTGGTGATCGGCGTCGTCGCCGCGGTGCTGGTCTTTTCCCCCTTTACCCAGCGGTCCGAGGTCAGCTTCCTGCTCGCCAAGGACAAGGTCGAGGTCGCGAAGGAGCGGATGAAGGTGACGCGCGCCGAATATCGCGGCCAGGACACGAAGGGACGTCCCTTTGCGCTGATCGCGGGAAGCGCGGTGCAGAAATCGAGCGCCGAACCGATCGTCCAGATGACCGACCTGTCGGGCGCGATCCGGCTCGACGACGGCCCCGCGACGATCGCGGCGCAGCACGCGCAATACGACATGGACGACGAAAAGCTCGCGGTGCCCGGCACGGTGCTGGTCAAGAGCGCCGACGGCTATCGCATCGATGCCGACAATGTCGCCATCGATTTGAAGACGCGCAGCCTGACCGGCGAGGACGGGGTGCAGGGAACATTGAACATCGGCCGCTTTTCGGCCAACCAGCTTTACGCCGACCTCGACGAGCGGATCGTACGCCTGTCGGGCGATGCGCGGCTCAGGATCAACCAGGGAGTGATCAAATGACGAGCGAGCCCCAGCGCCTTTTCGGCTGGAAGAGCCTCGCGCTCGGCGGCGCGAGTTTTGCGCTGACCAGCCTCGCGATCCTCGCAACGGGTGGCGGCGCGCCCGCGCAGGCACAGGCGCTCGCCAACCATGATAGCAGCGCGCCGGTCGATTTCGCCGCAAACGTCATCGAGGTGCAGGATCGCGCCGACCGCGTCGTCATTTCGGGCAACGTCCGCGTGACGCAAGCCGGAATGACGCTGACCGCGCAGCGCATGACTGTCGCCTATACCCGCGCCGGCAGCACCGACGTCAACCGGCTCGACGCATCGGGCGGGGTCACGGTGACCAAGGGCGACGAGGTGGCGAAGGGCAATGTCGCGATCTATGACCTCAATCGGCGGCTGATCACGATGGTCGGCAATGTCGAGTTGCGCCAGGGCGGCAACCGCCTGTCGGGCGGCCGCATGCTGATCGACCTCAATTCGGGTCGCGCAACAGTCGACGGCCGCGGCGCCGCGCGGGGCCCCGACGGCAATCCGGTGCAGGGCGAAAGCGGCGGCCGCGTCACTGGCACCTTCACCGTGCCGCAGCGAACGCAGCAGTAACCCTGTTTCTTTACCCGCCGGCAGCGATCGGCGGTCAGGATCGGCGCGGGGACCAGTCATCCGCGGCAAAGAGGGGGCGTGCCGCGCGAGAAGGGTGCGTTCGATGCGCTTTTCGTCCCTCGTCCCGCCGCGCCGCCCAAGCTTCGGCCGGCGCCAGGACCATCCCCCCGCCGACCCCGCGCTGCCCCGCCCCGACCCCGAGGACCGGCGGCTGATCGAACGGCTGATCGGCTTTGCCGAGAAGCGGAAGCGGCCCTAGAGCATTGAGCGAATGGGTTCAGCGATACGAGCGCGTTGGCGACCGGCGCTGCGCGGGGACGGCCGGCATCGCCCTTCGAAGGTGCAGCCGGAGCAGGACTGGCTACCTAATCGAAGACCGCTCTAATCCTCGACCTTCCCCGCCACCGGGGTTTCGATCGGCGGATCACCGGCGTGCGCCTTCGCATAGGCCTCGACCGCCTTCAGTACGCGCAGCATGTTGCCGCTCGCGATCTTCTCGAGATCGGCCTGGCTGTAACCGCGCCGCGCCAGTTCGGCGAACAGTGCGGGATAGCCGGTGACGTCTTCCATGCCGACCGGAGTCGCGTCCATCCCGTCATAGTCGCCGCCGATACCGATATGATCGATGCCGATTGCGTCCCGGATATGGTCGATATGGTCGGCGGCGCGCGCGATCGGCACCTGCGGCGCCGGATGCGCGTCGTCCCACGCCTTGAGAGCCGCCGCGCCGCCCGCGGGGTCGCCGAGATATTGCGCATCGAGCCGCGCCTTCTCGGCCGTCCGGTCGAGCCCGTGCCTGCGCAGATCGGGGTCGAGGAAGGCGGCATAGAGCACCACCATGACCACGCCGCCGTTCGCCTTGACGAGCGGCAGCACGTCGTCGGGAACGTTACGCGGATGGTCGGCCACCCCGCGCGCACCCGAATGGCTGAACATCACCGGCGCCCTCGACACGGCAAGCGCGTCCTTCATCGTTGCCGGGCTGACATGGCTCAGGTCGACGATCATGCCGATGCGGTTCATCTCGCGCACCACCTGTTCGCCGAAGGGGGTCAGGCCGTCGTGCGCGGGCGCGTCGGTCGCGCTGTCGGCCCACGGCGTGTTGCGACCGTGGGTCAGCGTCATGTAGCGCGCGCCGAGTGCATACATCTGGCGCAGCACCGCGAGCGAAGATCCGATCGAATGGCCGCCCTCCATGCCCAGCATCCCGGCGACCTTCCCGGCCTTCATCGCCCGCTCGAGCTCGGCCGCGGTCGAGGCGAGCGTCATGTCGTTCGGATAGCGCGCGATCAGCCGCTTCGCGACGTCGATCTGTGCGATCGTCTGTTGCACCGCTTCGGCCTCGTCGTCGTTCGACGGGACATAGACCGACCAGAACTGCGCCCCGACATGCCCCTTGCGCAGCCGCTGGAGGTCGGTGTGCATCGCCGCGCGCGGCGGGTCGCTATCGGGGGTCGCGGTGTCGGTCGTGTCCACGAAATCGAAATCGTTGATGACGTTGTGGACCCGCCCGCGCAGCGCCCACGGCACGTCGTTGTGCCCGTCGAACACCGGCGCGGCCTTCAGCGCCGCCTCGGCGACCGCTTCGGGCGATTGCTGCGCGGCGGCGGGGCTGGCGACGAGGGCGAGAGCGGCAAAGCCGGCGAGCAGGTGCGATCTTTTCATGGCATGCAACCCTACCCGCTCGATCGCGGCGCGCAAGCCCAACTTGACGTTAACGTCAATCGCGCGCAGCATCGCGGCCATGACCGCATTCGACGACTGGCGCACCCGCTCGCCCTATTATGACGAAACCCACGACGCGCTCGCGCAGAGCGTCCGCCGCTTCGTCGCGCGCGAAATCGCGCCGCACATCGACCGGTGGGAGGCCGAGGGCGAGCTGCCGCGCGAACTCCACAAAAAGGCGGCCGAGGCCGGCATCCTCGGCCTTCGCTATCCCGAACGATATGGCGGGCACAGCGAGGGCTTCGACAATTTCCACAGTCTCGTCCTGACCGAGGAACTGGCCGCGGTTGGTGCGGGCGGGCTCGGCGCGAGCCTGATGACCCACGGCATCGGCCTGCCTCCGGTCCTCGCGCTCGGCTCGGACGCGCTCAAACAACGCATCGCGCCCCCGGTCCTCGCGGGCGAGAAGATCATTGCGCTCGGCATCACCGAGGCAGGCGGCGGCAGCGACGTCGCGAACCTGAAGACCACCGCCGCCAGAGAGGGCGACCATTATATCGTCAACGGCGGCAAGATGTTCATCACATCGGGCATGCGCGCCGACTGGCTGACCTGCGCGGTGCGAACCGGCGGCCCGGGCGCCGCCGGCATCTCGCTGCTGCTCATCGACATGGATGCGCCCGGCGTCGAGCGCAGCCGACTCGACAAGATGGGCTGGCGGTGCAGCGATACCGCGACGATCCACTTCAGCGACGTGCGCGTTCCGGCCGAAAACCTGATCGGGCCGGAGAATGGCGGTTTCATCGGCATCATGCGCAATTTCAATTCCGAGCGGCTCGGCATGGCGATGGGCTGCTGCGCCTACGCCCGCGTCGCGCTTGCCGAAGCCGCGGAATGGGCGCAGCAGCGCGAAACCTTTGGCAAACCGCTCGTCGGTCACCAGTCGATCCGCATCAAGCTCGCCGACATGGAACGCCAGATCGAGGCGACGCAGGCATGGGTCGATCTGTGCGCGTGGCAGGTCAAGACCGGCAAGGACCGACCCGCCGACTTCGCGATGCTGAAGGTGCAGGCGACACGGATGCTGGAGGCGGTCGCGCGCGAAGCGGCGCAGATATTGGGCGGCGCGAGCTATATCACCGGCAGCAAGGTCGAACGCATCTACCGCGAGGTCCGCGTCAACGCGATCGGCGGCGGCAGCGAGGAAATCATGCTCGACCTGGCGGGCCGGCAGCTGTTCGGAGGCAAAGCCTAGACCTCGCCCTTCTGTCCATCGGCGATCACGCGCGATTCGGCCTTGAGCGGGCGTGACACGGGGCACACTTCCTGCACATAGCCGTTAAGCACGTTGGTGAGCGTATCAGGGACAAGCCGGTAAAAGACGAACTGGCCGCGTTTATCGCTGATGATCAAACCTGCATTTTCGAGCACCGAGAGATGCTGCGACACAGCGGGCTTGCTCATTGCAAATCGCGCGGAGATATCGCCCGCGCTCAGTTCAGCATGCGCAAGATAGGCAAGAATCTTGCGCCGCGGCGTTGACGCCAAAGCCTGAAAAACCCGTTCCATAAGCTTCATAAATGGGCATCGACTCCCTTCTTGACAAGCATTTCGTAATTTAAGTAATTTCTTACTAATTTGAAGGAGCCGGAGGTGCGTGGCGAAAAGGACCCCCATGCCGTCAATTTCCTGGTCGATGAAACAGGCCCCGATCCGGTCGCCGGGCGGGTTCGCCTCGATATTCCGAGCGTCCTGTGGAACGGCGGCATGGCCGTAACCGCGCTGGCCGCCGGCCCATTCTTCTTCACAACGGAAGCGGTCGCGTTGTTTCTCGTTACCACCGGCGCAGCACTGCTGCTTGGCCATTCGGTCGGCTATCACCGTATGATGATCCACGGCAGTTTTGCCGCGCCGCGCTGGCTCGCGCGAACGCTCGTCTGGTTTGGCGCCTTCGTCGGTATGGCCGGCCCCTACGGCATCATCCGTGCGCACGACACCCGCGACTGGGCGCAGCGACAAGCGAAGTGCCACCCCTTTCTGCGCCACGGCACGGGAATGATCCGCGACGCGTGGTGGCAAATCTATTGCCGGCTCGACCTGGACCGACCGCCGCGCTTCGACTTTTCCGCGCTCGATAAAGACCCATTCTACCGCCGGCTCGAGGCAACGTGGCGATGGCAGCAATTGCCCGTCGCCTTGCTCTTCTTCGCGATCGGCGGCTGGGGCTGGATCATATGGGGCGTCGCGGCGCGGGTCGCGATCGCAAACCACGGCCACTGGCTCGTCGGACATCTTGCGCATAATCGCGGGCCACAGCATTGGACCGTCGCCGCGCACGGCGTGCAAGCCTTCAACGTCCCATGGGCGGCGATCCCGACAATGGGAGAAGCGTGGCATAATAATCATCACGCCTATCCCGGTTCGGCGCAGATAGGTCTTCTCCCCGGCCAAAGCGACTGGGGCTACACCTTCATTCGCTTATGCGAACGATTTGGATTGATGTGGGATGTGCGTACACCGAAGACGATGGGGCGACGCCCGGGGCTTTCGGAGGTGCCTCGACACGGCGAAGAGTTCGCGGCACACTCCTCCCATGACCGAAATGACGCACAGCTGGCCCACCGAGGCCGAAACCCTTCTTGGCGACCTCGTCGACCTGCGCCGCGCGATCCATCGCGAACCCGAACTCGGGCTCCAGAATCCCAGGACGCTGGCGAAGATCAAGGCGGCGCTTGACGGGCTGCCGCTCGAGTTTCGCGAGGGGCCATCGACCACCGGGCTGATCGCGATCCTGCGTGGGCCCGCGAACGGGCGAACGGTGCTGCTGCGCGGCGACATGGACGCGCTGCCGCTCGTCGAGGAGACGGGACTCGACTTTTCCTCCGAAACCGTGGGCGCGATGCACGCGTGCGGGCATGACACCCATGTCGCGATGCTGGTCGGCGCCGCAAAGCTGCTCTGTGCGGCCCGCGACCGCCTGCCCGGCACCGTGATGTTCATGTTTCAGCCGGGCGAGGAGGGGCATCATGGTGCGCGCTTCATGCTCGACGACGGGCTGATCGACCCGCTGCCCGACGCCGCCTTCGCGCTCCACATCATGCCCAACGCGCCGCACGGCATTTTTGCCGGGCGCGCTGGCCCGCTGCTGGCGTCGTCGGACGTGCTGACCATTTCGGTGAAGGGTGCGGGCGGCCACGCCTCGATGCCGCAGGACGCGATCGACCCGATCCCCGTCGCATGCGAGATCGTCTCGGCGATCCAGACGATGGTGACGCGCAAGATATCGGTCTTCGACCCCGCCGTGGTTACGATCGCGAAGATCGCGGCGGGCACGACGAACAACATCATCCCCGAAACCGCCGAGATGACGGGCACGATCCGCACGCTTTCGCCCGAGCGCCGGGCGCATGTCGCGCGCGAGCTGAAGCGCCTCGCCCCGGCGATCGCCGAAGCGCACGGCTGCACCGCCGAAGTGGCGATCGAAGAAGGATTCCCCGTCACCGTCTGCGATTCGCGCGCGGTCGCCTTTGGTCGCGGCGTCGTCGAAGATATCTTTGGCGAAGCGGCCTGGCTGACGATGGACAATCCGGTGATGGGTGCGGAGGATTTCGCCTATGTGCTCGAAAAGATACCGGGGGCGATGTTCTGGCTAGGCGCGAGCGAGGCCGGCAGCGACTGGCGCCAGTGCTGCGGCCTGCATTCGAATCACATGGTTCTCGACGAAACGGTCATGGCGCGCGGCGCGGCCTTGCATGCAGCGCTTGCCGAGCGCTTTCTCGTCGATGGCTTCGGCGGCTGATTTCTTCTTTTTTGACTTCGATCAAAGCATTGCGGTGCCAAGGCGCCCAAAGGGAATGCGTTGCCGCGCATCCCATCGGGTGGGGCCGGTCGCCGCTCGCCATCCAGACGGCGATCACGGGACGCGGCACGATGAGCCGGCGCGTCGCGGGAACACCTCCGCGGCGCGCCGCATCGCCCGAAGCCATTTTCCGCTGCTCCCGCCTGTTGTTTCGCGCGAAATTTATGCCGCCATGATCTCACACGAAGTCACGAAGAGGGCAGCGCTATCGTGCAAGGTCTCCATTTGCGATGCGGCGGACACCTGCCTTGAAAGTGGCGCCGCCGAAATTGATCAGCAGGCCGAGCGGCAGGTCGAGCAAGCGTAAGTAGGTAAGGACCTGCTTGCTGTGGAGCGGCGACAGTCGCTCCACCGATTTCAATTCGACCAGGAGCTTGCCGTCGAGCATCAGATCGGCCCGAAAGCCTTCGGCGAGTTCGAGCCCATCGTATCGAATGGGAATCGGCTTCTGCCGCTCGACAGACAGGCCGCGCCGCACGAGTTGGTCTGACAGGATTGCTTCATAGGCCGATTCCAGCAGCCCGGGTCCCAAATTTCGATGCAGGCGATATCCGCAATCGACCACAATACGGGCAATTTCCTCGACGTCCGATCGCATAGACTGCCCTCTTTGTGTCTTTGTGTGAGATCGTTACGGCACCAGCACCGTATCGACCGCGTCGGGCAGCGCGTCGGGATAGTCGAGCGTATAATGCAGCCCGCGGCTTTCCTTGCGGTGAAGCGCGCTGCGAACGATCAGGTCGGCGCATTGGAGCAGGTTGCGCAGTTCGATCAGGTCGGTGGTCACGCGGAAATGACCGTAATAATCCTCGACCTCGTGGCTCATCATGTTGATGCGGTGCTGCGCGCGCTCGAGCCGCTTCGTCGTGCGGACGATGCCGACATAGTTCCACATGAAGCGGCGGATCTCGGTCCAGTTCTGCTTGATGACGACTTCCTCGTCCGAATCGGTGACGCGGCTTTCGTCCCACGCGCGGATCGCGGGCGGCGGTTCGAGCCGGTCCCAGCGCGCGACGATATCCTTGGCTGCCGCCTCCCCGAAAACGAAGCATTCGAGCAGGCTGTTGGACGCGAGGCGGTTCGCGCCGTGAAGTCCGCTTTCGGTCACTTCGCCCGCGGCATAGAGGCCCGGCAGGTCGGTGCGTCCGTCAAGGTCGATCAGCACCCCGCCGCAGGTGTAATGCTGTGCGGGCACCACCGGGATCGGCTGTTTCGTCATGTCGATGCCGAGACCGAGCAGCTTGTCATAGATGTTCGGGAAATGCCCGGCGACGAAATCGGGGTCCTTGTGGCTGATGTCGAGGTGGACATAGTCGAGGCCGTAACGCTTGATCTGGTCGTCGTTCGCGCGCGCGACGATGTCGCGCGGCGCAAGCTCGGCGCGCGCGTCGTAATCGGGCATATAGCGATACCCCGTCACCGGATGCTTCAGCAGGCCGCCCTCCCCGCGCACCGCCTCGGTGATCAGGAAATTCTTGACCTCCAGATTATAGAGGCAGGTCGGGTGGAACTGCATCATTTCCATGTTGCTGACCCGCGCGCCGGCACGCCACGCCATCGCGATTCCGTCGCCCGTCGCACCGCGCGGCGCGGTCGAGAATTGATAGACGCGCCCCGCGCCGCCGCTGGCGAGGATCGTCGCGCGGCCGATGTGCGCGTGCACCTCGCCGCTCGCCTCGTCGAGCGCATAGACGCCCCATACCCGCCCGGATCCCGAATAGCGTGCCTCGTGCCGCCCGGTAATCAGGTCGATGCACGCCTGCCCCGGCAGCAGGGTGATGTTCGGATGCGCTTCGGCGGTCTTGAGCAGCGCCGCCTGCACCGCCCAGCCGGTCGCGTCGTCGACATGGACGATGCGGCGGTGCGAATGGCCGCCCTCGCGCGTCAGGTGCAGCGCGCCTTCTTCCATGTTGAAGGGCACCCCCATCTCGACGAGCCGCTGGATCGCGTGCGGCGCATTCTCGATCACGAACTCGACCGTCTCGCGCCGGTTCAGTCCCGCACCCGCGACCATCGTGTCGTCAATGTGATTCTCGAACGTGTCGCCCGCATCCAGCACCGCGGCGATGCCGCCCTGCGCCCACGCGGTCGACCCGCCGGTCAAGTCGCCCTTGGCGAGCACGAGGACGCGGCAATGGTCGGCCAGGCTGATCGCGGCGGTCAGTCCGGCGGCGCCGGAGCCGATGACGATGACGTCGTGCGGGGGAGTCGGGGTAGGCAAGGCAGCTTCCTCTCGGCCTTCGATGCGCGCACCTATACGCGAAAGCGGCGGCGGTTCAATTCGATGCGCCCTTGCCGCGGAGGCATTCTCTCGCCTATGCCAAAGCCGTCTTGAGAGCCCATGCTGTGTGCACACGCGAAGGCGGGCGCCCATCTCCCATCGGCAACATGTTGAACGATCGGTGATGGGTCCCCGCCTTCGCGGGGACACACCGTCAAGAAAAATCCGCGCATTTGCGCTGTCTTCCGGGAGGTTCAATGCTCCTTTCACACTTGCTCGCCCGCCTGACCCTGCTGACCATGCTCGCGGCCCTCGGCTTTGGCGCGCCCGCGATGGCCGCGCCGCGATGCGATCTTGGCGCGCCGGGCACCACGCAGCGTATCGCGGTCGGCGATACCGGGCGGTCGATGCTGATCCACATTCCCGCCGGGGTCGAAACGATCCGCGAGTTGCCGCTCGTCTTCCTGCTCCACGGCAGCACCAGCAACGGGCAGGCGATGCTCGATCATTCGGGGCTGGCCGCGACATCCGACCATCACGGCTTCCTCCTCGCGGCGCCCGATGCGGGCATCCCGGCCGGCAAGGGCTTCGTGTGGAACATCCCCGGTGTGCCGACGGTGACCGGCGCGGTGCCGACCGCCGCCGACCCCGACGACGTCGCCTATCTGACTGCCGCGATCGACTGGCTCGCGGCGCAGCGTTGCATCGATGCGAAGCGCGTCTATGCCACCGGCCTGTCGGGCGGCGGGCGCATGACGTCGTGGCTCGGCTGCGTCGCGTCTGACCGCTTTGCCGCGATCGCGCCCGTCGTCGGGCTGCGCGCCGGAAATCCGTCGGCGGGCGATCCGCAGCGCCCCGACCCCGCGACCTGCCGGCCGGCGAAATCGATGCCGGTCTATGCCTTTGCCGGCAGTGCCGACACGACCAACCCGGTCGCGGGCGGCGGGGCGGGCTATTGGCAATATTCGATGGCGGCCGCGCTCGCGCGGTGGGCCGAACTCGACGGCTGCCGCGCCGGGCCGCAGACCTTTACCGCGTCGGATGTCACCAGGGAGCAGATATATTCCGGCTGCCGCGGCGACGCGCGGGTCGCGGGCCGCATCGTCGCCGGACGCGGCCACGAATGGGTCGCCGACAACGACGCCATGTGGAACTTCTTCGCGCGCTACCGGCGATAGCCGGGCGCGGTCAGGCCGTGCTGCGCGTCAGGTTCAGGAACACGTCCTCAAGATCCGCCTCGCGTGTCGAAACGTCGACGATGCCGTGTCCCATCGCGTTGACCGCGGCGAGCACGTCGCCCGCATTCGCCCGATCCTTGTTATAGCTGATCGCAAGGCCGCGCTCGCCCTCGCGCTCGACCTTGTCGAAGGCGGGGTGCGTCGGCAGCACGGTAACGTCGGCGTCGAGCGTCACGACGACGATCTTCTCGCGCGCCATGTCGACGAGTTCGCGCGTCGGCTTGTTCGCGATCAGCTTGCCGTGGTTGATGATCGCGATACGATCGCACAATTCCTCGGCCTCTTCGAGGTAATGGGTGGTCAGCACCACCGTGACCCCCCGGTCGTTGAGGCCCTGGACATATTCCCAAAGCTGCTGGCGCAATTCGATGTCGACGCCCGCGGTCGGCTCGTCGAGCACGATGATCGGCGGCGAATGCACCATCGCCTTGGCGACGAGCAGGCGGCGCTTCATGCCGCCCGACAGCGTCCGCGCATAGGCGTCGCGCTTGTCGGACAGATGCACCGCGGCCAACAGCTCGTCGGAGATGCGCCTGTCCCCGGGCACGCCATAGAGTCCCGCCTGGTTCTCGAGCGTCTCGAACGGCGTGAAAAAGGGATCGAAAACGATTTCCTGCGGCACGATGCCGATCGAATATTTGGCGTTGCGCGGATCGGCGTCGATGTCGAAGCCCCAGATGCTCGCCTGCCCCCCGGTCTTGTTGACCAGCCCGGCCAGGATATTGATCAGCGTCGACTTGCCCGCACCATTGGGCCCGAGCAGCCCGAAAATCTGCCCGCGCGGCACGTCGAAACTGACGCTGTCGAGTGCTTGCTTGCCGCCCGCATAGATTTTGGAGACGGCGTCGATACGGATGGCGGCTTCGGTCATGGCGGTCCTCATAGCCGCGGCGGCAAGGGTGCGAAAGGGGCTCGCGCGCTTTACGGTTGTGCCGGCGTTAAACATATATTTGCGTGTCGTGGCTAGCAGGGCGGGTGTGAGGACCAGACACACCCTATACCCGCAGCCCTTGCTGCGCGGCATCGCCGCCTGTGCGCTGTTCGCGGCCCCCGCCGCCATCGCGCCAGCCCATGCCCAGGCCTCGTCGGAAAGCGAGGCCGAGGCGATCGTCTTGCGACCGCTATCCTTCTTCAAGGTGAACGACCTCGACTTCGGGGACATCATCGCGTCGAACAGCGCCGGCACGGTGCGGATCGCGCCCGACGGATCGCGCAGCGCGACCGGCGGCGCGACCCTGGCCGGCGGCGGCGGCGAGCCTGCGCGCTTCGCCGGGCTCGGCAGCTACAACCGCCAGGTGCTGATTTCGCTGTCGGCGAACAGCATATGGATCACCGGGCCGGGGCAGCGGATGCGGGTACGCGATTTCGAGATCGGCAGTACCCCGACCGCGCCCCTGTCGACGACCCCGACGCGTTTTCGCATCGTGACCCCGCTCGGCAATTATAATTTCCCGGTCGGCGCGACGCTCTATGTCAACGCCGACCAGGCGCCTGGCGACTATAGCGGGACGTTCAGCATCACGCTCAACTATCTCTGACGCTTTACCGTGGGGGGGGTGACGGCACCGGATGACCACTTGCGCTTTCGGGGGGGAGCGCTTGCCGGTGCCGTCGGACCCGCCCGCAATCGCCTGTTCGGAGCCGATTGCCGAGCGCCGAGCCGCTTGCTATGGGCGCTGTCGATGACCCACGCTGCTCCCGCCCCTGCGCCCGAAACGCTCCGCGTCTCGAAGACCCGTATCGCCTGCGACGGCACCGGCGACGGCCTTGCCAACGCCGCGCTCGGCCATCCGCGCGTGTGGCTCGAAATCGACCCGGAGGACGGCTTCGTCGATTGCGGCTATTGCGACCGGCGCTTCATCCTGATCGGCGGAGTCGCCGACAAGGACTAGGGCGGATCGCCCCCGGGCCGTCCAAAGGTAAAGCCGCGCTTTACCATAGCTGTGCATCATCGGCTCACCCGCATCTGGCATAGCCTGTGCCAGACAGGAGCAGAATCGTGGGGATTCGAGGGACCAGCAGCCGCGGCGCAGCCATGCGCCGCCTTATCGTCATCGCAGCCGTCGCCGGCGGCGCGCTCGCCGCACCGGCGCAGGCGGCCGACTATCCGGGCACCGCGACCGCCGCGGTCGTACGGCCGAACACGCTTATCAAAACGAACGACCTGGACTTCGGCACGCTGGTCAGCGGACCGGCCGGCGGCACCGCGACGATCGACCCGGTGACCGGCGCCCGCTCGACGAGCGGCGGGGTGATTCCCGTCGGCGCCGGCCAGCAGCGCGCGGTATTCCAGGGCACCGGCGGCTTCCTGTTGCTGTTCGTCAGCGGCAGCAATGCGGTGACGCTGACGCGCGCCGGCGGCGGATCGATGTCCGCGACGCTGTCGCGCGCGGTCTCGACGAGCGGCGGCGGCATAACCCTGCTCGGCCCCAGCGCGACTTTGTTCCCCAGCGGGGTGCAAACCTATTATGTCGGCGGCACGCTGACCGTTCCCGCGAACCAGACACCCGGCGACTACAGCGGGACCTTCACGCTGACGGTCAATTATCTTTAGGTCTGGGGACGGGCGAAGTCGGACATCGAAATCCTCCCCGCTTGCGGGGAGGGGGACCGCCGCCGAAGGCGGTGGTGGAGGGGGCTGCCGGCCTGAAGCGCCGCGGAAGGACGCTACCCCCCCTCCGTCAGCGCTCCGCGCTGCCACCTCCCCACAAGTGGGGAGGACTTTGACCGCCCGCTCCTCACCCCGATGCCGCCGTTCGATTGCCCGCCGGCAATCGCGCCCTGCATGATGAAGGCCGTTTGCGCACGCCACTGCGCGCGCCTATATCAACCCGATGAACAGTCCCACCGATCCCCGCAGCTTCCTCTACCGCGCCGATGCGCTCGACCCCGACCTCGCGCAGCGCCTGGCCAGAGAGGCGCTCGCCAAGGCCGACGACGGCGAACTCTATCTGCAATATCGCGCGACCGAGAGCTTCGGCTTCGACGACGGGCGGCTCAAGACGGCCGATTATTCGACCGACGCGGGCTTCGGGCTGCGCGCCGTGACCGGCGAGATGACGGGCTTTGCCCATGCAAGCGACATCAGCGCCCCGGCGATCCGCCGCGCCGCCGAGACGCTTGCGTTGCTCGACCCGGCGAAGGCGCCGCCCGCCGCCGCCCCCGCCCGCACCAACCGCCACCTTTATGACGAGGCGAACCCGCTCGACCTCGTGCCCTTCGCGAAGAAGGTCGATCTCTGTCAAAAGATCGATGCCGCCGCGCGCGCGCGCGATCCCCGCGTCGCGCAGGTATCGGTGGCACTCGCGGGAAGCTGGTCGGTGGTCGAGATCGTCCGTGCCGACGGCTTCCTCGCGACCGACATCCGTCCGCTTGTCCGCCTGAACGTCTCGATCGTGGTCGAGGAGAACGGGCGCCGCGAATCGGGCTATTTCGGCCTCGGCGGCCGCTATATGTACGATCATCTCTTCGAAGAGGACCAGTGGAACCGCGCGATCGACGAGGCGCTGGCACAGGCCCTCGTCAATCTGCGGGCGGTCGATGCGCCGGCGGGCGAGATGACCGTGCTGCTCGGCCCCGGCTGGCCCGGCGTGCTGCTACACGAGGCGGTCGGCCACGGGCTGGAGGGCGATTTCAACCGCAAGGGTACGAGCGCCTTTTCGGGCCGCATCGGCGAGCGCGTCGCCGCGCCCGGCGTCACCGTGATCGACGATGGCAGCATCGAACAGCGCCGCGGCTCGCTCAGCATCGACGATGAAGGCACCCCGACGCAGGAAAATATCCTGATCGAGGACGGCATATTGAAGGCCTATATGCAGGATCGCCTCAACGCGCGGCTGATGGGGGTCGAGCCGACCGGCAACGGGCGGCGCGAAAGCTTTGCCCACGCCCCGATGCCGCGGATGACCAACACCTTCATGCGCGGCGGCAACGACGATCCCGCCGAACTGCTCGGTCGCGTGAAGACCGGCATCTTCGCCAAAAGCTTCGGCGGCGGACAGGTCGACATCGTGTCGGGCAAGTTCGTCTTTTCCTGCACCGAGGCCTACCGGATCGAGAATGGCAAGCTGGGCGACCCCATCAAGGGCGCGACGCTCATCGGCGACGGGCCGAGCGTGCTCACCAAGGTCATGGGCATCGGCAACGACATGGCGCTCGACGAAGGCATCGGCGTATGCGGCAAGGGCGGCCAGAGCGTCCCTGCCGGCGTCGGTCAGCCGACGTTGCTGGTCAGCGGGCTGACGGTGGGCGGGACGGCGTAACCCGGCTCGAAGCGCGGCACGGCCCCCGCCGGGCCTGCGATTGCTGTGACCGCCGTCACTGGCTTGGCGCCTCGTTCGCGCCATCGTATAAACGCGTAACGACAAGAACAGACTCGGGCCGCACATCCGCCGGGCCATTCCGGCAACAGGGAGGATTGCATGCGTTCGACTCTGCGTTTGATATCCCTCGCCGCCCTTGCCGCCACGCTCGCCGCCGTTCCCGGTTCGGCGCAGAAGACGACGGGCCCGAAGGAGCGTTACGAAATGGATGCCGCGACCGCCTCGGGCTTTGCGGCGATGACCGCGGGCGGCGGCAAGCCCGGACTCGGCAGCGCGATGGGCATGATGTTCGGCGGCGGTAACAAGACCGTCCACACGCTCGATCTGCGCCTCGGGTCCAACCAGGGGCCATCGAGCCCGCCGGTGCGCGGCGACCATTGGTTCGAACCGCAGGCCCGGCTCGGCAAGTCGGTGCCGCTGCTCGGCCCGGAGCCCGGCAAATATGAACCGCGCGACGAGAGCGACCAGATGCCGCAGAATTTCGAGCGGCCGAAGGGGCGGATGCTCCTCTTCTGGGGCTGCGGCGCCAAGGCGGGGCCGGGCCAGCCGGTCGTCATCGACTTTTCGAAACTCGCGGCCGGACAGATGCCGCCGAACCTCTTCACCACGACGATCCCGCGCGTGCGCGAGGTCATGGCGTCGAACAGCAAGAGCTATGCGGCGTGGCCGAACGGCAAGTCGGCCAAGACACCGCCCGCCGACGCCTCGCTGCTCGGCGCGCACCGCATCACCAGCAATGTCGGATCCGACATCGGCTTCACCCTCACCCAGGATTATATGCCCGCTCTCGACGCGTCGACGACGATGCAGGGCGACGGGTCGGTGCTGCTGCGCTGGAACCAGCTCGCCCCCGCGACCGGCTATGTCGCCTGGGCGTTTGGCGGCATGGACCGCGGCAGCGCGGGCGGCGACATCGTCTGGTGGACGAGCAGCAATGCACGCGAATTCGGCGGCGGCCTGTGGGACTGGCTCCCCCCCGCGACGGTCGCGAAGCTGGTCGGCCAGAAGATCGTGATGCCGCCGACGCAGACAAGCTGCCAGATTCCCGCCGAGGTCAAGGCGGCCTCGGGCGAGATGATGTTCGGCAACCTCAACGCCTTTGGCCCGGAAGCCAATTTCGCCTATCCGCCCAAGCCCGCGGGCAACGCCACCTGGGATATCGACTGGACCGCAAAGATACGCTTCCGGTCGCACACCGCGCTGATGATCGGCGCCGATTTCGGCGGCATGGGCGCGATGGGCGGCAACGGCGACGCGCCGACCGAAAAGCCCAGGAAAAAGAAGTGCAAGGGCCCGCTCGGCATTCCCCTGCCGCCCGAAGCCTGCTGAACCGGCAGGCGCGCGCCCGATTTCGGTCAGCGACCATTCACCCCGATGCTGCTAGGGTCGGCATCGGGGTGAGACCTATAGTGACAGGAGTCGAACCATGCGCCCGTTGATGGCAATTCTAGTTTCCGCCGCGATGACCGCCACCGTCCCCGCTGCAGCATCGGCCAAGGACCGGCCGACCGGCGAAGCAAAGCTCGCGAAACTGCTCGAAGGTCGCGTCGCGGGTGAACCGCAGAGCTGCATCACCCTGTCTTCGGCGACGAGTTCGCAGACGATCGACAAGACCGCGATCGTCTATCGCATCGGCAGCACCTTGTGGGTCAACCGGCCAAAGAGTGGCGCCGACGCGCTCGACGACGACGATGTGCTCGTCACCAAGCTCAGTGGCAACCGCCTATGTTCGATCGACACGATCGAGCTGCACGACCGTAACACTCACATGTATTCGGGCTTCGTCGCGCTCGGCGATTTCACGCCCTATCGCGTCAAAAAAAAATAGGCGCGCTGGATGGGCGGCACCGGGCGGGCTAGGCTCTTCGTAAAGGAGCCCCCGCCCGATGTCCGACCATTTCGATTCGAGACCCGAACAGTCCATCGCACCGCCGCCCGCCGACTGGGCGCAGCAACTGCTCGCCTTCTGGTTCGATCGCCACGGCATGGACGATTGGTACGGCGGCGGCGCCGAATTCGACGCGGCGGTCCGGGATCTTGCCGGCGACTGGCACGAGGCGCTGCGCGACCGGCCGCCCGAAACCTTCCTGTCCGATCCCGACACGGCGCTTGCCGCGACGATCCTGTTCGATCAGGTGCCGCGCAACATCCATCGCGGCCACGCCGACGCCTTCGCCACCGATCCGCTCGCGCGCGCGATCGCGCGCGGTATCGTCGAACGCGAATGGGACACGGCCTGGCCCGACGAACGCCGCCAGTTCGCCTATCTGCCGTTCCAGCACAGCGAAGCGATGGACGACCAGCGCGAATCGCTGCGCCTGTTCGGACAGCTCGCCGATCCGATCTTCCAAGATTATGCGCGCAAGCATTTCGACATCGTCGCCCGCTTCGGCCGCTTCCCGCATCGCAACGCGGCGCTCGGACGTGCGTCGCGAGCCGACGAAGCCGATGCGATAGAAGAGGGCAGCAATTGGTGATAGGGCGCGATCGGAACCCCCGCGTTCCCGTCCTGCCGGAGCATCGACCATGGCCGAATTTTTCGACACACTGACCGACAAGCATATCGCCTTCATCGAAAAGCAGCCGGTCTTCTTCACCGCCACCGCAGCGGCGGACGGACGCATCAACCTGTCGCCAAAGGGCTATGCGGACAGCTTTCGCGTGCTGTCCGGGACCCAGGTCGCCTATCTCGACCTCGGCGGGTCGGGCAACGAAACCCACGCGCATCTCGCGGCGGACGGGCGGATCACGATCATGTTCTGCGCTTTCGACCGCAGCGCGCTGATCCTGCGCCTCTATGGCCGCGGGCGCGCGGTCCTGCCTCGGGATGCGGAGTGGGAAACGCTCGCGGCGCATTTCACCCTTCTTCCCGGCACCCGCCAGATCTTCGCGATCACGGTCGACAGCGTCCAGACGAGTTGCGGCTGGGGCGTCCCGCGCATGGACCTGGCGGGCGAACGCGACACGCTGCAGAAATATCATCGCCAGGCCGACCCCGCCGAATGGACCGCGAAATTCAAGGGACGCGATCGCAGCATCGACGGCCTGCCGACGCGTCCCACCGACCGCTATATCGCGGGCGACGCCTGATGCCGCTCGTCGAGCTGGTGCGGCTGCCCAACGGGGTCGAGGCCGAACTGCTGCGCGGCCGCCTCGAAAGCGCCGGCGTCCATGCGGTGTGCTTCGACGCGGGGATGAATATCGCCGAAAGCGTCGGGCTGATGATTCCGGTGCGTGTGATGGTCCTCGACGAGGACCTGGCCGAAGCGCGCGCCCTTATGGAAGAATTTGACGCGCCCTGACTGCAACCCCATCTGGGTCTGGTTCGTCCTGAATGCGGGACAAGACAGAAAGCCGTTCGCCGCCGATGATCAAGGTTGCCAGTTACAATATGCGCAAGGGCGTCGGGCTCGACCGGCGCCGCGATCCGGGGCGCGTGCTGTCGGTGCTCGGCGAACTCGATGCCGACATCGTCGCGCTGCAGGAGGCCGACCGGCGCTTCGGGACGCGCGCGAGCGCGATTCCGCCGCATATGCTGGAGGAGCACAGCGACTATGTCCCGGTCGCGCTCGACGGCCGGCCGCTCAGCCTCGGCTGGCACGGCAATGCGCTGCTCGTGCGCCGCGGGACCGAGATCGAGGAAAGCCATTCGCTGCACCTGCCGACGCTCGAACCGCGGGGGGCCGTCGCCGCGACCGTGCGCGTCGGCGACACGCGATTGCGCGTTGTCGGCATGCACCTCGATATTTCGGGGCTGCGTCGCCGGCAGCAGGCCCGGGCGATCCTGACTCATCTCGACGAGGGAGAGGATCTGCCGACGATCCTGATGGGCGATTGCAACGAATGGCGCAGCCGCGGCGGCTGCCTGACCGATTTCGGCGCCAGGCACCGGCTGGTCGACACCGGCCACAGCTTCCACAGCCGTCGCCCGGTGGCGCGGCTCGACCGCATCTTCGCCTCGCACCATTTCGAACCGCTCGAAGCCGGGGTGCACCAAAGCCCGCTCGCCGCCCGCGCCTCCGACCATCTGCCGATCTGGGCGCGCTTCGCCAAGGTCGATCTGCCTAACAAATAGGCATTTGATGCCGCGCCCTGCCCACTAAGCGAACTATTCTTCGCTTACAGACTCGTTCTGCGTCACAAAATATTAATAATCACAGGCGGCTGTCGCATTTGGCACGGCTGTTGCAGCGCAGCATGGTGCCATTAGCAAAAGGGGGCATCATGAAGCTGATCCTGGCTATCATCAAACCGTTCAAGCTCGACGAGGTGCGCGAAGCACTGACCGGGCTGGGCATCGCCGGCATGACCGTGACCGAAGTCAAGGGGTTCGGCCGGCAAAAGGGGCAGACCGAAATCTACCGCGGCGCCGAATATGCGACCAACATGGTGCCGAAGGTGAAGATCGAACTCGTCTGCGACGACGCGCTCGCACCGCGAGTGGTCGAAACGCTGCAGCAAAGCGCCGGAACCGGGTCGATTGGCGACGGCAAGATTTTCGTCCTCGACGTCGGTCAGGCGGTGCGCATCCGCACCGGCGAGACCGGCGAAGCGGCTCTCTGACATGACGAAGGGGGAAAATATGACGTTCGCAAGGAAATTTGCGGCGAGTGCCGGGGCCGCCGGCCTCGCACTGTTCGCCACGATGCCCGCCTGGGCACAAGACGCCGCCGCGGCGGCGGCCGAGCCCGTGGTCGACAAGGGCGACACCGCCTGGATGATGACCGCGACCATCCTCGTCCTGATGATGATCCTGCCAGGTCTCGCGCTCTTCTATGGCGGTCTCACCCGCACCAAGAACATGCTCTCGACGATGACCCAGATCGGCGCGGCCGCCTGCCTCGCTATGCTCGTCTGGGTGATGTGGGGCTACGGGCTTGCTTTCGGACCCGAAGGCAACAGCTTCATCAGCTGGGGCAAGTTCTTTCTTGCCGGCGTCAATGCCGACAGCCTGGCCGACACGTTCAGCGACGGCTTCAAGCTGCCCGAATATGTGTTCATCTCGTTCCAGATGACCTTCGCAGCCATCACGCTCGCCCTCGTTCTCGGTTCGGTCGTCGAGCGCATCAAATTCTCGGCCGTGATGGTGTTCGGGATCATCTGGCTGACGATCGTCTATTTCCCGATCGCGCACATGGTGTGGGCTGTCGGCGGCCTCTTCTTTGAAATGGGCGCGCTCGACTTCGCGGGCGGCACCGTCGTGCATATCAATGCCGGTGTCTCGGCGCTCGTCGCCTGCCTGATCCTCGGCAAGCGCATCGGCTACCAAAAGGAAATCATGGCGCCGCACTCGTTGACCATGACGGGCATCGGCACCGGCCTGCTGTGGGTGGGCTGGTTCGGTTTCAACGCCGGCTCGGCGCTCGAAGCCAATGGCTCGGCGGCGCTTGCGATGATCAACACCTTCGTCGCCACCGCGTCGGCAGGCCTGTTCTGGATGCTCGCCGAGCGGCTCAACGGCCACAAGGGCTCGGCTCTCGGCTTCTGCTCGGGCATCATCGCCGGCCTCGTCGCCGTCACGCCTGCGGCAGGCAATGCCGGTCCGTTCGGTGCGATCCTGCTCGGCGCGGTCGCCTCGATCATCTGCTTCTATGCGGTAACGGTGCTCAAGACCAAGCTCGGCTATGACGACTCGCTCGATGCCTTTGGCATCCACGGGATCGGCGGCATGGTTGGCGCCATCGGGACGGCCTTTACGATGCTTCCGGGCATCGGCGGACCGGGTGCCGAAGATTATGCGCTGGGCCCGCAGCTCGTGACGCAGATTACCGCGGTCGCCGCGACGATCGTCTGGGCAGCCGTCGGCACCGCGATCGCCATCTACGTCGCCAAGGCGGTCACCGGACTGCGCGTCAGCGAAGAGGTCGAGCGCGAGGGCCTCGACCTCGGCGAGCATGGCGAACGCGCCTACAACTATTGACGAGACAGGATACCCGCCGCCGCACTCTCTCCTCTTTCAAACGGGCGGCGGGGTCCTACCCAGGTTCCTCCTGCGAACCACTCAAAGGCCGGGACGGCATGTCCCGGCCTCTTTTTTTGTGCGGAATGCTGCATGAAACCGCTTGCACAAATTTTGAGCAGCGCTGCCGCCAATTTAGGCCTTTTCATCATGACATTAATGTGGCATTCATTGCGTCAACAGTTTCAGGAGGGGAGAGCCTGAAAGGCTGGGCCGGGACGCAAGTCCCGGCCCTCTTTTTTTGCCTGCCTGACCTGGCTCCGCGTGAATCCGCGGAAAATCATGGCGTTGCCGCCAAGGGGGGCATCTGAGCCGTCCCGCCGCGCCGAATCGCGAATCGCTATTTCAGGGGGCCTCGCGCGGCACCCGAACCGCGAGCCAGGTCCTGACCCTAAGCGAATGCCGTCTTGACGAAATCGGCGGCGCGTTCGCCGATCATGATACTCGGCGCATTGGTGTTTCCGCTGACGAGTCGCGGCATGATGCTCGCGTCGGCGACCCACAGGCCGTCGATTCCCTTGAGCTTCAGCGTCGGATCGACCACCGCGTCGGCGTCGCTGCCCATGCGGCAGCTGCCCACGGGGTGGTAAACCGTATCGGCGCGGCTGCGGATCAGCGCGTCGAGCGCGGCGTCGTCGTCGAGGTCGACCGGGTGGCGATCGGTTCCGCCATAGTCCGACAGCGGCGGTGCCGCGACGATCCGGTGCATCATCCGCACGCCGGCGCGCAAGGTCGCCATGTCGCGGTCGTCGGTCAGGAAGCCGGGGTCGATCAGCGGCGCCGCGGCGGCATCGGCGGAGGCAAGCGTCACGCTGCCGCGGCTTTCGGGACGCAGGACGCAGGCGTGGCACGAAAATCCGTGCCCCTTCACCTTGGTGCGCCCATGATCCTCGAGCATCGCGGGGACGAAATGATACTGGATGTCGGGCGCGGGCAGGTCGGGCCGCGATTTCCAGAAGCCCCCCGCCTCGGCGAAGCAGGTCGTCATGATCCCGGTGCGTTTCGTGCGATGTTCGAAAATCGCCTTCACCATCCGCCAGGTACCACCCAGACTGTCGCCGAAGGGCTCGGTCGAGCGGGTTTCCCGGCTCGAAACATAGTCGATATGGTCCTGAAGGTTCGCGCCGACGCCCTCGCGGTCGAGTGCGACCTCGATTCCCTTGTCGCGAAGGTGCGCCGCGGGGCCGATCCCCGACAGCATCAGCAGCTGCGGGCTGCCGAACGCGCCCGCCGACAGGATCACGCCCCCCACAGCGCGCAGCGTCTCGCGCTTGCCGCCGCGGCGGATCGCGACCCCGACCGCGCGCCCGTTTTCGACGACGATCTTCTCGACCAGCGCGCCGGTGCGAATATCGAAATTGGCGCGTCCGCGCAGCGGCTCGACATAGGCGCGCGCCGCCGACCAGCGCTCGCCGGCCTTTTGCGTCACCTGATAGAGGCCGAAGCCCTCGTTGCTCGGGCCATTGAAATCGGGGGTGCGCGGCAGTTGCAGCGCCGCCGCGCTTTCAAGGAAGCGCCGGCTCGTCGCATTGGGCCATCGCTGGTCCATCACATTCAGCGGCCCGTCGGCGCCGTGCCACTCGTCGGCACCGCGCTCATTGCCCTCGCTGCGCTTGAACCAGGGCAGCACGTCGGCGTAGCTCCATCCCGTCGCGCCGAGCGCGGCCCACTGGTCGTAATCGAACTGGTGGCCGCGGATATAGACCATCGCGTTGATCGCGCTCGATCCGCCGAGCCCGCGACCGCGCGGCTGGTATCCGGCGCGACCGTTCAGCCCCTTTTGCGGGACCGTGTCATATTGCCAGTTCGACGCCTTGGGGATGAAGGGCATCAATCCCGGAGTTTTCACGCGGACGATGTCGTTCGTCCCGCCCGCCTCGATCAGGCAGACGCGCCGCCGGCCGTCCTCGGCGAGCCGCCCCGCCGCCGCGCTTCCCGCGCTGCCGCCGCCGATGACGATGATGTCGAACTGATCCATGATGCGCTTCCCTTTCGAGACTTACATGAATGTCATTAGGGAGGGAGGCAAGGAAAACACATCGCCCCCTGAAGGCGGGGTGATGAGAAGGGGTTCACGCGGAGACGCAGAGGCGCGGAGAAAAGAAGAAACCGTTCGCCCTGAGCTTGTCGAAGGGCCGTTCTTTTCTTCAAGGGGGAAGAAAGAACGGTGCTTCGACAAGCTCAGCACAAACGGGGCTGTGATATTTCTCCGCGCCTCCGCGTCTCCGCGTGAACAAAAATTTCTGCCTTCTCTGCGCAGATCGTTTCCACCCCAGCGGAAAGGCTATTCTACCGGCTCCTCGATCGCCCGTCCCGCTGCCCAGCGTTCCTTGATCATCGCGCTCGTCAGCCGGCTACCGTCGTGGCTCCAGCCGGGCTCGCGCCACAAATAGGACAGCTTGTGTCGCCACGGCGCGGCCCACACATCCTTTGCGATCCCGACCCATTCGTGGACCGCGGCCCACAATATGTTGAAGCTGCCGAGCTGCTTGACGATGCCGTAGCGGACCGGATCGTCGTCGCGCTCGGCGACGAAGCTGCCGAACATGCGGTCCCAGATAATGAACGCCCCGGCATAGTTGGCGTCGAGGTAGCGCGGGTTGACACCGTGATGGACACGGTGGTGCGACGGCGTGTTCATCACCGCCTCGAACCATTTCGGCATCCGCCGAATCGCCTCGGTATGGATCCAGAACTGGTAGATCAGGTTGATCCCGGCGCAGAAGAATACCATCGCGGGCGGAAAACCGATCAGGAACAGCGGCAGGCGAAAAAGAAAGCCGAGGCTGAAGAAGCCGGTCCATGTCTGCCGCAGCGCGGTCGAGAGATTATAATGCTGCGAGCTGTGGTGGATGACGTGGCTCGCCCAGAACCAGCGCACGCGGTGGGCGCTGCGATGAAAGACATAATAGGCCAGATCGTCGAGCAGGAAGCAGAGGATCCACGCCCACCACCATTGGCGAAACGCGATCCCGATGTCGAAGAGGCGGAACTGATAGACCCAGACCGCCATGCCGACGACCGCCGCGCCGACGAGCGCGCCCGCGACCTGGCTGCCCGTCCCGAGCATCAGCGACGTCAGCGTATCGCGCGCTTCATAGCGGCTCTTGTCGGCGCGCAGCGAAACCAGCATCTCGACGATGAGCAACAGGATGAAGGCCGGTACGGCATAGACGACNCGCCGACGAGCGCGCCCGCGACCTGGCTGCCCGTCCCGAGCATCAGCGACGTCAGCGTATCGCGCGCTTCATAGCGGCTCTTGTCGGCGCGCAGCGAAACCAGCATCTCGACGATGAGCAACAGGATGAAGGCCGGTACGGCATAGACGACCGGATCGGGCAGTTTATCCATGCGTCCTGCCCCCTTCCGACGAAGGCACCGCGGCACCGGCCCGCTCCCCCACCCGGCCTCCCACAGAGTATCCTGAAACGGGAGGCCGGGTGGCGGAGCGGGCCGGTACCGCCTCGTTCGGTCTCGCCGAACGACCGGAAATCGCCCGCATCCGCGAGGCCCATACGCCCGCGTCTTTCCCGAGATGCAGCGTGACCGCGCCGAAGGTCCGCTCGGGCATGGTGAGCGTCAGGAAATCCTTGTCGAGCCGGCCCTCGACGCCCGCATCGACCGGCCGCGCCGCGAAGTGATTGCCGTGCGCTCGGATCAGCAGCATCCGGCCTTCGCCGTTGCGCACGATCGCGGCGAAGCCCGCCCGGTCGCGCGCGACCTCGACCCCGCCGAATCCCGTCTCGGCCTCGTCGGCAAGGCGGATCGCATGTGCGTCGTCGGCGATGCGCGGATCGGCGCCGAGACCCATGCGCCTGACCAGCCAAGCAATGACCAGCACCGCGACGAGCGATGCGCCAAGCTGGATCAGGACGGCCTCGGTCACCGCGTTCCGGCCAAGGCGTCCATCATCGGGCGCAGCGCCGACAGGTCGTAGCCGCGCGCAGAGGCGGCATTGCAGATCGCGTCGAGATCGTCGCCCGCGCGCGCCCTGGCCAGCGCCCACAGATGCGTCGACCGCGTCCCCGACCGGCAATAGGCCAGCACCGGGCCCGTCGCGTCACCGAGCAGCGTATCGAGCGCGTCGATCTGCGCGTGGCTGAAGCCCGCATGGCCGACGGGGATCGCGGCATAGGCGAGCCCCTCGGCGGCGCAGGCGTGCGCGATGTCGGCGCCCTGCGGCGCGGCGGGATCCTCGCCGTCGGGGCGGTTGTTGACGACGAGCGCAAAGCCCGCCGCCTTCGCGGACGCGACATCCTCGAGGCTGATCTGGGGCGAGACGCTGTAGTCGGCGGTCAGGGGACGAAAATCGCTCATGGCTGCGATGTATAGAACCGCCGGCTTTGCTGACAAGCGTGAAAGCCGCCAGGGCAAAGGCGAGAGGAAGAAGTCTCACACAAAGACACAAAGAGGGCGTGTGGCCTTTGGACGTTGTGGATGAATCTGCGCGAAGCACCTTTCCATGCGATCGCCTGCGGCGAAAAACCTCCGCCATGTGGTTCGCGCGGCCTCTTTGTGTCTTTGTGTGAGTCTCTTTTTCCTTTCCGCTTTGCGTCTCGTCATTGCTTCGCTCCGCTCGCAATGACGATTCAGGCCAAGGGCATTCCGCGCTAGAACCGCCGGATCACCGCCAGGAACGCATCGCCCCACGCCTCCAGCTTCTTCGTGCCAACCCCGGGAATCGTCGCCAGCTCGGCCCGCGAGGCCGGGCGGTCCGCCGCCATCGCGCGCAGCACCGCGTCGTGAAACACGACATAGGGCGGCACCCCCGCCTCGGCCGCAAGGTCGCGCCGCACACCGCGTAGCGCCTCGAACAGCGGATCGCCGACCGGGTTCGCCACCGCACCCTCGCCGCGTCCGCCGCGCCGCGTCCGCCGCGCTGGCGGTTCGGGCATCAGCACCGGCACTTCGCCCTTCATCACCTCGCGCCCGGCCGGACCGAACATCAGTCCGCCATGCTCGGTCGGGGCGAGCGCCTCGCGCGCCATCAGGCTGCGCACCAGCGGCTTGATCAGCCGCGCGTCGTCGCCCTCGACGATCCCGAAGACCGACAGCTTGTCGTGGCCGCGCTGTGCAATCCGCTCGTCGCTCCGCCCGGTGAGCACCGCCTCGACATGCCCGGCGCCATAGGTCTGCCCGGTACGATAGACCGCGCTCAGGACCTTTTGCGCCAGCACGGTCGCATCGACCTGTTTCGGAGGGTCGAGGCAATTGTCGCAATTGCCACAACGCGATGGCGGGTCTTCGCCGAAATGGCGGAGCAGCAGGGCGCGGCGGCATTCGACCGTTTCCACGAGCGCCGCCAGCGCGTTGAGGCGCGCGCGTTCGCCCGCTATTCGCGCCTCGGGCAGCTCGCCGAGCCGCATTCGCGCGCGCGCAAAATCCTCTGCGCCCCACAGCATCAGAACCTCGGCGGGATCGCCGTCGCGCCCCGCGCGCCCGGTTTCCTGATAATAGCTTTCGATCGACTTCGGCAGTCCGGCGTGCGCGACGAAGCGCACGTCGGGCTTGTCGATCCCCATGCCAAAGGCGACCGTCGCGGTGACGATCCCGTCCTCCGACGCGACGAAATCATGCTGCACCCGCGCGCGCCGTTCGGGGTCGAGCCCGGCGTGATAGGCGGCAACGCTGCGCCCCGTCGCTGCGGCAAGCCGCGCGGCCATGCGCTCGGTGCCGTCGCGCGTCGGGCAATAGACGATCCCCGGTCCCGGATTGGCCGCGATGAAGTCGGCGAGCTGCTTCGCCGCGCCGATGCGCGGGGTGACGCGATAGCGGATGTTGGGGCGGTCGAACCCCGCGAGCACCAGCCCCTCGGCGGGGATGCCAAGCTGGACGAGGATATCCTCGCGCGTATGCCTGTCGGCGGTCGCGGTCAGCGCGAGGCGCGGGACGTGCGGAAAGGCGTCGAGCAGCGGGCGCAGCAGGCGATAGTCGGGGCGGAAATCATGACCCCATTCCGAAACGCAATGCGCCTCGTCGATCGCGAACAGCGCGGGGCTGCGCGCTTCCATCAGCGCGCGAAACCCCTCGCCCGTCGCGCGCTCGGGCGCG
This sequence comes from Sphingopyxis sp. CR5, assembly GCF_059693785.1. NCBI lineage: Bacteria > Pseudomonadati > Pseudomonadota > Alphaproteobacteria > Sphingomonadales > Sphingopyxidaceae > Sphingopyxis > Sphingopyxis sp. CR5. Next base: position 351,451 of record NZ_JCATIE010000003.1, on the reverse strand, counting down.
ATATAGAGAAGGTCGAGTTGGCCGTCGCGATACGCCTGCCGTGTGTCGGCGAAATCGGCGTCGACGCTCGTCAGGCTCGCGGCGCGAATCCCCGCCGCACGCGCACCGCGTAGCTGATCGTGCATCAGCGCGATCAACGGCGACACGACGACGACGCACCCATCGAGCGCGACGGCGGGAAGCTGGTAGGTCAGCGACTTGCCGGCGCCGGTGGGCATGACCGCGAGCGTGCGCTCGCCCGCCATCACCCGCGCGACGACATCGGCTTGCCGGCCCCGAAAGGCGTCGAAACCAAAGGTCGATTTGAGCAGGGGGAGGAGGGCGTCGGCACTGGACATCGTGCGGCCGCCTTAGCGGCGCAGACGCCGACGATGCAACCGCGTCGCCGACCTATTCGCAGCGCGGGGGTGCATCGCGCGGCCAGTCTTCCAGACGAAGTTCGCCAAGCGTGATGCGGTCGATCGCGAAGGGCCAATGTTCGAAAGCATGCATGCCTGGCAACACGGTGCAGACGTCGGTGAAGGCGGTCCGCCCATCGCGGCGAATCTGCGCGCGATAGACGAGCGCGCGGTCGTACCCGTTGGCGATGACAAGCAGGCGTTGGTCGCTGTCGCCGATCGCCCGGAACGCGATGTGAATCTCCCCCGATGGAACCGGGTCTTCCTCGACGCCGACCGCGCCCTTTTCGAACAGCGCGGCCTTGTCGCCGACGGCCCAGTCATACTGGCCGCCGGTCAGATGCCGGGCCACTGTCCGCACCCAGAGAGTCGGAGGATCCAGCTTCACGCCGCGCAAACCGGCAACGCTGGTGCCATCGTCGCCGATTTCGACGACCGCGCCCGAATTGACGTCGAGGGCGATCGCGACGGCGCGCCCTTCGCGCGCCGCGGCCGGAAGCGCAAGGCAGAGCATGGCAGCGAAGAAACCGATGAGCCGTCGCATTCCTTCGGCCTATGCCGGGCGGCCTCTGTTCGCAACGCTAAACCGTACCCTCTTCCTTCTCGGCCTGCTGCCGCGCCCACATATCGGCGTACAGGCCGCGCATCGCGAGCAGCTGGTCGTGCGTTCCGGTCTCTGCAACGCGCCCTTTTTCCAATACGATGATGCGGTCGGCATTGACCACGGTCGACAGGCGGTGCGCGATGACCAGCGTCGTGCGGCGCTCGGCGATGCGGTCGAGCGTCGCCTGGATCGCGGCTTCGGTACGGCTGTCGAGCGCGCTCGTCGCCTCGTCGAGGATCAGCAGCGGCGGGTTCTTGAGCAGGGTGCGGGCGATCGCGACGCGCTGCTTCTCGCCGCCCGACAGCTTGAGCCCGCGCTCGCCGACCTCGGTCTCATAGCCCTGCGGCAGCATCGCGACGAAGCCGTCGATCGCCGCGCCCTTCGCCGCCGCCGCAATCTCGTCGGCGCTCGCGTCGGCGCGGCCATAGGCGATGTTGTAGCCGATCGTGTCGTTGAACAGCACCGTGTCCTGCGGGACGATGCCGATTTCGGCGCGCAGGCTCTTTTGCGTCACCGCGCTTATGTCCTGTCCGTCGATGGTGATCCGACCGCCCTGCGGGTCGTAAAAGCGGAAGAGCAGCCGGGCGATCGTCGACTTGCCCGCGCCCGACGGGCCGACGATCGCCAGCGTCTCGCCCGCGCCGACCGCGAAGCTCACCCCGTTCAATATCGTGCGGTCGGGCTCATAGCCGAAGACGACATTCTCGAACGCCACCGCCGCGCCGTTCACGACGAGCGGCCAGGCATCCGGCGCGTTGCTAATCTCTGGCGGGGTATCGATCAGGCGGAACATCGCCTCCATGTCGATCAGCCCCTGGCGGATCACGCGATAGACCATGCCCAGCATGTCGAGCGGGCGAAAGAGCTGCGCGAGCAGCGTGTTGACCAGCACCACGTCGCCGACCGCGTAAATGCCGCGCGACCAGCCCCACACCGTATAGGCCATGGCGCCGCCCAGCGTCGCATTGGTGACCAGGCTCTGCCCGACGTTGAGCCACGCGAGGCTGTTCTCGCTCTTTACCGCGGCGCGCGCATATTGGTCGGCGACGTCGCGATAGCGGGCCGTCTCGCGCTCTTCGGCGCCGAAATATTTGACCGTTTCATAGTTGAGCAGGCTGTCGACGCTGCGCCCGACGGTCAGCGTGTCGAGATCGTTCATCCGCGTGCGCAGCGCGTTGCGCCAGTCGGTGACCCGCCTCGTGAAGCCGATATAGACGACGACCATCGCCGCGGTCGCGCCGGCAAGTCCCAGGCTGAACCTGGTCCAGAAAATGACGAGCACCGCCGTCAGCTCGATCACCGTCGGCGCGATGTTGAACAGCAGGAAATAGAGCATCGTGTCGATGCTCTTGGTCCCGCGCTCGATCACCTTGGTCACCTCGCCCGTCCGCCGCGCGAGGTGAAAGCGCAGCGACAGCGCGTGGAGATGCGTGAAGGTCGCGATCGCCAGCTCGCGCGTCGCATCCTGCCCGACGCGCTCGAACACGACGTTGCGCAGATTGTCGAACAGCACCCCGGCGAAGCGCGCGCCGGCATAGGCGAGGACGAGCCCGATCGCCAGCGCCACCCCGGCCTGCATCCCCGGCGCCATGCGGTCGATCGCGGCACCATAGAGGAAGCCCATCGACAGCTGCACGCCCTTCGACGCGAGCACGATCAGCGCGGCGAGGACGATGCGGACCTTGTGGCCGCGATGGCCCGCGGGCCACAAATAGGGCAGGAAGCGCTTCAGCGTCGCAAGGACGGGCGGTTCGCGCGCCGCGTCGGCGGAAGTGGTCGTATCGGGCGGCATGCGGGCGACATGTAGGGACGCGGCGACAAAAGGCCAAGGCGCGAAGGCAAGAGCGGCGCAAGGCTATCCTGACGCCGCTCGATACGGTATGAAGAATTTCATGATCCGTTTCGCCGTCCCTGCCATCGTCGCGCTCTCGCTTTCCGCCTGCGCCTCGGCGCCGCCGGCCGGGCAGGCGATCGCCGTCACCGGCAACATCGCCTATCGCGAACGGATCGCGCTGCCGAGCGATGCGAAGATCGAAGTGCGGCTCGACGATGTCAGCCTGGCCGATGCGCCGGCCCGCACACTCGCACGGCAGGATTTTTCGGCCGGAGGCGGCCAGGTGCCGTTTCGCTTTTCGCTCGGCGTCGATCGCGCCGATATCGATCCGCGGCACCGCTATGCCGTCGCAGCCAGGATCAGCGATGCGTCGGGCAAGCTGATGTTCATCACCGATACGCGTAACAGCGTTGCGTTCGATGCGCGGTCGACGATCGATCTGGGCACGTTGATGCTGGTTCGGACGCCCTGAATCTTGCGCAGGCGCATAGCTATGCGCGCACCCGGCCCTTGACCTTGCGCCTTCGCAAGTGCAGCAAACGCCGCCATGGGCCCACCGATCCAAATTTCGCAAAACCCCGACATCCGCTATCTCGGGCGTATCCTTGGCGACGTCATTCGCGCTTATGGCGGCGAAAAGCTGTTCCGCCAGACCGAATATATCCGTTCGTCGAGCGTCGACCGCCACCGCGGCATCGCCGGTGCCGAAGCGATCGATCCGGGCCTGGAGGCGCTCAGCCTCGACGACACGATCGCATTTGTCCGCGGTTTCATGCTGTTTTCGATGCTCGCCAACCTCGCCGAGGATCGGCAGGGCGTGGCCGCCGAGCCCGAAGCGACGGTTGCCGCCGCGCTCGAAAAGCTCGATGCCGACGGCATCGACCATGACGCGGTGGCCAAGCTGCTCGGCGCCGCGCTGATCGCGCCGGTGCTGACCGCACACCCGACCGAGGTCCGGCGCAAATCGATGCTCGACCACAAGAACCGCATCGCCGAGCTGATGCAGATGCGCGACGCCGGGATCGAGGAAACCGCGCAGGGCGATATCGTCGAGGAAGCGATCCGGCGGCAGATCGTGCTGTTGTGGCAGACGCGCCCGCTGCGCACCGAAAAACTGTTCGTCGCCGACGAAATCGACAATGCGCTGACCTATTTGCGCGACGTCTTCCTGCCGGTCGTCCCCAAGCTCTATGCCCGCTGGGAAAAGGAACTCGGGCAGCGGCCCGCGAGCTTCCTGCGCGTCGGGAGCTGGATCGGCGGCGACCGCGACGGCAACCCCTTCGTCACCGCCGAAACGATGCGCCTCGCGACCAGCCGCAACGCCGCCGCGGTGCTCGGTCATTATATCGACGCGGTGCACGCGCTCGGCGCGGAGCTTTCGGTATCGTCGGGACTCGCGACCGTGACCGAGGCGGTCGAGGCGCTCGCCGAGGCCAGCGGCGACGAAGCGCCAAGCCGCAGCGACGAACCCTATCGCCGCGCGTTGTCGGGCCTGTATGCGCGGCTCTGCGCCACCTATGCCGGCATCGTCGGCAAGCCGCCGCCGCGCCCCTCCTCGCTCGCGGGCGAACCCTATGCAACGCCCGCCGACTTCCGCCGCGACCTGGTGGTCATCGCCAACGGCCTGTCGGCAAGCGGCGAAGGCCAGCTTGGCAGCATCGGCGCGCTGGGGCGACTGATCCGCGCGGTCGAAGTTTTCGGCTTTCACCTCGCAACGCTCGACATGCGGCAGAACAGCGCGGTGCACGAGCGCGTTCTCGCCGAACTGCTCAGCGTTTCGGGCGTGTGCGCCGACTATACGGCGCTGCCCGAGAACGAGCGCGTGGCATTGCTCACCGCCGAACTGCGAAGCGATCGGCCGCTCGCCGCGGCGTGGCACGAGTGGAGCGAAGAGACCGCGGGCGAACTCGCGATCATCCACGCCGCCGCCGATGTGCGGCAACGGCTGGGGCGCGAGACGATCTGCCAGTGGATCATCTCGATGGCGCAGGACCTCTCCGACCTGCTCGAAGTTCATGTCCTGGCACGCGAGGCGGGACTGTGGCGGGGCGGCGCCGAGGCGGGGGCGACCAATCTGATGGTCGTGCCGCTGTTCGAGACGATCGACGATCTGAGCCACGCGCCCGACATCATGGCGCGCTATTTCGCGATGCCCGAGGTCGGCCCGCAGGTCGCGGCGCGCGGGCATCAGGAAGTGATGATCGGCTATTCCGATTCGAACAAGGATGGCGGCTATCTGACCTCGACCTGGGGGCTTTATCAGGCGTCGCAGGCGCTCACCCCGGTGTTCGAGGCGGCGGGCAATGCGATGCAGTTGTTTCACGGCCGCGGCGGCGCGGTCGGGCGCGGCGGCGGCAGCGCCTTTGCCGCGATCCGGGCCCAGCCCGCGGGCACGGTCCAGGGGCGCATCCGCATCACCGAACAGGGCGAAGTGATCGCCGCCAAGTTCGGGACCGTCGAAAGCGCCGCGACGAACCTGGAGGCGATGGTGTCGGCCAGCCTGCTCGCCAGCCTCGAGCCCGAGCCGATGAGCGAAAAGGACGCGGGCCGTTTCACCGCCGCGATGGACGCCTTGTCGGGCGATGCGCTGGCGGCCTATCGCGGTCTCGTCTACGACACGCCGACCTTCAAGGATTTCTTCCGCGCGATGACGCCGATCGCGGAGATTGCGACGCTGAAGATCGGGTCGCGCCCGTCGAGCCGCAAGAAGAGTGGAGCGATCGAGGATCTGCGCGCGATTCCCTGGGTATTCAGCTGGGCGCAGGCGCGCACGATGCTGCCCGGCTGGTACGGCACGGGCGAGGCGTTCGCGGCGTTCGAGGACCAGGCGATGCTCGCCGACATGGCCGAAAGCTGGCCCTTCTTCGCGGCGCTGCTCGGCAATATGGAGATGGTACTCGCCAAGTCGGACATGGGAATCGCCGCTCGCTACGCGGTGCTCGCGAACGAGGTCGAGGGCCACGATGCGATCTTCACGCGTATCCGCGACGGCTGGAACCGCGCGCACGACGGGCTGCTGCGGATCACCGGCCAGTCGCGCCTGCTCGAAAAGAGCCCGGCGCTCGAAGCGTCGATCCGGTTGCGCCTGCCCTATATCGAGCCGCTGAACCTGCTTCAGATCGAATTGATGAAGCGCCACCGCGCCGGCGAAACCGATCCGCGCATCGCAGAGGGAATCCAGCTGACGATCAACGCGATCGCGACCGCGCTCAGGAACAGCGGGTAACGCCTTCCTTCGTCATTGCGAGGAGCAAAAGGCGACGCGGCAATCCAGGACGATTTACGCCGCTCTGGATTGCTTCGCTCCACTCGCAATGACGAAGTTTATCGGCGCACCGCCTATTTAGAAACGATCTTCACCGTGCCTTTGCTGGTCGTCCCGTCGGGGGCGAAGGCGATCGTGAAATCGTCGCCGTCCTTGTCCCTGCCCGCCAGCGTGTCGCCGTTGCGCGTGACCTTGACGCCCTTTTTCGCGAACTCGCCGGCCATCCAGTCGGCGACCTTGGCGGGCGCGGCGGGCGAGGTGAAGCCGAGGTTGACCGTCGCCTTGTCGCTGCCGTTCGTGTCGCTGGCATCGACGTCGACCTTGGTCACCTTGCTGCCCGGATAGAGCTTGACCCCGTCGATGTCGAAATCGCCCTCGATGTCGAGGTCGACGAAATCGGGGATGTTGATGTTGATCGCCGCGCCGTCCTTGCCGCCGATGGTCAGCTTGCCGCCATCCTGCCCGGTCTTGATCTTCACCCCGCCATCGTCGCCCTGGGCGTTGATCGATATTTCGGTCGCGTCCTTCTTGTCGTCGCCCTGCCCGCACGCGGCGAGGAGGAGCATCGGGGGGATCAGATAGGCGAGGCGCATGGGATGTCTCCTTGGTGAGTTATGTAAATAATACACCAAGGCACGGTTGAGTCAAACATTCCTCCCCTCGTCTCCCCGGACTTGATCCGGGGTCCATAAAGCACCGGCAGAATGGATGCCGGATCAAGTCCGGCATGACGAAGACATGGAACTATGCGTCGATGCTGGTCTTCAGATCGCCGTGGACCAGCCCGCCGTCGACCGCGATCGTATCGCCGACGACATAGTCGCCCGCCTTCGACGCCAGGAAAATCGCGGTGCCGGCCATGTCCTCGGGCACGCCGATGCGTTTGGTCGGGATGCTCTTGGCGACCGCGTCGCCATGGTCGCGCGCGGCCTTGTTCATGTCCGACTGGAAGGCGCCGGGGGCGATCGCGGTGACGATGATATGATCCTGAACGAGCCGCGCCGCGAGGCGCTTCGTCAGATAGAGAATCGCCGCCTTCGATGCGTGGTAGCTATAGGTTTCCCACGGATTGAGCCGCAGGCCGTCGATCGAGCCGATGTTGATGACCTTCGCCGGCCGGTCGGCGCTCGCCGCGGCCTTGAGCAGACCGTGGAGCGCCTGCGTCAGGAAAAAGGGCGATTTGACATTGATGTCCATCACCTTGTCCCAGCCTGCCTCGGGGAAGCCCTCGAACGGCTCGCCCCACGCCGCGCCGGCATTGTTGACGAGGATGTCGAGCCTGTCTTCGCGCCCCGCAATCTCGGCAGCGAGCGCGCGGCAACCCTCGACGGTCGAGAGGTCGATCGGCAGCCCGATAACCTGTCCCGGATAGCGCGTGTCGAAGTCGGCGACCGCGGCCTCGATCTGCTCGGCCTTGCGCGCCGAGATATAGACCCGCGCGCAACCCGCGGCGAGGAAGCCCTCGACGATCATCTTGCCGATCCCGCGCGACCCGCCGGTGACGAGCGCGACCCGGCCGTCGAGGCCGAACATGTCAGTGAGGTTCATAACGCTGTCCTTTTTAAAGCCTCTCCCTTTCAGGGGAGGGGTTGGGGTGGGGGTCGCAGGCTAGCGCAGGCGTCGATGCCCACCCCGCTGCGACTAGGGACAAAGTCCCAAGTCTCGCTGCCCCTCCCCTGAAGGGGAGGGGTTTGGGTCGCTCAATATCCGTTCATCCGCGCGACCTGGTCGATATGGTAGTGCACGTCGCCCATGAACTCGGCGAGCGCGCGGTCGCGCTTCATATAGAGGCCGATGTCATATTCGTCGGTCATGCCGATGCCGCCGTGCATCTGGACGCCCTCGCGCACCGCGAGGTTCGCGGCGCGGCCGGCCTTCGCCTTGGCAACCGAGACCATCAGCTTCGCGCCCGCACTGCCCTCGTCGAGCAGTTGCTGCGCCTTCATCACCGTCGCGCGCGCGACCTCCATCTCGCCATAGAGATGCGCGGCCCGGTGCTGGAGCGCCTGGAATTCGCCGATCAGCTTTCCGAACTGTTTGCGTTCCTTGAGGTAATTGACGGTCATGTCCATCGCGCCCTGCCCGACGCCGACCATTTCGGCCGCGGCGCCGGTGCGCGTCGCGGCGAGCAGCGCGTTCAGCACCTCTTCGCCCGCGTCGACCTCACCGATCACGGCGTCGGCGTCGAGTTCGACCCCGTCGAAGCGGACGTGGCTCGCAAGGCTCGCGTCGACCAGACGGCGCGGGTCGGCGGTCACGCCCCTGGCGTCCTTCGGCACCGCGAACAGCGTGAGGCCGCCGTCGGTTTTCGCCGAAACGATGCTCATGTCGGCGACATGGCCGTGGAGGACGAAGTCCTTCTTGCCGTCGAGGCGGAAGCCGTTGCCGCTGCGCGTCGCCGTCGTCGCGACGCGGTCGGGGCGGTGTTTTGCGCCCTCGTCGATCGCCAGCGCGACGATCGCTTCGCCGCCCGCGATCGCGGGAAGCCAGCGCCCCGCCTGCGTGCCGCCGGCCTGCGCCAGCGCCGCGACTGCGCCGACGCTGGTCGCGAGGAAGGGCGAGGGGGTCAGGTTGCGGCCGATCTCCTCGAGCACGATGCCCGCTTCGGTGTGCCCCATGCCGAGCCCGCCATGCTCCTCCGGAACGAGCATCCCGGGCAGGCCCATCTCCACGAAATGGTGCCACAGCTCGCGCGAAAAGCCGGTTTCGTCGGCCTGGTCGCGCAGCTTGCGCATGTGCGACACGGGCGCCTGTTCGGCCACGAAGGGGGCGACGCTGTCCTTGAGCATCGCCTGGTCATCATTGTGATAGAGCGGCATAATCTCTCTCCAAAGCCTCTCCCCTTCAGGGGAGGGGTTGGGGTGGGGCCATCGTCCTTGCACCGGCTTGGGGGCCCACCCCGCTGCGACTAGCGGACAAGTCCGCAAGTCTCACTGCCCCTCCCCTGAAGGGGAGGGGTTTGTTTTTCTCACGCCCCCGGCAAATCGAGAATGCGCTTGGCGATGACGTTGAGCATGACCTCGCTCGTTCCGCCTTCGATCGAATTGGCCTTGGTGCGAAGCCAGCTGCGCGCCCGCGCGCCGCCCTTCGTTTCCTCGCTGTCCCATTCGAGCGCTTCGCTGCCGCCGCCCGACATGACGAGCTCGTAGCGGCGCTTGTTGAGTTCGGTGCCGACATATTTCATCATGTTCGAGCTCGCGGGATGCGCGCGGCCGGTCTTCCACATGTCCATGAAGCGCTCGCCCATCGCGCGATAGGCGAAAACCTCGGTGTCGAACGCCGCCATTTCGGCGCGCAGGATCGGATCGTCGAGTTCGCCCGCTTCATTCTTGCCGAGCGATTTCGCGAACAGCGCGCCGATGCTCAGCATGTCGCCGCCGGCACCGCCGCCCGAGATCATCTCGCGTTCGTGGCCGAGCAGATATTTGGCGACGTCCCAGCCGCGATTGACCTCGCCGACGAACTGGTCCTTCGGCACCTTCACATCGTCGAAGAAGGTTTCGCAAAAGGGGCTGTTGCCGCTGATCAGCAGGATCGGCTTGGTCGAAACCCCGGGGCTCTCCATGTCGAACAGCATGAAGGTGATGCCCTGGTACTTGTTCGTCTTGTCGGTGCGGACAAGGCAGAAGATCCAGTCGGCCTTGTCGGCGTAGCTCGTCCAGATCTTCGAGCCGTTGACGACCCAGTGGTCACCCTGATCGTCGCCATAGGTTTGCAGGGACACGAGGTCGCTGCCCGATCCGGGTTCCGAATAGCCCTGGCACCAGCGAATCTCGCCGCGCGCGATCTGGTTCAGATAATGGACCTTCTGTTCCTCGGTGCCGAATTTGAGCAGCGCGGGGCCGAGCATCCAGATGCCGAAGCTCTGGAGCGGCGGGCGGGCATTGATCCGCGCCATTTCCTGCTTGAGCACCTTGGTCTCTTCGGGGCTGAGCCCGGCGCCGCCATAGGGTTTGGGCCAGTCGGGAACGGTATAGCCCTTTTCGACGCAGCGCTCGAGCCACTGCTTCTGGGCTTCGTTCTTGAATGTGAACTTGCGTCCGCCCCAGCAGACATCGTCCTCGTCGCGGACGGGTTCGCGCATTTCGGGGGGACAATTGGTTTCCAGCCAGCTGCGCACTTCGGCGCGGAAAGCATCCAGATCGCTCATCGCAAGGGCTCCTCTTCCGGCGCGCAAATTAAGGGGAGTCGGCAAGTTTACGCAAGCGTCAACTTGGGCGGCCCGACCTGCCGTTACGGCGCCGTAGCGTCGGATTGCCGGGCGTTGACGCGCCCCGCAGCGCGCCTAAGCTGAGTGGCAAAAGAAAACGGGAGCAAGGAAGATGCGATTCGCAGGCAAGGTCGCCGTGGTCACCGGCGCGGCATCGGGTATCGGCAAGGCGGCGGTGCTCAAACTCGCGGGCGAGGGCGCGCATGTCTTCGCCGCCGACATCGACGAGGCGGGCGGCAAGGCGCTCGCCGAGGCGTCGAACGGCCGCATCGAGTTCCTGCGCTGCGACGTCACCGTCGCATCGGATATCGAGGCGCTGATGAACGAGGCCGCGAAGCGCGGCGGCGGAATCGATATCGTCTTCAACAACGCCGCCGCGGGCGGCGACCGCGCCCCGATCGACGAGATCACGCCCGAAGGCTGGGATCGGACGATGAACCTGATCCTGAAGTCGGTCGCGATGGGCATCCGCTATGCAAGCCCGCACATGAAGGGACGGAAAGGCTCGAGCATCGTCAACACCGCGAGTGTCGCCGCGCTCGGCGCCGGCTATTCACCGACAGCCTATGCGGTGGCGAAGGCGGGGGTGCTCCACCTGACAAAGGTCGCGGCGACCGACCTCGCTCAATATGGGATCCGCGTGAATGCGATCTGCCCCGGCTTCATCAACACCAACATCTTCACCTCGTCGCTCGACGTTCCCGACGACAGCAAGGACGCGGCAAAGGCGATCATCGCCGACATGAGCACGCAGGCACAGCCGGTCGCGCGCGGCGGCCAGCCGGAGGATATTGCGAACGCCGTCGCCTATCTCGCGAGCGAGGAGGCGAGCTTCATGACCGGCACGCACATGCTGGTCGACGGCGGGCTGACGATCGGCCAGCGCCATGCGTGGGACCCCGAAGCGCCCGGGCTGTTCGACGCGCTGGTAGCCATGGAGGACGCCGCCAAGGCCGGGGCACCCGCGTGACCGCTGCCGCGGCGGCGTTGCCGCCGGCCGAACGGTTGCCGCTTCGCATTAAGCTGGGGAATGGCTTCGGATCGGTCGCCTATGGCGTGAAAGACAATGGGTTCGCCACGCTTTTGCTGCTGCTGTACAATCAGGTATTGGGCCTCGATGCGCGCATCGTCGGCCTGATCCTGCTGATTGCGCTGTTTCTCGATGCGATCATCGATCCGATGGTCGGTTATTGGAGCGACAAGACCCACAGCCGCTGGGGCAAGCGACACCCGTGGATGTATGCGTCGATCCTGCCGATGGCCTTTGCGTGGATGATGCTGTGGCATCCGCCGCAGTTCCATTCCGGCTGGCTCTACGGCTATCTTCTGCTCTTCGCCTTCCTGATGCGCGCCTCGGTCTCCTGCTATGAAATTCCGGCGCTTTCGGTGGTGCCGGGGCTGACGAGCGACTATGACGAGCGGACATCGCTGACCCGCTGGCGCTTCGTGTTCGGATGGGCGGGGGGCCTGCTGATGCTGACGCTGGCTTTTGGTGTGTTCCTCGTTCCCACCGAACGCTATCCGGTCGGTCAGCTCAACGTCGAAGGCTATCAACTCTATGGCTGGACCGGGGCGGCGCTGATGATCATCGCGACCAGCGTTTCGGCCTGGACGACGCATCGCCGGATCGCACGGCTCGATGCCACGCCGCCGGTGCATTTGCCGCTCGGTCAGACGCTCCGGAAGATCGGAGCGATCCTGTCGAACAAGGCCTTTCTGATCCTGCTTGGCAGTTCGCTCTTCGCGTTCGTGAATCAGGGGCTGACCTTTTCGGCCACCACCTATCTGCTCAGCTATTATTGGGAAATGCCGCAGGCGGGGTTCATCGCCTATTCGGCGACCTTGTTCGTCGGCGTGCTCGGCGCCTTTCTGATCGTCGGCCTGCTGCAAAAGCATATCGAAAAGCGCACCGGTGCGGTTGCGGCGGGTATATTGGCGCTGGGCTTTGCCGTACTTCCCTATCTGCTGCGCTTCGGCGGTTTGTTTCCGGCCAACGGCGATGCCGGGCTGATCCCCGCGCTTTTCACGCTGGTCACCATTTCGAACGCCTTCGCCGTCGCCTCGATGATTCTCGGGCAATCGATGGCGGCCGATATCGTCGAGGCATCGCAGGAGCAGACGGGCGAGCGGTCGGAGGGCATTTTCTTTTCGGCCTATTTCTTCGTCCAGAAGTGCGCGACCGGGGTCGGCCTGTTCCTGACGGGACAAGTCATCGGCGCCGCCAATTTTCCCGCCCAGGCCCGGCCCGGCCATGTCGACCAGACGGTGCTCGATAATATGGCGACCTATTTCCTCGTGATATTGGTGATCTTCGCGATCACCAGTATCGCGTTCATCGCGCGCTTTCCCATTTCGCGATCGGACCATGAAGCGCGCGTGGCAGCGCTTGCCGCCAAGTCCGGCGCCGGTCCGCGATGACGGCCCCCGGCCCTCTCCCCGGCAAGCTGCCAACGCGGATCAAGGCCGCGCATGGGCTGGGCGCCGTTACGCTGGGGATCAAGGAGTCGGGGCTCACCACCTTCTTCATGATCTATTACAACCAGGTGCTGGGGTTCGACCCGCGCGTGGTGTCGCTGGTGCTGATCGGGGCGATGGTCGTCGACGCGATGGTCGACCCGCTGATCGGCCGGCTGTCCGATGCGACGCGCACCCGGCTTGGCCGGCGGCTGCCGTGGCTCTATGGCGCGGCGGTGCCGATGGCGATCGCCTGGTCACTGCTTTGGATCTCCCCCGATATTGCGGCGCATTCGACGCTCGGGCTGTTCCTCAACGTCGTCGCGGTCCGCGTCCTGGTATCGGCGTGCGAGATTCCATCGATCTCGCTCGTCGCCGAATTGACGCGCGACTATGACGAGCGCACCGCCCTGATGCGCTTCCGCTTCCTGTTCGGCTGGCTCGGCGGCCTGCTCGCCGTCGCGTTGGCCTATAATGTGTTCCTAAAATCGGACGATCCCGCGCAAAGCGGGCTGCTCGATGCGTCGGGCTATACCGCCTACGGCCTGTTCGGCGCCGCGATGATCCTGGTGACGACGCTGGCATCCGCCTTCGGGCAGCAGCGGCGAATCCTGTCGTTGCCGCCGCCGCCGGTGTCGCCGCACGGGCACTCGATGCTCGCCGATATCCTGCTCGCGTTTCGCAATCCGGCATTCCTCGCACTGGCATCGGGCGCGCTGTTCGTCACCGGCGCCTATGCGACGACGATCGCGTCGAACAATTACATGATGCTGTATGTCTGGCGGTTGAGCGACGCCCAGCTTGCCTGGTATCCCGCCGGGCTCGCGGTCGCGGTATTCGGGGCCTTTGCCGCGGTCGGCGCGGCGCATCGCCGCTTCGGAAAGCGCGACACGGCGATCGGCGCGGCGCTTGCGAGCGGCGCGATCGCATTCCTCCCCTATGCCGCGCGCAACCTCGGCTGGTGGCCCGATCTCGGCAGCTGGACATCGATGGGACTGCTGCTGTCGGTGCAGACCGTGTCGCTGTTCGGGCTGGTGATCGCGACCATCTCGACTTCATCGATGGTCGCCGAGATCGTCGAGGCGCACGAGGTCGATCATGGCACGCGCATCGAAGGCGTCTTCTTTGCCGGCTATCTGACGGTCCAGAAATTCGGGCAGGCGCTCGGCATCTTCCTTGTCGGCCAGCTCGTCGCCTTCGTCGGGCTCGGCGACAAGGTCCAGCCGGAGGACTGGCCCGCGAGCACGGCGGCGACGATGGCGTGGATTTTCGCGGGGCTGATGATTTTGATTTCGGTCATGGCGGCGGTCGGGCTGCGCCGATACGCGATCGACCGGGCGAGCCACGAGGCACGACTCGCCGCCCTTGCCTCGACCCTGCAACAGCGGGTCGATAGCGAAGGGCCGCCGCCGTAGCGAAAGAGGACGCGGATCGGCCGGGTCGCGCAATTTTCTGCATGCCGGGACTTGGCAAGGCGCCCGAATCGGTTCTAGAGTTTACGTGAACGTAAAGGGAAAGGATGCAGCGATGGACTTCGATATCACCGACCGGCAGGCCCATTGGCGCGACCGGGTGCGCGACTTCATCGAGCGCAAGGTGCGCCCCGCGGTCCCCACCTACAAGGAACAGGATCGGGCCGGCGATCGCTGGAAAGTGATCCAGGTCGTCGAGGATCTGAAGGCCGAGGCAAAGGCCGCCGGCATCTGGAACCTGTTCATGCCGCCGCGCAGCGCCGCGCACCACCATGTCGACGAGACGTTCGAGTTCGAAGGGCCGGGGCTCACCAACCTCGAATATGCCCTGTGTGCCGAAGAGATGGGCCGCATCGGGTTCGCGAGCGAGGTCTTCAACTGCTCGGCGCCCGACACCGGCAACATGGAAGTCTTCCATCGCTACGGCACCGCCGCGCAGAAGGAAAAATGGCTGAAGCCGATCATGAACGGCGAGATTCGCTCGGCCTTCCTGATGACCGAGCCGGCGGTCGCTTCGTCCGACGCGACGAACATCGAGACCCGGATCGAGCGCGACGGCGACGATTATGTGATCAACGGCCGCAAATGGTGGTCGTCGGGGGTCGGCGATCCGCGCTGCAAGGTCGCCATCGTGATGGGCAAGACCGACTTCGGCGCCAAACGCCACCAGCAGCAGTCGATGCTGGCGGTGCCGATGGACGCGCCGGGGATCAAGATACTCCGCCACCTGCCCGTCTTCGGCTATGACGACGCGCCGCACGGCCATATGGAAGTCGAACTGAAGGACGTGCGCGTGAGTGCCGAGGATGCGATGCTGCTCGGCGAGGGCCGCGGGTTCGAAATCGCGCAAGGGCGCCTTGGGCCGGGCCGCATCCACCATTGCATGCGAACCATCGGCGTTGCCGAAGAGGCGCTGGAAAAAATGTGCAGGCGGCTCCAGTCGCGCGTCGCCTTTGGCAAGACGATCGCCGAACACAGCATCTGGGAACAGCGGATCGCGCGCGCGCGTATCGATATCGAAATGACGCGCCTTCTGTGTCTGAAGGCCGCCGACATGATGGACAAGGTCGGCAACAAGGCCGCCGCGGCCGAGATCGCGGCGATCAAGGTGCAGGCGCCGAACATGGCGCTCAAGATCATCGACGATGCGATCCAGGCGCACGGCGGCGGCGGCGTCAGCGACGATTTCGGGCTCGCCAACGCCTATGCCCACCAGCGGACCCTGCGACTCGCCGATGGTCCCGACGAGGTCCATGCCCGTGCAATCGCGCGCATCGAGCTGGCGAAACATTCACCGGCGGCGAGCGATCCCGGTTTCTCGTCGGGCGACGTCGGGGTTTCTCGCTGAGTTTTGCCCCGTTCGTGCCGAGCCTGTCGAAGCACCGTTCTTTCTTTCGGGAAGACAAGGGGAAGAACGGCCCTTCGAGAAGCTCAGGGCGAACGGTATTGAAGGAAATGTCATGACCAAAGCCGCGATCCTGATCGAACCCGGCAAGCCGCTCGTCGTTGAAGAGGTCGTCGTCGACAAGCCCGGCCCGCACGAGGTCCGCATTCGCACCGCCGCATGCGGGCTCTGCCATTCGGACCTGCATTTCATCGACGGCGCCTATCCGCATCCGCTGCCCGCGATCCCCGGCCACGAAGCCGCGGGCATCGTCGAGGCGGTGGGCAGCGAGGTGCGGACGGTGAAGCCGGGCGACGCGGTGGTCACCTGTCTTTCGGCCTTTTGCGGCCATTGCGAATATTGCGTCACCGGGCGCATGTCGCTGTGCATGGGTGGCGACACGCGTCGGCCCGCGGGCGCCGCGCCGCGCATCACGCGCCCCGACGGCAGCATCGTCAACCAGATGCTGAACCTCAGCGCCTTTTCGGAAGTGATGCTGGTCCACGAACATGCGTGCGTCGCGATAAATCCCGACATGCCGCTCGACCGCGCCGCGGTGATCGGCTGCGCGGTGACGACGGGCGCCGGGACCATCTTCAACGCGTGCAAGCTGACCCCGGGCGAAACCGTCGCGGTCGTCGGCTGCGGCGGCGTCGGGCTCGCGACGATCAATGCCGCGAAGATCGCCGGCGCGGGGCGCATCATCGCCGCCGACCCGGTGCCCGAAAAGCGCGCGCTGGCGGAAAAGCTCGGCGCGACCGACACCGTCGACGCGCTCGCCGACGATGCCGCAAAGCAGATCGTCGAGATGACCAAGGGCGGCGTCGATCATGCGATCGAGGCGGTCGGACGCCCGGCCTCGGCCAGCCTTGCGGTCGCATCGCTGCGCCGCGGCGGCACCGCGACGATCCTCGGCATGATGCCGCTCGCCGAAAAGGTCGGGCTCGGCGCGATGGACCTGCTTTCGGGCAAGAAGCTGCAGGGCGCGATCATGGGCGGCAACCGCTTCCCGGTCGACATCCCGCGGCTCGTCGATTTCTATCTGCGCGGGCTGCTCGATCTCGACTCGATCGTCGCCGAAACGATCCCGCTCGAACGGATCAACGAAGGCTTCGACAAGATGAAGAAGGGCGATTCCGCGCGGTCGGTGATCGTATTCAACCAATGAGCATGGACGCACAAAAGCTGTTTTCGGGCACCGTCGCGCCCGAAGGCGCCGACATCCTCGACGAGGCAAGGCTGGCCGCATGGATGGAGGCGAATGTCGAGGGCTTCAGGGGGCCGCTGACGCAGAGCAAGTTCGCCGGCGGCCAGTCGAACCCGACCTACAAGATTTCGTCGCCGTCCGGAAACTATGTCCTGCGCCGCAAACCCTTCGGCAAGCTCCTACCCTCGGCGCACGCGGTCGACCGCGAGTATAAGGTGCAGGCGGGGCTGCATAGGATGGGTTTTCCGGTCGCGCGCCAATATGGGCTGTGTACCGACGAGGATGTCGTCGGCAGCTGGTTCTATGTGATGGACATGGTCGACGGGCACACGATCTGGGACGGATCGATGCCGGGATCGACCCCCGCCAACCGCCGCGCGACCTATGACGCGATGATCGACACGCTCGCGGCGCTGCACGCCGTCGACGTCGAGGCGGCGGGGCTGGCCGACTATGGCAAGCCGGGCAATTATTTCGGGCGCCAGGTCGATCGCTGGACCAGACAGTACAGGCTTTCCGAGACCGAGACGATGGACGAGATGGAGCAGCTGATCGCGTTCCTTCCCGCCACCCTGCCCGACCAGACACGCACCAGCGTCGTCCACGGCGATTACCGGATCGACAACATGATCTGGGCGAAGGATCGGCCCGAAGTGCGCGCGGTGCTCGACTGGGAGCTGTCGACGCTCGGCGATCCGCTCGCCGACTTCACCTATGTCGCGATGGCGTGGGTGACCGAAAATGGCGGACGCTCGGGGGTGATGGACCTCGACCGCGCGAGCCTCGGCATTCCCGAGCTCGAAGAGGTGGTCGAACGCTATTGCGCCGCGACGGGGCGGGACAGCGTGCCCGACATGAACTGGTATTTCGCCTATAATTTCTTTCGCCTCGCAGGCATCATGCAGGGCATCAAGAAGCGCGTCATCGACGGCACCGCCTCGTCGGCGCATGCGAAGGAAATGTCCGAGCGCGTGCGGCCGCTCGCGCAGCGCGCGTGGGATTTTGCACGAAAGGCAGGCGCATGAGTCTCTTCGACATGACGGGCGAGGTCGCGCTGATCACCGGGTCGTCGCGCGGCATCGGGAAAGCGATTGCGGAAGCGATGGCCGAGCAGGGCGCGAAGGTCGTGATATCGAGCCGCAAGCAGGATGCGTGCGACGCCACCGCCGCCGCGATCAACGCGAAACATGGCGAGGGCACCGCGATCGCGGTCGCCGCGAACATTTCGTCGAAGGACGATCTGGACCATCTGGTCGCCGAAACGCGGCGCGCCTTCGGCAGGATCACGACGCTCGTCTGCAACGCGGCGTCGAACCCCTATTATGGCCCGGGCCTCGATATCGCCGACGAACAGTTCCGCAAGATCATGGACAATAATATCCTGTCGAACCACTGGCTGATTTCGATGGTCGCGCCCGAGATGATCGAACGCGGCGGCGGCGCGATCACGATCATCAGCTCGATCGGCGGGCTGAAGGGGTCGCCGATCATCGGCGCCTATTGCATCTCGAAGGCCGCCGACATGCAGATGGCGCGCAACTATGCGGTCGAGTTCGGGACGAGCGGCGTGCGAGTCAACTGCGTCGCCCCGGGCCTGATCCGCACCGACATGGCGCGGGCGCTGTGGGAAAATCCGGAGACGCTCGAACGCTCGACCGCCGCCGCATGCCTCAAGCGCATCGGCGAACCGCACGAGATCGCGGGCGCCGCGGTCTTCCTCGCGTCGAAGGCGGGCGCATTCACAACCGGCCAGACCATCGTCTGCGATGGCGGCGCCACGATTTCGGGAGGCGCATGATGGGTGCATTGGACGGCAAGATCGCGATTATCACGGGTGCGGGTTCGGGTATCGGCCGCGCGAGCGCGCTGCGCTTCGCTGCCGAGGGCGCGCGGCTCGTTATCGGCGACAAGACGGCGGCGGTCCACGATACCGCGGCGGCGGTGAAGGATGCCGGCGGCGAGGTCGTCGCGCTCGAGATCGACGCCGGGGTCGAAGCCGACGTCGCCAAGCTCGTCGCGGCCGCGCAGGGCACCTACGGCGGGCTCGACATCGCCTTCGCCAACGCCGGGATCATCGGCGATATGGGGGGGATCTTCGACATCACGCCCGAAGGCTGGGCCGAAACGCTGCGCGTCAATCTGATCGGCCCGGCGCTGATGGTGAAACATGCCGGCAAGGCGATGGTCGACCAAGGCCGCGGCGGCGCGATCGTCCTCACCGCGAGCGTCGCGGGCCTCAATTCGGGCGCTGGCCCGGCGGCCTATTCGGCGTCGAAGGCAGGGGTCATCAACCTCGCCCGGACCGCGGCGCAGCAGATGACGAGTGCCAACGTCCGCGTCAACGCGATCTGCCCCGGCCTCACCGAAACCGGCATGACGCGCCCGACCTTCGACTATGCGAAGGAAAAGGGCGTGACGCACAAGATCGGTCAGCTCAACCCGCTGAAGCGCGCGGGCCAGCCCGAGGAGCTTGCCAATGTCGCGCTGTTCCTCGCGAGCGACCAGGCAAGCTATGTCAACGGACAGGCGATCGCGGTCGACGGCGGCCTCACCAGCTCGCACCCGGTAACGCGCCAGCTTCTCGGCCAGACGTCGCATTAATGTGGGGATGGCTTTGAAAGGACAGGATCCGATAATGGCCGTGTCCACGGCTTTTCAATCGGAAATGACGCGCTTTAAGGCAGGACACTGAATGACCCACGGATTCGACACCGCGCGGCTCGACCGCATTCCCGCCTTCCTCGGCGCCAAATATGTCGATAGCGGCCGCTTGCCGCATGCGGCGACGCTGGTGTCGCGGCGCGGCGAGATCGCGCATCTGTCGTGCATCGGCGACGCCCGGCCGGGCGAAGCGCTGAGGGATGACGCGATCTTCCGCATCGCCAGCATGACCAAGCCGATCACCAGCATCGCCTTCATGATGCTGCTCGAAGAGGGCAAGGTCGCGCTCTCCGATCCGCTGGTGAAATATTGCCCCGAGTTTCGGGAAACCGGCGTCTTCGTCGCCGGCGGCGGCAACGTTCCCTTCCTCACCCGCCCGCCCGCGCGGCCGATCCTGATGGTCGACCTGCTCCGCCATACCTCGGGGCTGACGTACAGCTTTCAGGAGCGCACCCCGGTCGACGCCGCCTATCGCAAGACGAAGATCGACGATTTCGACGCCGACTATACGATGAACAGCGTCATCGCGGGCCTGGCAAAGATCCCGCTGCAGTTCGATCCGGGCGCGCACTGGAATTATTCGATGGCGACCGACGTGCTCGGCGCGGTGATCGAGCGGATCGAGGGCAAGCCCTTTGCGCAGGTCCTGCAGGACCGCATCTTCGCCCCCCTCGGCATGATCGACACCGGCTTCAAGGTGCCCGCCGAGGCGCAGCATCGCCTGACCGACTGCTATGCTTTCGACCCCAGGGAGAAGATGAAGCAATTCGATGCCGGCGACCGCAGCCGCTGGGCAAAGGATCGCAGCTTCCATTCGGGCGGCGGCGGGCTCGTCTCGACCCTCGCCGACTATCATCGTTTCTGCCTGATGCTGCTTGGCGGCGGCAAGCTTGACGGGACGCGGATCATCAGTCGCAAGACGCTCGACCTGATGACGTCGAACCACCTTGTCGGTGGCGGCGATCTGACCGAACATAGCGTCGGCATCTTCAGCGAGGACGAAAATGCCGGGGTCGGCTTCGGCCTCGGCTTTGCTGTAACGCTCGATCCCGCGCGCGCGGGCATCCCGGGATCGGCGGGCGATTTCTATTGGGGCGGCATGTTCTCGACCGGCTTCTTCGTCGATCCGGTCGAGGAGATCTGCATGGTGTTTATGACCCAGCTCATGCCCTCGTCCACCTATCCCGTGCGGCGCGAGGTCAAGACGCTCGTCCACGCCGCGATCGACGATTGAAAAATGAAATCCTCTCTTCCCGTTCGTGTCGAGCGAAGTCGAGACACCCGGAAGGCGCGCACCGCCGATGGGCCTCTCGACTTCGCTCGATGCGAACGGGGTTTTGATCAAGGAGACCGAAATGTCCGATGAAACCCCCAACTCCGTCACGATGCACAAGGACGGCGAGATCGCCGTCGTCATCGTCAACAACCCTCCGGTCAATGCGCTCTCGTGGCACGTCCGCGAGGGGCTGAAGACCCATTTCGAGGCCGCGCTTGCCGATGATAGCGTCCAAGCGATCGTGCTGCGCTGCGACGGCGGCACCTTTATCGCCGGCGCCGATATCAGCGAATTCGGCAAGCCGCCGCGCGGCCCCGATTTCAACGCGGTGCTCAACATGATCGAGGCGGCGGCGAAGCCCGTCGTCGCGGCGATCCACGGCACGGCGCTCGGCGGCGGGCTCGAAACCGCGCTCGTCTGTCACTATCGCGTCGCGGTGCCGTCGGCGAAGCTCGGCGTGCCCGAGGTAAAACTCGGCCTGCTCCCCGGCGCGGGCGGCACACAGCGTCTGCCGCGCGTCGTCGGGGTCGAGGCTGCGGCGACGATGACCTCGCTCGGCAACCCCGTCCCCGCGCCCAAGGCGAAGGACATGGGGCTCGTCGACGAACTCGCGGGCGAGGACAGCCTGGCCGCCGACGCGATCGCCTTTGCGCGCGCGAAGATCGCCGACGGCCCGCGCCCGACGCGCGAGCGCAAGGTGTTCGGCGACGTCGCCGCGATCGAGCAGCTCAAGACCGCGAACGCCAAGCGCTGGCGCGGGTTCGAGGCGCCTTACGCCAACCTGGCCTGCGTCGAGGCGGCGACGCGCCTGCCCTTCGAGGAAGGGCTCGCCTTCGAGCGGCAGGAATTCATGAAGCTGATGATGGGCAGCCAGTCGGCGGCGCAGCGCCACATCTTTTTCGCCGAACGCCAGGCCGCGAAGATCGATGGCCTGCCCAAGGACATCAAGCTGCGCGACGTGAAAAAGGTCGGCATCATCGGCGCCGGCACGATGGGCGGCGGCATCATGATGAACTTTCTGCAAAAGGGCTTCGCCTGCACGATCGTCGAGATGCAGCAGGAGGCACTCGACCGCGGGCTCGGCGTCGTGCGCAAGAATTACGACGCCAGCGCGGCGAAAGGCCGCTTCAAGCCCGAGCAGGTCGACCAGATGATGGGCCTGATCACCCCGACGCTGAAAATGGAGGATCTGGCCGACTGCGACCTGATCATCGAGGCGGTCTATGAGAATATGGACGTCAAGAAAGAGATTTTCGGCAAGCTCGACAAAATAGCGAAGCCCGGCGCCATCCTGGCGTCGAACACGAGTTATCTCGACGTCAACGAAATCGCGGCGTCGACCGGCCGCCCCGGCGACGTGCTCGGCATGCACTTCTTCTCTCCCGCCAATGTGATGAAGCTGCTGGAGGTCGTGCGCGGCGACAAGACCGCCGACGACGTCCTCGCGACCGCGATGGCGATCGGTAAGAAGATCGGCAAGGTCGCGGTGGTCGCCGGCGTGTGCCACGGCTTCATCGGCAACCGCATGCTCGCGCCGCGCCAGATCGAGGCGCAGAAGCTGCTCCTCGAAGGCGCGACCCCGGCGCAGGTCGACAAGGTGCATGTCGATTTCGGCATGCCGATGGGGCCGTTCCAGATGAGCGACCTAGCGGGTGTCGACATCGGCTGGCACCGCGATCCGAACCGGATCGAAAGCATCCGCGACGCGCTGTGCGCCGAGGGCCGCTGGGGCCAGAAGAAACAGGCCGGTTTTTACGATTACGACGACAAGCGCAATCCGTCAGAAAGCCCGCGCGTTGCCGAGATCATCGAGGAATTCCGGCAAAAGGCCGGGGTCGAGAAGCGCGAGATCAGCGAATCGGAGATCGTCGAGCGCACCCTCTATCCGATGGTCAACGAAGGCGCCCTGATCCTCGAGGAAGGCAAGGCGCAGCGCGCGAGCGACATCGATGTCGTGTGGATCTATGGCTATGGCTGGCCGGTCTACCGCGGCGGCCCGATGTTCTGGGCCGGGCTCGAAGGCACCGACAAGATCGCTGCGGCGCTGGAAAAGCATGGTTTCGCCGTGGCGCCGCTGCTCAAGGAGAAGGCTGCGGCAAAAGCGGGCTTCTGACCGCGATATCCCCTCCCCTTCGGGGGAGGGGTCAGGGCCCTGCCCCAACCCCTCCCCCTGCACGGGCAGGGTTTGGTTTCGTCCCGATGCGGGCCAGATGGTCCCTGAGAGGTGAAAACGCCCGCCGGGCGTGTGCGAAAAGTTGCGATAGTGGGTTAAAGCGCTGGCAGGACCTGCCGTTAGGGCAGAGCATGCACGCCATGCCCTTTGTCGCCGCCCTGATGCTGCTTATCGCCGCGACGCCCGCCGTCGCGCCCGCGCCGACGCCGCAGGCGAGCGCGGTCGGGATCGCCCGCGCGCGGATTCTCGCACCAGCCGAAATACGCCGGGTCGACGGCCGACTGGAGATACGCAGCGGCAACGCGAAATCCCCGAAGCAGGTCCATCGCACCCTGCGTCGCGACGGTGGCGAGACCGCGGACTTCTATTGAGCCGCCACGGGGCGCCGACCGCGCCCGTTCCGCTTCGCCGCATTGTCCCGGCGGCGCGGCATCCTCAATCGTTCCCTAAATGTTCTAGACATGGCGGGGCGGCGTAACCATAATCGCCTCGACAGCGAAACCGAATCGCCGCCAGGGGATTGTTCCAGCATGGCCAGCCGAACCGAGATGCCACCGACAGATGCCGCTTCCGATCCGGTCTCCGGCCTGGCCCGGCGCTTTGCGGCGCTGCGCCGCCTGTCGGCCGATCTCGCGGCACCGCTGTCCGACGCCGACGCCAGCGCGCAGTCGATGGAGGATGCCTCGCCCGCCAAATGGCACCTCGCGCACACCACCTGGTTTTTCGAAACCTTCGTCCTGCGCGATCATGTCGCGCGATACCGGCTGTACGACGACCGTTTCCCTTATTTGTTCAACAGCTATTACGAGGCCGAGGGACCACGCCACGCGCGGCCGCGCCGCGGGCTCCTGACGCGTCCGTCGCTCGCCGAGGTGCTGCGCTGGCGCGAGCATGTCGACGCTGCGGTGCTGGATGCGCTGCCTCGCCTGTCGCCCGCGGCGCTCGGCCTCGTCGAACTCGGCATCCATCACGAGCAACAGCATCAGGAACTGCTGCTCACCGACATCAAGCATCTCTTCGCGCAGAACCCGCTGGGTCCGGCGATGTGGGACGGCGAAGAGGCAATCGCGAGTGAAGTTGCCCGGATTTCCGCGGATGAAATCCGATGGATCGGTGGACCGGAAGGCGTGGTTTCGGTCGGCCATGCCGCCGATGGCTTCGGCTTCGACTGCGAAGGGCCGCGTCACCCGGTGTTGCTGACCCCGCATGCGCTCGCGCATCGCCCGGTGACCAACGGCGAGTGGCGGGAATTCATCGCCGATGGCGGCTATCGGACTCCGTCGCTCTGGCTCAGCGACGGCTGGGCCTGGGTCCAGGCGAACGCCGTCGAAGCTCCGGCCTATTGGCGGGACGACCGATATTTCACCCTGTCAGGCTGGCGCGATATCGACCCCGCCGCCCCGGTCGCCCACATCGGCTTCTACGAAGCCGACGCCTTCGCCAGCTGGGCCGGCGCGCGCCTCCCCACCGAGTTCGAATGGGAAGCCGCCGCAGCGCCGCTCGATCCCGCGAGCGGCGACCAGCTCGACGTCGCCGGCCCCGTCCAGCCCGCGGCGGCGGCCGCGGCGGGCGACGCCGCGCTGCACAATATGTTCGGCAGCGTATGGGAATGGACGGGCAGCGCCTATCGACCCTATCCGGGCTTTCGCGCCGCGCCGGGGGCGGTCGGCGAATATAACGGCAAGTTCATGAGCGGTCAGTCGGTGCTGCGCGGCGGTAGCGTGGCGACCCCACGCGGCCACATGCGCGCGTCCTACCGCAATTTCTTCTACCCCCACCAGCGCTGGCAATTCACCGGCCTGCGCCTCGCGAAGGATCTGTGATATGGGCGTTGTCAGGCAACTTAAACAGGTCGACGCCGACGATGCGGGCATCGACATCGCCTTCCGCGCCGACGTCCACGCCGGCCTGTCGCAAACCCAGAAGGCGATCCCGGCACGCTGGTTCTATGACGCAACGGGGTCGGCGTTGTTCGAAGACATTACCGCGTTGCCCGAATATTATCCGACGCGCAGCGAAACCGACCTGCTCAAACGCCATGCCGCCGATCTGGCGCAGGCGATCGGGCCCGGCCGCGCGGTGGTGGAACTCGGGTCGGGCAGCTCGACCAAGACCCCGCTTCTGCTCGACGCAATTGGACCTGCCGCCTATGTCCCCGTCGACATTTCCGGCGACTTCCTGCGCGACAGCGCCGAACAGCTTGCCGGTCGTTTCGCCGGGCTGCCGATCTATCCCGTCGAGGCCGATTTCACCCAGCCGGTGCAATTGCCACGCGAGATCGGCCCGTTGCCCAAGCTCGGCTTTTTCCCGGGGTCGACCATCGGCAACATGGTCGCGCGCACCGCGATCGACCTGTTGCGCAACTGGCGAAAGGCGCTCGGCGAGGGTGCGCTGCTGCTGATCGGTATCGACCGGATCAAGGATCGCGAGACGCTGATCGCCGCCTATGATGATCCCGCCGGTGTCACCGCTGCGTTCAATCTCAACCTGCTCGACCGCATAAACCGCGAACTTGGCGGCAACATTCCGGTGGACAATTTCACCCATCGCGCGGCGTGGAACGACGTCCATGCGCGGATCGAAATGCACCTGGTCGCGGCTTGCGACATGGATTTCACGATCGACAGCCGTCCCTATCGGATGACGAAGGGTGAGACGATACACAGCGAAAACAGCCACAAATATGGTCCGCGTGACGCCAGCCTGCTGCTGCGTGCCGGTGGCTGGACCCCGGTCGCGAGCTGGGACGATGCCGATCCGGCCTTTGCGCTGATCCTCGCCGAAGCGACCGAATTCCGCTCCGCCCCTTGACGGATAGCCGACTTTTTCCGACTGGCGTCGGAAACCGAAAGGAGCAGCTATGATTGTCGGCGTTATCGGAGCAGGGCAAATGGGTGCGGGGATCGCGCAGGTCTCCGCGGGCGCGGGGCACGACGTTCTTCTTGCCGACATCGATCTTGCGCGCGCCGAAGCCGGCAAGGCGGGCATTGCCAAGGCGCTCGGGCGCCTCGTGGCCAAGGAAAAGATGGATCAGGGCGCCGCCGACGCGCTGCTCGGCCGAATTGCTCCGGTCGCCGATCATGCCGACTTCGCCTCCGCCGATCTGGTGGTCGAGGCCGCGACCGAGCGTGAAGAGATCAAGCGCGCCATCTTCGAAAGCGTCGGCAAGCATCTTTCCGATACCGCGATCCTTGCGAGCAACACCAGTTCGATCCCCATCACCCGGCTGGCCCAGGCGGCGCCCGATCCGGCCCGTTTCATCGGCGTCCATTTCTTCAATCCCGTCCCGGTGATGGGGCTGATCGAACTGATTCGCGGGCTTGCGACGAGCGACGAAACGCTGTCGGCGGTCGAGGCCTATGGACGCGGGCTCGGCAAGCAGATCGTCCACGCCAACGACGCACCGGGCTTCATCGTCAACCGCGTACTGATGCCGCTGATCAACGAAGCGATCTTCGCGCTCGGCGAAGGCGTGGCAACAATGCAGGATATCGACGCCGGCTGCCGGCTCGGCCTCAATCACCCGATGGGGCCGATCACGCTCGCCGATTTCATCGGGCTCGACACGTGCCTCGAAATCATCCGCGTGCTGCAAAGCGGCACCGGCGATCCCAAATTCCGTCCGGCGCCGCTGCTCGTCCAATATGTCGAGGCCGGCTGGGTCGGCAAGAAGGCCGGACGCGGCTTTTATGACTGGACGGGACCGGAGCCTGTGCCGACGCGGTGAACCGTTGGGGAGCTGGATCGGAAGTTGCGCGTTGACCCTCCAGGGTCAGGACCCGAAGGCAGCAACGGAGGACGTGGCGATATGCGGAACATCATGGTGGGGAGCATGGCCGCCCTCGCGCTTGGCATGGTCGCGCCGGCCGCGGCACAGCAAGGTGCGCCAGAGGATTCGACCCTGAAAAAGACTGGCGATTCGGTGACCGAGCCGTTCGATGGCAAGGAAGTCCCGGAGAAGCTTTTGGCGATCCAAGACGCGCCCTATTCGCTCGCGGGCCTGCGCAAATGCGCTGCGATCATTCGAGAGATCGAAGAACTGAACGCCGTCCTCGGTCCCGACGTCAACGAACAGGTGGACAAGAGTCTGGCGAAAAAGCGCGAGGAAACCGCAGGCCGCGTCGCGGGGACCGTGGCCGGATCGGTCATCCCCTTTGGCGGGCTGATCGGCGAACTGACCGGTGCCAATGCCGAGCGACGGCGCTATGCCGCCGCGGTCTATGCGGGTACCGTGCGACGCGGGTTTCTGAAAGGCGTCGGGCTGGAACGCGGATGCAAGGCGCCGGCACGGCCCTGACGCGGCGCAGAGGGAGGGGTGATGGAGGTCGAAAACATCCGTCCGTTCGAGGTGGCGGTTCCACAGGCCGACCTCGACGACTTGAAGCAACGGATCGCATCCGTCCGCTGGCCCGAAAAGGAAACGGTGGACGATTGGGACCAGGGGGTCCCGCTTGCCTATGCGCAGGAGCTCGCCGCGTGGTGGCGCGATCATTATGACTGGCGCCGCATCGAAGCACGGCTGAACGGATTTCCCAATTTACTGGCGACGATCGACGGGCTCGACATTCACTTTCTGCACGTCCGGTCGCCCAATCCCGACGCGCGGCCGCTGATCCTCACCCACGGCTGGCCGGGCTCGGTATTCGAATTCCTCGACGTGATCGAACCGCTGTCGGCCGACTTCCACCTCGTGATCCCCTCGCTCCCCGGTTACGGCTTCTCGGGCAAGCCGGCGCAAGCCAAATGGAGCGTCGAACATATCGCCGATGCCTGGAACGCACTGATGCTGGCACTCGGCTACGATCGCTATTTTGCGCAAGGGGGCGACTGGGGCAGCGCCGTCACCTGCGCCATCGGTGTCGCGCACGGCGATCATTGCGCGGGCATCCACGTCAACATGGTCGTCGGCGCGCCGCCGCCGGAAATGCTTGCCGATCTCAGCGATATCGAACAGGCCTATCTCGCGCGGTTCGGCTGGTATCAGTCGAAAGACAGCGGCTATTCGACGCAGCAGGCGACGCGACCGCAGACGATCGGCTATGCGCTGACCGACTCGCCGGTCGGCCAAATGGCCTGGATCGTCGAGAAATTTCACGGCTGGACCGATTGCGGACATGAACCCGGCGGCCAGTCGGTCGGTGGACACCCGGAAAAGGCCCTGTCGCGCGAAGCGATGCTCGACGCGGTCACCCTGTATTGGCTGACCGCGAGCGCCGCCTCGTCGGCCCGCCTCTATTGGCACAGCTTCCGCAGCTTCGTCGCCGGCGAGATCGACGTACCCACTGCATGCAGTCTGTTCCCGAACGAAATCATGCGCCTGTCGCGCCGCTGGGCCGACAAACGCTATCGCAATATCGTCCATTGGAACGAGGCGGACCGCGGCGGCCATTTCGCCGCATGGGAAGTGCCCGAACTGTTCGTCGCCGAACTGCGCGCCGGGTTCGCATCCATGGCGCTCTGACGTCGCGGCTTCAGGGCGCGGCGATCGTCAACGGCGTGGTGAATGACAGCATCAACCCGGCGAGCGCCGCCGACATCAGGTTGGACAGGCTGCCGGCGAGCAAGGCCTTGAGGCCGAGCCGCGCGATCATCGGACGCTGGTTCGGGGCAAGCCCCCCGGTGACCGCCATCTGGATTGCGATCGAGCTGAAATTGGCGAAGCCGCACAAGGCAAAGGTCGCAATCGCGACGGAAATCTCCGAAAAGCCGGCCTGTTCCTTGCCGAGGTCGATGAACGCCACGAATTCGTTGAGCACAATCTTGGTCCCGAACAGCCCGCCGACATCGGCGCTCTCGTTCCACGGCACGCCCATCAGCCACATGACGGGGCGAAAGATCGTGCCGATGATCGCCTGAAACGACAGATCGGGATAGCCGAACCAGCCGCCAATCCCCGAGAGCAGGCCGTTGGCGAGCGCGACCAGCGCGACGAAGGCGAGCACCATCGCGCCGACCGCGACCGCCAGCTTGACGCCGGTCTGGGCCCCCTGCGCCGCCGCCATGATGATATTCGCGGGCTTTTCTTCGTCATGCGTCGCCTCTGGCATGATCACGGGTTCGATCCCCAGCTCCTTGGGATCGTCGGGCATGATGATCTTTGCCATCAGGATGCCGCCGGGCGCCGACATGAAGCTCGCCGCGAGCAGATAAGGAAGGAGCTGCGACCCGATCATGCTCGCATAGGCGCCGAGGATCGTCCCGGCGACCCCCGCCATGCCGACGGTCATCACGGTAAAGAGCTGCGAGGGGGTAAGGCTGGCAAGATAGGGCCGGATGACGAGCGGGCTTTCGCTCTGCCCGACGAAAATATTCGCCGCCGCGCCAAGGCTTTCGACCTTGGTGATGCCGGTGACCTTCTGGATCGCGCCGCCGACCCATTTGATCACCAGCTGCATAATGCCGAGATAATAGAGGATCGAGATCAGCGAAGCGAAAAAGATGATCACGGGCAGCGCCGCGATCGCAAAGCTGTTCGCCCCCATTTCGGGCGAAGCGAGCGGGCCAAAGATGAAATCGGTGCCCGCCTTGGCATAGCCGAGCAGGTTGGTGACGCCGTTCGACATCGCCTGGATGATCGCGCGGCCCCACGGCGTCCCGATCACGAGCAGCGCGAATCCCGCCTGAAGCAGGAAAGCGGCGATGACAACGCGCGGGCGAATCCAGCGACGGTTCGAAGAAAAAAGAAGGGCGATCGCCAGCAATGCGGCGATCCCCAGCAAACCGATCAGGCGTTCCATAAAATCCGTGCGTCCCCCGCAAATCCGATAGGCCTGTCTAACGGCCTTTGACGCCGGGGCAAGGGCGCGGGTGGCACGTGATCGACCCGGTGGCTTGGCGGAACGCTTTTTCTCTGCAATTATCGTTCTCTAAAGGGGGAGAGGGGTATGGCGCGCTGGATATTGCTAATCCTGTTTTCGGCATTGGCGCCGGTCGGCGCCGCGGCCGCCGACGATATGGCGACCCCACCCGTTACGCGCGACTTTGAACCGCTCGCGACCGAAGTTTTCGCAAGGCTTCCCTTCATCGAAGATGCCGAGCTGTCGCCCGACGGAGACCGCATCGCCGGCCTGATCGCCGCCGAAGGGGCGCAACAGATCCGCATGATGGACCTGAAGGGAAAGCGCGAAGACGACGTCGCGGTTGCCATCCCGGACCAGACCGAGGTCGCCTGGATACGCTGGGTGGGCAACGACAATATCGTCGTCGGCCTGCATGCGCTGCTTCCGGTCGAAACCGACAATTGGTACATCTCGCGGCTCATCGCGATCAATCGCACCAGCCGCAAGATCACGAAGCTGCTATGGGAGCTGAATGGTCAGAATACGGCCGACGTGCTGTGGATACCGAGCGACGGGAGCACCCAGATCCTGGTCGCGGGACAGAACAGTATCTATAATTCGGACGACTTCTGGCCCGCCGTCTATCGCGTCGATGTGACCACCGGTCGCAAGCGGATTGCCGAACGCGGACGCAATTCGGTTCTCGATTGGGGCGCCGACAACCGCGGCGAGGTTCGCTATGCGGTTGGCTATCGCGATTATTCTACCAAGTCGACCCTGCTCTATCGCCCCGAACACGATCACGGATTCAAGTCGGTCGACACCGCGCGACTGCGCGACGAGGAAGAGCTCGACCTGCCGTTCCATTTTCTGCCGGGCACCGATCACGGCTATATGATCCGCATGGCACCCGACGGGCGCATGGTGGTCGCCGAGGTCGACTTGCTGACCGGGGAGGATGTGCGGACAGTGCATGCCGAGCCCGATGCCGATGTCGAAGGCGTCCTGATGTCACCCGATGGCGCGAGGCTGCTCGGCGTCTACGCTTCCGACCGCGAACGTCCGATCCGCTGGATCGATCCGACCATGATCGCACACCAGAAGGCGCTCGATGCGATGTCGCCCAATGCGACGGCGCGGATCGTGAGTTACAGTACCGACTTGCAGAAGCTGCTCGTGCGGTTCAGCACCCCCGACAATCCGGGCCTGCTCTTCCACTATGACGCCGGCACCGGAACCGCCACCCGGCTGGCGGCCTATAACGACGAACTGGGCGCCAAGCGCCTGTCGCGCGCCAAATTCGTGACGTATCGCGCGCGCGACGGGCTGGAAATCGAGGGGGTGCTGACGATGCCGCGCGGGCGCGGCAAGGCGAATCTGCCGTTCATCGTCCTGCCGCACGGCGGGCCGTGGGGACACGACGAACTGGTCTATGATTATTGGGCGCAATTCCTCGCCGAGCGCGGTTATGCCGTACTCCAGCCCAATTTTCGCGGTTCGACCGGCTATGGCGACGCGTTCCTGAAGGCGGGCCAGGGGCAACTGGGCTATGCGATGCAGGACGATATCTCCGACGGCGTACGCTGGGCCGTGGGGGAAGGCATCGCCGATCCGAAGCGCGTGTGCATCGTCGGCGCCTCCTATGGCGGCTATGCCGCGATGTGGGGCATCGCCAAGGACCCCGACCAGTATCGCTGCGCGATCTCTATCGCCGGCGTCTCGAATTTACGGCGCGAGGTCAACGATTTCGGCGGCAACGTCCGCGAACGCCTCTATCGCGGCCAGTGGGAAAAGATGACGCCCGATTTTGCCGCCGTTTCGCCGATCAACGCGATCGACCGGATCAAGGCCCCGTTGCTGCTGATCCACGGCAAGAAGGACGTGACGGTCGACGCGGTCCAGTCGGCGAAAATGTATTCGGCGATGACGAAGGCCGGCAAGGACGTCGAATATGTTCCGGTCCCGCTCGCCGACCATTATTTCACCCGCGAGGCCGACCGGCTGACCCTGCTGAAAACGATCGAGGCCTTTCTGCGAAAACATAATCCGCCCGATTGACCGCCATCTTCCCCCGCGCGGCAAAAGCGACTATCGCGCGCCGATGGAAAGCTCGACCCCGCGCGCCGTGGCGCCCTCGCTTTTGCTTTTTGCAATCCTCTATGGCGGCATGGTGCCGCTCGGCGGCTTTTTGGGCGCCAAGCAGGTCGCGCTTGGCCCGCTCGCGGTCGAGGCGGGGATCTTTCCCTTTCTGACGCTGATCGCGATTTCGAGCGGCATCGCCGAACTGCACGGGCGCACCGTCGCCGACCGGCTCGTCCGGCTGGGCTTCATCCCGCTGGTCCTGGCGATCCTGCTTGCGCTGTTCGTGCTGCAATTGCCGACCGACGCGGGGATGTACGAGCCCGCGAAAGAGGCCTTCCCGATCATCGTCGGACAGAGCTGGCGGATGATGGCCGCAGGGATCGTGGCCTATGGCGTTTCGGTCAGCCTCAACGTCTGGATCTTTGCGCGGATGACCGCGAACAACGGACGGCTGCTGCCGCTGCGCGGCTTCATAGCGGCGGCGCTCAGCCAGATCGTGGACACGCTGATCTTCATCACCATCAGCTTCTATGGCGTGCGCCCGATCGCCGACCTGATGCTGGGCCAGATGATCGCCAAGGTGGTGCTGTCGGCGGTGATGGTGCCGCTGCTCGTGATGGCTGTCGTCGCGATCGGACGCCGCCTCGACGGCACCGCGCCCCAAGGAGCTGCCGCATGACCCAGGCCCCCGATCCTTCGAAGATGCCCGACCTGCTGGCCAAGGCCGAAACGCTCGTCGAGGCGCTGCCCTATCTGCAGCGGTATGCGGGCGAAACCTTCGTCATCAAATATGGCGGCCACGCGATGGGCGACCCGGAGGCGCAGCGCGACTTCGCCGAGGATGTCGTGCTGCTCAAAGCCGTCGGCATCAACCCCGTCGTGGTCCACGGCGGCGGACCGCAGATCGGATCGATGCTGAAACAGCTCGGGATCGAATCGACCTTCGTCGGCGGGCTGCGCGTCACCGATGCCGCGACCGCGGAGGTCGCCGAAATGGTGCTCGCGGGCAAGATCAACAAGGAAATCGTCGCGTGGATCGCGGGGCTCGGCGGGCGCGCGGTCGGCATTTCGGGCAAGGATGCGAATCTCGTCCTTGCCGAAAAGGTGCACCGCAGCGAGCCCGATCCCAATTCGGGGATCGAGCGCCACGTCGACCTGGGCTTCGTCGGCGAACCGGTCGCGGTCGACCCGACGATCCTGACCAACCTGACCCACGACAATTTCATTCCGGTGGTGGCGCCGGTCGCACTCGGCGCCGACGGTGCGACCTATAATATCAACGCCGACACGATGGCGGGCGCGATCGCGGGCGCGCTCGGCGCGAAACGCTTCTTCCTGCTCACCGACGTCGCGGGGGTGCTCGACAAGTCGGGCACGCTGCTCACCGACCTCGACCGCGCGGGAATCGACGCGCTGAAGGGCGACGGCACGATTACCGGCGGCATGATCCCGAAGGTCGACACCTGCCTTGCCGCGGTCGACGCCGGGGTCGAGGCGGCGGTCATCCTCGACGGACGAATCCCGCACGCGATGCTCCTCGAAATTTTCACCGCGAGGGGTGCAGGTACGCTCATTCACCGCTAAAGCATCAGCGACCCGACGAATGCTGGCCGGAGATTATTGTGTATCTGATGTTTCTTCAAATCCTGTCGATCATCCTCAACGTGCTGTGGTGGATCATCATCGTTCAGGCGGTGATGTCGTGGCTGATCGCGTTCAACGTCATCAACACCCACAATGATTTCGTCGGCCAGCTGTGGTATGTGCTGGAGCGAATCACCGAGCCGCTCTATCGGCCTTTCCGGCGCATCATGCCCGATTTCGGCGGCATCGATCTGACGCCGATGATCGTGCTGATCCTGATCATCATCATCCAGGGGCCGGTTCTGTCCTATCTCTATCGGCTCGGCATGAACGCCGGGGCGCTCTGACCATGACGGCGGGGGCGCATGTCATCGATGGCAAGGCGTTCGCCGCCGGCCTGCGGGCGCGCATCGCCGATGCGGTGCCCGCGTTCGAAACCGCGACCGGGCGCGTGCCGGGGCTCGCGGTCGTCCTCGTCGGCGACGATCCCGCGAGCGCAGTCTATGTCGGATCGAAGGGCAAGGCGACGATCGCCGCCGGCATGGCGAGTTTCGAGCACCGACTGCCCGCCGACGCGGCGCAAGCCGAGGTCGAGGCGCTGCTCGCGCGCCTCAACGCCGACGACCGGGTCGACGGCATCCTGCTCCAACTCCCCCTGCCCGCGCATCTCGACGAACAGGCGGCGGTCGCGACGATCGACCCCGACAAGGATGTCGATGGGCTGACGCCGGTCAGCGCAGGACGCCTGGCGCTCGGCATCCCCGGCCTGGTCCCCTGCACCCCGTTCGGCTGCCTGATGTTGCTGGAAGACCGGCTCGGCGACCTGTCGGGCAAGGATGCGATTGTCGTCGGGCGGTCGATCCTTGTCGGGAAGCCGATGGCACAGCTGTTGCTCGGCGCCAATTGCACGGTGACGATGGCGCACAGCCGCACCAGGGATCTGCCGGATCTGGTGCGACGCGCCGATATCGTGGTCGCCGCGGTCGGGCGCGCCGAAATGGTCAAGGGCGACTGGATCAAGCCGGGCGCGATCGTGATCGACGTCGGCATCAACCGCCTCGCGCCCGCCGGAGGAGAAGCGAAGGGTCGGCTCGTCGGCGACGTCGCCTATGCCGAAGCGGCGGCGGTGGCGGAGGCGATTACTCCCGTCCCCGGCGGCGTCGGTCCGATGACGATCGCCTGCCTGCTTCGCAATACGCTGGTCGCGGCGCATCGCCGCGCGGGCCTGGCCGATCCGGAGGGTTTCTGATGCGCCGCCTTCTGCTTGCCGCCGCTGTCACGACGCTGATCGCCGGCTGTTCGGGGTCATCGCCCCGCGGCGACCTCTACAATCGTCCGCTGGCCGCGAACCCGAGCGCCTATGTCGCCGCCGAGATCGCCTTCGCGCGGCTCGCGCAGGACAAGGGCCAATGGACCGCCTTTCGGGAAACCGCAGCGGATGACGCCGTGATGTTCGTGCCGCAGCGTGTGCTGGCGCAGACCTGGCTGAAGGGCAAACCCGATCCCGCGCAGGCTGTGGCCTGGCAGCCGCACGCGGTCTATATCAGCTGCGACGGCAACAGCGGGGCCACCACCGGTGCGTGGCAGAAAGGGCCGGCGACCGGCTATTTCACGACCGTCTGGCGTCGCGACCCGCGCAAGGGCGACATGCGCTGGGTGCTCGATCATGGCGCCGACCTGACCACGCCCCGGGACGCGCCCGATTTCATCTCGACGAAGCAGGCGTCGTGCGGCACGCGCCCCGCCGCCGCAGTGACCGCCGCGGGCGAGGGTGAGGATATGCAGGTCGGCCTGTCGAGCGACCAGACGCTCAGCTGGACCTCCATCGTCCGGTCCGACGGCTCGCGCCGCGTCACGGTGCGAATGTGGGACGGCAGCGCGATGGTGCCCGTCATCGACGATCAGGTGGCGGCGCCGGGGCAATGATCGACCTTTTCATCTCGGCCTTCGTCACGCTGTTCGTCGTGATCGATCCGCCCGGATGCGCCCCGATCTATGCCAGCCTGACCGCCGACGCGAGCGCGGCGCAGCGCCGTTCGATGGCGGTGCGCGCGATCGTCATCGCGGGTGCGATCCTGATCTTTTTCGCGATGTTCGGCGAAGCGCTGCTGAGCTTTCTCCACATCGACCTCGACAGCTTTCGCGTCGCGGGCGGGATCATGCTGTTCATCATCGCGATCGACATGGTGTTCGAAAAGCGCACCGAGCGCCGCGAACAACGCGCCGAAAAGGTGATCGCGACGCCCGAGATCGAGGATGTCTCGGTATTCCCCATGGCGATGCCGATGCTCGCGGGGCCGGGTTCGATCGCTTCGGTGATGCTGCTCGTGGCGCAGAACAACGGTATCGAGCGCGCCCTGGTGATCTTTGCCGCGCTGCTGCTCGTGCTCATCCTGACGCTGGCCGCCCTGCTCGCCGCCGGGCCGACGATGCGGCTGATCGGCACAAAGGGCGAGGCGGTGATCACGCGGCTTCTGGGCGTCCTGCTCGCCGCGCTCGCCGCGCAATTCGTGATCGACGGGCTCAAGGCGAGCTTTCCGACGCTGGGATAAGCCCGCGGGTCCCGTCGGCGGCGGGCTATCCCGCCGCGCGCAGCTACAATCGGGTGGGCCCCTTACCCCTTTCGCCTCCCTATGCGTCGTTGCAAGCGGAACGAAGCAATCTCCAGTCACCAGTCGGTCCGGACGACAGCTGGAGATGGCTTCGTCGCTGCGCTCCGCGCAATGACGGATCAGAGGTTGCGGATGCTGCGGTCCGGCGCCGCCTGAGGGTCCTGACGCCAGAGCGCAAAAGAAAGGGGGCCAGAAGCCCCCTTTCCCTTGACCGCTGCCCTGATCGATCACTCGATCGGCGGAACCGGTTGCGGCGGCGCATCGCTGTCCTCTTCGTGCACCTCTACGAGGCCGCGTCCGACATGGCTCTTACGATATCCGTAGAGGAAATAGACGACGAGCCCGACGCCACCCCAGGCTGGGAGAACCATCTTCGATACGAACGGCAGGTTCGCATAGAGCCCGACGGTGCCGACGATCGCGAGCGGCGCGACGACCCACACGAGCGGGGTGCGGAAAGGCCGATGGCGATTCGGCTGGGTCCGGCGCAGGATCAGCACCGCGATTGCGACCATGAAGAAGGCGAAGAGCGTCCCCGAATTCGAAATGTCCGCGAGCTGGCCCACGGGCAGGAAAGCCGCAAAGAAGGCGACCGCCACGCCGGTGATCATCGTCACGACGTGCGGCGTTTTCCACTTCGGGTGGATCGTCGCCAGCTTTTCGGGCAGCAGGCCGTCGCGCGCCATCACGAAGAAGATGCGCGTCTGACCGAACAGCATGATCAGGATGACCGACGGCAGCGCAAGGAAAGCGGCGACGCCGATCAGGTCGCCGACGCGTTCCCAGCCGATGACGCGCAACACATGAGCAAGAGCTTCACGCGAACAGACGAGCGGTTCGCGGCCGGCATCGATCAGCGCCTGACATTGCGCAGCCAGCGCCGGCGTGCCGGGCTGGAGCACTTCGCCGGCGGGGCCGGCAACCGGCTGGGCACCGACGGTGCCGATCGCCCCGGCGGCGACGAGCAGGTAGAAGACGGTGCAGATCGCGAGGCTGCCGATCAGTCCGATCGGCACATTGCGCTGGGGATTCTTGGTTTCCTCCGCGGCGGTCGAAACCGCATCGAAGCCGACATAGGCGAAAAAGATCGACGCCGCGGCGCCGATCACGCCCAGCCCCGAACCATTGCCGTTACCGGTCCAGCCGTTGGGCATGAAGGGTTCGAACTCGGCACCCTTGATCACCGGCAGCGTCAGCGCGATGAACACCGTGAGCGCGGTGACCTTGATCGCCACCAGCACGGCGTTGACGCGCGCGCTTTCGGTCGTGCCGATCATCAGCAGGCCGGTAATCAGCAGCGCAATGACGAGCGCCGGCAGGTTGACGATGCCGCCGGCATAGGGGCCGACGATCAGCGCATGGGGCAATTCGATCCCCCAACTTTGCAACAGGCCGACGAAATATCCCGACCAGCCGACCGACACGGCGCTGGCCGCGACGGCATATTCGAGGATCAGCGCCCAGCCGACCATCCAGGCGAGCAATTCGCCCATCACCGCATAGGTATAGGTATAGGCGGAGCCCGACACCGGGACCATCGACGCGATTTCGGAATAGCAGAGCGCCGCGACGGCACAGACGAGCCCGGCGACCACGAAGCTCCACATCATGCCGGGGCCGGCCTTTTGCGCGGCTTCGGCAGTCAGGACGAAAATGCCCGTCCCGATGATGGCGCCGACCCCGAGCAGGGTGAGCTGGATCGGCCCGAGCGTGCGGGCGAGCGATTTCTTCTGGGCCGTGGCCAAGATGGCGTCGAGTGGTTTGACGCGACCAAATATCATGCGAATGTCCCCTTGTCGGGACGCCGGGAGGGCGCCCGTCTCCTGGCGGGACAGACTAGCCGCTCCTTCGGTCAGCGCAACTTAATTTCAGCCGTGTGACACGCGGCCTATCGCACGGTGAAACGGATGCGGTCGATCGTCCGCCCGCCGGGGTCGACGAGCGCGAGGATATGACTGCCCGGGCGCGGCACGATCTGAAGGCCCGCGCCGGCATCGCCGAGCGGCCGTTTGTCGAGGAGCAGGCGATGCCCGGCGACCGCGCCGCTGACCGCGACGCCGAGCCGTTGGCGATCGGCCGGAATGTCGGGATCGATCGCATAGACGCTGCCGCTGACCGGGCTGGTGATGCGCGGACGGCGCGCGGCTTCGGGCGCCGCGGCCATTTCGGCCTGCGCAGTTCCGGAGAGGAAATATTCGCGCCGCGGCGGTTCGCGCGTGCCCGGCAGCGCGATCCGCCGCGCCTCTATTCCGGCGGGGATCGCCGGCGGCTTGCCCGGATGCCCTTCGTGCAGCGCCATCATCACATCGCGCCAAACCGGCGCCGCGCCCGAGGTGCCCGAGACCGCGTGCATCGAATCGCCCTCGAGATTGCCGACCCACACCGCGACGGTGTAGCGGTCGGAAAAGCCGATGCACCAATTGTCGCGCATCCCCTTTGACGTGCCGGTCTTTGCCGCCGCCCAGAACGGCAGGCGCAGCGCGCTGTCGGCGCCGAAGGCGTCGGTGCGCGCGGTGGCGTCGGAGAGGATGTCGTCGACGATGAAGGCGGCGCCGGGGCTGACGACCTGGCGCGGTTGTTGCCGAAGGTGCCGCGTAGCGACAAAGCTCACAGGGGACCATTTCCCTAGGTTCGCCAATGTTCTGAATGCGTTAGCTTGTTCGACGAGCGAAACTTCGGCCGAGCCGAGCGCGAGGCTGAAGCCGTAATAGTCGCCGTCCTCGACGAGCCCGTGGTAGCCGAGCGCCCAGAGGCGGTCGCGGAATTGCTGGACATCGTCGAGAACAAGGGTGCGCACCGCGGGGACGTTGAGCGAGCTGGCGAGCGCCTTGCGCACCGTCACCGGCCCCTTGAAGCTGTGGTCGTAATTCTTGGGCACATAGAGGCCCGAGGCGGTGTCGAGTTGCACCGGGCTGTCGTCGAGGATCGAGGCGGCGGTCAGCCAGCGCTTTTCGATCACCTGCGCATAGAGATGCGGCTTGAGCGTCGAGCCCGCCTGTCGCCGCGCGCTCGCGCCGTCGACCGCGGCGGCCGTCGAGCCGAGCCCGACCCCGCCGACATAGGCGAGCACGTCGCCGGTCCGGTTGTCGAGAACGACGACTGCGCCGTCGCGTACGCGCTCCGCGCCGAGCCCCTTGAGCTGACGCCGCATCGCCGCAATCGCGATGCGCTGTGCGCGCCGGTCGATCGTCGTCGTGACGCGCTTGCCCGGCTTGTCGAGCAGGCGGATCGCGAGATGCGGGGCGAGCGCGGGGTCGAGCCGTGCCGCGCGCGCGCCCGAGACGAGGGTCGCGGCGGCGGCGTCGATCGCGCTGCAATCGGCCGTCCCGGCAATGCGGCAGGCGCGCGCGCCGAGCGCCTTTGCGCCCGCCGACGGATCGGGCAGCAGCCCGGCGAAAAGCGCGGCGTCGGTGCGGGTCAAGTCGGCAGGGCGCTTGCCGAACAGGCTGTTCGCCCCGGCGCCGATCCCCTGCGCCTCGCCGCGCAACGGCACGAGGTTCAGATAGGCCTCGAGGATCTGGGCGCGGCTCCAGCGCGACGCGAGCGCCTGGCCGGCGCGAATCTGGCGAATCTTGGCAAGCCAGTCGCGCCGCCCCGGCTGCGCGATGTCGGGCGACAGGAATCCCGCGAGCTGCATCGCGAGCGTCGAGGCGCCGCGCGAGGGGCCGCCGGTCCAGCGCGCGCGCAACGCGGCGGCGATCGCGAGCCAGTCGACCCCGCCGTGCGACCAGAAGCGCCGGTCCTCGGATCGGACGACGGCCGCGCGCACCGCGGGGCTGACATCTTTCAGCGGCACCCATGCGAGGCGACGCCGCTGGAAATCGACGCGCTCGGTATCGAGCAGCCGCCCGTCGCGATCATAGAGCCACGCCTCGCTGGGCTGCCACGCGGCGCGCGCGTCGGCATAGGCAGGCATCGCGGGCGGACGCGTGACGAGGTGCGCCGCGGTGACGAGGATCAGCGCCGCGAGTGCCGCCCAGGCGAAGGCGTCGAAGAGGCGGCGTTCGGGGGGGTGCGTTCCCACCGTTCAATCCGTGGTGTGCTCCCGCGAAGGCGGGAGTCCATCTCCTGCCGGTGCGAGATGGCACAGGCAGGAGATGGGTCCCCGCCTTCGCGGGGACACACAGAAGGAGCGCGGCGGCACACAGCAAGAATAGCCGCCCCTCACTCCGCCGATCCCGCGACGGTCATCGACCCATTCGGCCACTGACCGCGGATCGCGGGCGAGTACATGGCCTCGACGCGCGTCGGCGGCAGGGTGAAGCGGCCCGAGCCGTTCAGCCGCACGACATATTCGACCGCGTGGGTGCCCGCGGGCATCCAGCCGAAATAGCCGCGCCAGCTGTCCTTGCGGCGCTCGACATAGCTGGGCTGCCAGCCCTCGCCCCCCGCCTGGTCGGCGAGCATTTGCGACTGGCCGCCGAAGTTGCCGACGATCGTCGCGCCGGGCGGGATCGGGTCGTTGACGACGACCCAGGTGCGGCCCGCGCTCGCGGTGACCTCTATCCGCACCTTGACCACGTCGCCGCGCACCAGCCGCCCGGGATTGGCCGCCTTGACGATGCTCATCGTCCGCTTGATCCGGTAGCCGGCGTTCAGCGGTTCTTTCAGCGGCACCGCGGCCTTGACGCTGACCGTCGCCCACGGCGACCCGCCGCCGTCGTGGCGCAGGCTCAGCGGTCCCGCGACCAGCGGCACGCGCAGCGGCTGTGCGTCGGCGCGCAGGGGCCAGGATTGTGCCGCGCTGCCGCCGGCGAGCGACACGCGGGTCGTGCCGGTGATCGCGCTCGCCGGATAGAGATCGGCGAAGCGGCGCACCACCGTTGCCCCCCAGGCATTCGCCGGGGTGGTGTCCCAGTGGCCGCGGCGCTGGCGCTGCGCGACGCCGGTCATCAGCCGTCCGGCGTCATCCTGCCAGCCGTCCCGGCCGAGCAGCGCGTCGAGCGTCTTGATCGCCATCTCGTCGCCGCTCGCCATCATCCACCAGGGCGCGTGCGCTTCGTCGACGAGGTCGAGCCGTGTGCCTTCGTAGACGAGCCGCTTGCGAAGCTCCGCCTCGGCCGCGGCGCGCAGGCGCGGCGCATTCCGGACCCCCGGGGTCGCGTCGATCGCGACGAGCCAGTCGGCGAGCGTGCCCGTCGTCATGTCCTGGGGCGCCATGTCGACCGCCGCCATCAGTTGCGCGCTCGACGCCTTGTTGCGCGCGAGCGCGGCGAGTGCGGCGATGCGGACCGGGCGGATGTCGTAAGGGCCATAGCCCTTGCGGGTCAGCCGTCCCTCGACGAGCGCCTGGAGCGCGGCGATCATCTTTGCCCTGGACGCCTCGGGGATCGCAAAGCCGTTCGCCGCGGTGATCGCGAGGACATAGGCGGTGAGTTCGGGCGAGCCCTGCAAGCGCTCGCTCGGCCAGTAGCGGAGCAGCCCGTCGTCATCGAGATAGGTCGGCATCGCGCCGGCGAGCGCCTGCCACTTGCCGAGATCGCCGAGTGCGATCGCGCGCGAGGTCGCCTGCTCGAAACAATCGTAGGGATAGGCCGTCATATAGGCGCGCACCCCCGCGAGCGGCGGCGCGAGCGTGTCCGACAATGCGATATCGACATATCCGCCGGGAAGCGCGCCGGCGGGCGGCGCGATCGGCAGGCCGGTGGCGGCACCGGCGCCGGTGCCGACATGGAGCAGGCTGGCGGCCCAGGTTTCGACCGGTACCGCGGGCTCGACCGTCTGGTCGAACACGAGCCGGTCGCGCTGCTTGCCGTCCTTCGACGCGGCTTCGATCGTCCATTTGAGCGCACCGGCGGTATCGGGCGCGGTCATCGACCAGCTGATCGGCACCGCGCCGCCAGCGGGAATGGTAACGGTGAGCGGATTTCCGGTGGCGATCGCGGGGCTGAGCGACGGGGTCGCGGTGACCGTCATCGGCTTGTCGGTGCCGTTGCGGAGCGTGAACCGCGCGTCATAGCTGTCGCCGGTGCGGACGATGTCGGGGAGTCCCGCGAAGAGGGCAAGATCCTGCACGGTGCGCACGCTCGCCTCGCCGGTGCCGAAATATTGCGACCCGTCGGTCGCGATCGCGACCAGACGGAAAGCGGAAAGATTGTCGGAGAGCGGGACATCGACCGTGGCACGGCCGCGGCTGTCGAGCGCGACATGGCCTTTCCAGAGCAGGACCGGACGGAAATCCTCGCGCGTCAGACCCGAAAGGTCGCCGCCGCCACCCCCGCCGGGCTCGAGCGCCTTGCGTCCGTAATGGCGCTTGCCGACGACCTGCATCTGCGCGGTCGAGGTGAGGACGTCGAGCGTGCGGTCGCCCATCATCGCATCGAGCAGTTTCCAGCTTTCATTGGGTGCAAGCTGGAGCAGCGCCTCGTCGACCGCGACGAAGGCGACGTCGGCGCCGGCCGCGGGCTTGCCGCCCGGCGTCCTGACCTCGATGCTGGCCT
Organism: Sphingopyxis sp. CR5; assembly: GCF_059693785.1. NCBI lineage: Bacteria > Pseudomonadati > Pseudomonadota > Alphaproteobacteria > Sphingomonadales > Sphingopyxidaceae > Sphingopyxis > Sphingopyxis sp. CR5. The sequence continues at coordinate 309,016 of NZ_JCATIE010000003.1, read as the reverse complement.
TTGCGGTATCGCGCACCGCATAGCTTTCCTTGTCGGTTCCGACCTTGACCGCGAGCTGGTGCCCTTCCCATCCGACCTTGATCCGCGCGATGCCGAGCCGGTAGCTGGGCTTGGCCAGGTCGACGAGCGCGGTCGGCGGCGCCGCCTCGCTCTTTTCGATCTCGAAACCGACCGCGCGCTTCATCTTGCGGAACCAGCTTTCCTGGCCGGTCACGCGCCCGCGCACCGCCATCACCGACACATAGACGTCGGGGGCATAGGTGGCGGGCAGCTTGACCTTGACCACCGGATCGGTGCCCGAAAGCGGGGTGACGAAGCTGGAGAGCACGCCTTCGCGCTCGACGGTGACGAGCGCGGTCGCCTCGCGGAAGGGCATGCGGACCTGGAAGCGCGCGGTTTCGCCCGCGGCGTAGCGCGGCTGTTCGGGGATCACGTCCATGCGGTCGCCATTGTCGCCGCCGAACCACCAGTCGTCGTCGCCCGCGAGCCAGACCGAGCGCACCGCGCGCGCTTCGTTGCCGCCCTCGTCGGTCGTGGTCGCGACGACGGTGACTTCCCCCGAAACGCCCGGTGCCATCGCGCAGCTCGCGCGGCCGAGCTTGTCGGTCGAGGTGCTGCAATGCGTCGCGAGCCTGGTCGTGCGCATCTGGTTGTCATAGGCATAGAAGCCGCCGATCAAGCGCCGCCGCGCGGTGATGATCTCGCGATTGTAGAGCGCGACCTGGATGCGCTGGCCGCGGATCGGTTTTCCATCTAGGTCGAGCGCGACGAACTTGAGCCGCAGATCGTCGTCGCGCATCAGCCAGCCGTCGGTCTTGAGCCCGAGGCGCACCGCCGAGGGGTAGAGGGTGATCCGGCGGCTGGAGGTCAGCGTTTCGCCATTGGCATCGGCATAGTCCATCTCGACCGTCATCGCCGTCGGCTCGCCGATCGGTTCGTCGACGACGACATCGGTCTTTGCCGTCCCGTCGGCTCCCAATGTCAGCGGCACCGAACGCGCGAGCGGCATGTCGGCGCGCGGCACGTCGCCGTCGTCGTCGAGGCGCACGATGCCTTCCTTGACCGGCTGGCCGTCGAAATCCCAGTCGCCAAAATCCTGCGGCGCGGTCCAGCTCGGGCGGAAATTGGTGCGAAGCTCGACCGGCAGGCCGGGCGCCGGGCCGCCCGACAGATAGCCGACGAACAGCGACAGGGGCACGCTGGCCGGACGGACCGGCGGCGCTTTCGGTCCCGTGACCTCGGCCTTCATCGTGGGCAGGCGATATTCGTCGACGCGAATCGACTGGTCGGTCCAGCGCGTCTGTTCCTCGCCCTTCTTGTCCTTGGTGACGAAGACGAGGTCGTAATCGCCCATCGGCGCCGATTTGGGGACGTCCCAGCTCGTTTCGCCGCTGCCGCTCGCGGCAATCGAGAAGGGCATTTCAAACTCGGTGTCCGAGCCGCGATGGCGCAGGCGCAGCGTTCCCGACATCGCTTCGGGAATCCTGAATCCCGTGCCGACCGGACGACGCAGGATATGCTTCATGTGGACGGTCTCGCCCGCCTTGACGAGCGCGCGGTCGAAGACGGTGTGGATCATGTCCTCGCGCGCCGACCAGCCATAGGGCAGGTCGAAGTCATAGGGCCGGATGCCCTTGCCCCAGTCGGTGAGCGTGAAGCTGAAATCATCGCCCGCGCGCGCGGTGACCATCAGCGCATGATCCTCGCTGTCCATCGGGTCGGGATCGTCCTCGCAGCTTGACCAGGTCGAGGGCTCTGGCAATCCCTTGGGGAAGGCGAGACGGCCGGCCTTGTCGGCGGTGCCGCTGGCGAGCAGGCGCCCCGTGCAGCCGTCGGTGACGCGAATCTGTGCGCCCGCGACGGGCTTCCCGCTCGACAGCGAAGTGACCCAAGCGAGCGAATTTTCGCGGCCCCATTTGAAATGCACCGCCATGTCGGTGACGAGCGCGGCGGTGGCGACATAGCGCGTCGCCTTGCGCCCGAGCAGCGCGGCGCCGAGTTCGGGGCTCGCGATCTCGACGACGTGGAAGCCCTTTTGCTTGAGCGGGATCCCGACGACCTCGAACGCCTTGCCGCCGCCCGGCGGGGTCAGGGCGAGGTCGCGGCGGGTGCCACCCGCGGGCGCGCCCTCGCCGAACACCGATTCGGTGCCGGTATAGTTGACCGTGACTTCGGTGCCGTCGGGGCCCGGTTCGCGGCGGTAATCGCTGTCTCCGGCATCGTCGACGCGCTTCAGCCAGCGCGCGATCGCGGCGGCGTCGTCGCCGACGCGCAGCGTGCGTGCGGGCATCTGAAGGTTTTTTTGCACCAGCGAGGCTTCGACCCCGCGCACGGTGACGGGCAGCACGCCGCCCTCGCTCGCCTCCAATATACCGAAGGGCGCGGCGAACTTGACCAGCGGCGGGGCGCGGTCGATGCCGAAGGTCAGCGGGAAATTGCCGGCGTTGGCGAGCGAGCGGCCGCTCTGGTCGCGAACGCCCTCGGGCAGGGTCAGCGTCGCCTCGACATTCTGGGGCAGCGGGCCGGCGAAGCGGACTTCGGTGAGCCAGGGGTCGTTCTTGTCATCGTCGTTCGCCCGGGGGATCAGGCGCTGGCCGTCGGCGGTGGCGAGCACCGCGGCGAGCGCGGTGTCGCGCGCGACGGGCGAGGCGAAGGTCAGCCGGATGTCCTCGATCGGATTGCATCCCGCCTGTGGATTGACGCGGCTGCACGCCATCTTCGCGGTGAAGGCGGGGCGCACGTCATAGTCGAAGCGCTGGTCGCGGCCCGCGGTGCGGCCGGTCGCCCCCGCCTGCGCGATGCGCGCGTCCCAGACGAGCGCCATCTCGCGTCCCGGGGGCAGCGGGCGGCGGCATTTCAGCGGGACGATGCGGTCGAGCGCCGCGTCGCGGTCGGCGCCCGCGGCGGGTAGCGGGTCGGGGAGGCCCGCGTCATAGGCAAAGGACTGACGCTTCCAGTCGCTCTTGCCCAGGCCGGCCAGGATTTTCTCCGCGGTCTCGCGCGGGAGGACGTCGACGGGGATTTTCTCGCCGATGCCGTCGACCGCGCAATAGGCGTAGCGGCCGACCGAGGCGCGGTCGGGCGCAACATTGGCCGCGACGAGGAAGATCTGGTCCTCCTCGATCCCCTCATAGGTGCCGCCCGCGAGCACCGCGCGCGCCGACGGGCCGCCGGTGTCGATCGCGAACCGGTCGTTGCCGACCACCGACACGCCGCGCGCGGTCGTCAGATCGGGGCGCAGCTCGACATGGCAGCGCTTGCCGCCCGGAAGCGGCTTGTCGAATTCGAGAACCCAGGTCCGCGTGTCGACCCAGCGCCCGGTCGCGGGCAGCTTGCAGTCGTTCGTCGCCGGCGCCTTCGCGCGCGGGTCGCCGAGCGGGACCATGTCTTCGGAAAAGCGCAGGGTGAAGCGCGTGATCGTGCCGTCGCCGCTGCCAGCACTGCCGGGGGTCGCAAGGGTGACCTGCGGGACGCTGTCGCTGCCCGCCGCGGCGACCGCGACCATCAGGGGCAGCAGAAGCGCGAAGCGCAGCTTGCCCGCCAGCCCGCGCACCAGCGCCCGTCCATCGACTTTCATCCCTCGCGTCTCCCTGGCTTCGCGCGACCCGTGGAGCCCTATCTTGCGGTATCGTCGTGACCGTGTCCAGTTTTCATCGCTGTTTTTGCACGCTTCGTCGCTGACCGGCTAGCGAGCGAGCATCGGCCCGAGCGGTTTGCCGGCGAAAATATGGACATGAAGGTGTCCGATTTCCTGATGGCTGTCGAGCCCGACGTTGGCGAGCAGGCGGTAGCCGGGGGCGACGAGGCCCTGGTCGCGCGCGATCCGGCCCGCCGCGCGGACGAAGGCCGCGATTTCGGCCTCGCTCGCGCGCTCCGAAAAATCGTCCCAGCTGACATAGGCGCCCTTGGGGATAACCAGGATGTGCAGCGGCGCCTGGGGGTTGATGTCGTGGAAGGCGAGGACATGCTCGTCCTCGAACACCGTGTTGCACGGCAGCTCGCCCCGCAGGATGCGCGCGAAGATATTGCTGTCGTCATAGGCCTGGGTCGCGTCGATCGCCATAGATCCTCCTATTGCTGGCGGGCGGCCTTTTCGGCGTGGCCCGAGATGCCGTGACGGCGCGCGAGTTCGGCGGCGACATCGTCCCAGCCGAGACCGCGCTCGCCGAGCAGGACGGTCAGGTGGAACACGAGGTCGGCAGCCTCGCCGGTGAGTGCGGCGTCATCCTGGGTCAGCGCCGCAATCACGGTTTCGACCGCTTCCTCGCCCAGCTTCTGCGCGATCTTGCCGCGCCCCTTGGCGGCGAGGCTTGCGACGTAGGAGGCACCCGCATCCGCGGCGGCGAGGCGGTCCTTCACCACCGCCTCGAGCCCTTCGAGTGTTTCGCCGATCCCGTCTGCCATGCCGCATCCCTTCGCGCCCGTGCCTAGCGGCGGACAAGCCACTGGACAAGGCCGCGCGGCTCTGGTCGAAGGCCGCATGGCCGAGGTCAAGCTCCATCCCGACTGGCTCGCCGCGATCGGCGGCGAGTTCGAACAGCCCTATATGGCCGATCTGAAGGCGTTTCTTGCCGCCGAACGCGCGAAGGGCAAGCGCATCTATCCGCGCCCTTCGCACTGGTTCGCGGCGCTCGACGCGACCCCGCCGCAGGACGTTCGCGTCGTGATCCTGGGGCAGGACCCCTATCATGGTCCCGGCCAGGCGCACGGCCTGTGCTTTTCGGTCCAGCCCGGCGTGCGCACCCCACCGAGCCTGGTCAACATCTACAAGGAAATGCAGAGCGATCTCGGCATCCCGCCGGCGCGCCACGGCTATTTGAAGAGCTGGGCCGACCAGGGCGTGCTGCTGCTCAACAACTGCCTGACGGTCGAGGCCGGGCAGGCGGCTTCGCACCAGAAAAAGGGGTGGGAGCGTTTCACCGACGCCGCGGTCGCGGCGGTCGCCGCCGACCCCGCGCCCAAGGTCTTCATCCTGTGGGGCAGCCATGCGCAGCGCAAGGCGGCGAATGTGCCCGCGCTGGCACCCGGAAGCCCGCATCTGATCCTGCGCGCGCCGCACCCCTCGCCGCTGTCGGCGCATAACGGCTTTTTCGGGTCGCGCCCGTTCAGCCAGGCGAACGCGTTTCTGGAAGCGCATGGGCGCGGCGCGATCGACTGGCAACTGCCCGCCGACCCGCCGCCGCTCACCGCCGAATGAGCCTGCTCGCCGATCCGCTGACCCTCGGCGTGCTGGTCGTCGCGGTGATCCTGCTCGGCATGGCGAAGGGCGGGCTTGCGGGCGTGGGCGCACTCGCGACCCCTCTCGCCGCGCTGGTGTTGCCGCCCGCGACCGCGGCGGCGCTGCTGCTGCCGATCCTGATCGTGCAGGACGTGATCAGCGTCTGGGCCTTTCGCAAGACATGGGACGGCTGGATCGTCGGCTGGATGCTGCCCGGCGCCGCGGTCGGCGTCGCGGCAGGCTGGTTCTATGCCGAGCGGGTGAACGAGGCGCAGCTGATGGCGGCGCTCGGCGCGATCACGCTCGCCTTCGGCCTCTATCGCCTGTGGGTCGAGCGCGGCGCCCGGATCGTCGCGGCGTCGCGCTCGCCGGGGTGGGTCGGCACGATCTTTGGCGCGGTCATGGGGCTGACGAGCCAGATCGCGCATGCCGGCGGGCCGCCGTTCCAGATGTGGGTGACGCCGCGCAAGCTGCCGCACCTGACCTTCATCGGGACGAGCGCGATCCTCTTCGCGATCGTCAACTGGATGAAGGTGCCCGCCTATCTGGCGCTCGGCGCTTTCCCGCACGAGGTCGTGGTCGCGGCGCTGCTGCTGATGCCGCTCGCGATCGGTTCGACCTTGCTGACGGTGCGCTGGATGAAGCGCATGAACCCGGAACGCTTCTATGTCCTGATCTATGCGTTGATGGTGCTGCTCGGCGCGAAGCTGCTCTGGGACGGGCTTGGCGGATGACGACGCCGACGATCCTGGTCGATGCCGACGCCTGTCCGGTGAAGGATGAAATCTACCGCGTCGCGTGGCGTCACGAGGTGCCCGTGAAGATCGTCAGCAACAGCCGGATGCGCGTCCCCGACCATCCGCTCGTCGAACGCGTCGTCGTGTCCGACGGATTCGACGCCGCCGACGACTGGATCGCCGACGCCGCGACGCCGCACAGCATCGTCGTTACCGCCGACATATTGCTGGCCGACCGGGCGCTCAAGGCAGGGGCGATGGTGCTCGCCCCGACGGGCAAGCCGTTCACCGCGGCCTCGATCGGCCCCGCGATCGCGACGCGCGCGATCATGGCCGACCTGCGCGCGGGGATGAGCGACGCCATGGGCGGCCCGCCCTCCTTTTCGAAGGCCGACCGCTCGCGCTTCCTGCAGGAACTCGACGCCACGCTGGTACGATTGAAGCGTCAGCGTTAGCGTCCGGATCCTAGGCGCCGTGGACAAATTCCAGCCCGGGTCATTTGACTGCGTTCCAGAGTTTCACACAGGAAGCTGCCGTTCAGGACACGACCGGAGGTGGACCTTTACCTCATCGTCATCCCGGCGAAGGCCGGGATCTCGCCGGTGCCGAAATCCGCTAGCTTGAGATCCCGGCCTGCGCCGGGATGACGGATAGGGGACAGTCCGCGTCCCACCCCTTTCCGGCCGTTGAAGCCGCGTCTTGAGCGTCCCGATAGGGGGCACTCGTTCGACTGGGAATTTGTCCACGCCTCCCAGGGTCCTGACCCCAGCGCCTTTCGGGGGGCTTGCCGAATTTTTTGCGCGCCAGTGATCGCGATCACCGCGGCGTGCCGCGCCGTCCGGCAAAAGCAGGGCATCGGGGCAAACCCCGATCCGGTTTTTGACGACAGGAAAGGACGGCATGATGACCCGGAAGACGATCCTCGCCCCCGCAATCGCCCTGACGATCGCGCTGACGGCGACCCCTGCAATGGCCCAGTCGGCAGCCCAGGCGCAGCAGGGCCCGACATCGATCGCGACCAACCCGATCGCGATCCTGATCGGCATGCTGCTGCCCGCGGTCCAGAAGGTTCGCGAAGCCGCCTGATCGCAGGCGTCCGACATCCGGGCCGGTTCCCGCAGCCCGGTCGACCCTCCCGCCACTTGCGACCCTTGGCGGGAGGGTCTTTGCGCGGGCGGGATCCCGGCGTTCGCCGGGATGACGAACATGGTTGATTCATCCGGCCGAGTGATTAGGTAGCAATCCGAGACGTAAATTCACGCCGATGGGAGACGGGACATGAGCACCGAACAGCATTTCAAACAGAATTTCATCGGCGGCCAATGGGTCGACAGCAAGGGCGGCAAACCGCACGACGTCATCAACCCCGCGACCGAAGAACCCGCCTCGACGATCATCCTCGGCACCGCCGCCGATGTCGACGACGCCGTCGCCGCGGCGAAAGAGGCCTATAAGAGCTGGTCGCGGACGAGCCGCGAGGAACGGCTCGAAATCATGGGCCGCATCGTCGAGGAATATAAGAAGCGCGCCGGCGACCTGGCCAAGACGATGGCGGCCGAAATGGGCGCGCCGGTCAGCTTTGCCGCCACCGCACAGGTCGGCGCGGGCATCGGCGGCTTCCTGGGCACGATCGAGGCGCTCAAGAATTTCCAGTTCAGCGAACAGATGGGCGCGAACAAGGTCGTTTACGAACCGATCGGCGTCGTCGGCATGATCACGCCGTGGAACTGGCCGCTCAACCAGATCGCGCTGAAGGTCGCGCCCTCGCTCGCCGCGGGCAACACGATGATCCTCAAGCCCTCCGAAGAATGCCCCGGCAATGCGACGATCTTTGCCGAGATCCTCGACGCCGCGGGCGTGCCGGCGGGCGTGTTCAACCTGGTCCAGGGCGACGGTCCGACGGTCGGCAACGCGATCGCCGCGCATCCCGGCATCGACATGGTGAGCTTCACCGGCTCGACCCGCGCCGGTATCCTCGTCGCAAAGGCCGCTGCCGATACGGTCAAGCGCGTGCACCAGGAGCTCGGTGGCAAGTCGCCGAACCTTGTCCTGCCCGACGCCGATTTCGAAAAGGTGCTGCCGCCGACGGTTCAGGGTGTCATCGTCAACACCGGCCAGAGCTGCATCGCGCCGACGCGCATCCTGGTCCAGAAGGACCGCAAGGACGAAGCCGTCTCGTTCATCAGGACGATGTTCGACCAGGTGCAGGTTGGCGACCCGATGGCCGAAGGCGCACACATCGGTCCGGTCGTCAACAAGGCGCAGTTCGAAAAGATCCAGGGCCTGATCCAGTCGGCCATCGACGAAGGCGCGACGCTGGAGACGGGCGGCACCGGCCTGCCCGCGAACGTCAATCGCGGCTATTTCATCAAGCCGACCGTGTTCTCGGGCGTCACCCCCGACATGCGAATCGCCAAGGAAGAGGTGTTCGGTCCCGTCGCGACGATCATGGAATATGCCGATCTCGACGAGGCGGTCGCGATCGCCAACGACACCGAATATGGCCTGTCCGCGGTCGTTTCGGGCGACCCTGCCAAGGCCGCCAACGTCGCGCCGAAGCTGCGCGCCGGCATGGTCGCGGTCAACAATTGGGGCCCGGCGCCGGGTGCGCCCTTCGGCGGCTACAAGGCATCGGGCAATGGCCGCGAAGGCGGGCTGTTCGGCCTGAAGGACTTCATGGAAGTCAAGGCGATCAGCGGCGTTCCGGCGTAGTATCTCCCCTCCCGCTTGCGGGAGGGGTTGGGGGTGGGCCAGCGACATGGCATTGCCCACCCCGCTGCGACTAGCGAGTAAGCTCGCAAGTCTCGCTGCCCCTCCCGTAAACGGGAGGGGTTTTGCTTTTCGGCCCGAAAAGCTAGACGCGCTCCACCATGACCAGCCGCTCGCCGCTCGCGCCCGCCGCCTTCCCCGCCCTTCCCGACATCGCCGGGGTGACGCGCCGCATCGCGCGCGCGCACTACAAGGAATGGGACCGCTGCGATTTGACCTATGTCGAGCTGGCGCCGGGCACCACGGTCGCCGGCGTCTTCACGCGCAACATCTGCTGTTCGTCCGAAGTCGAGCTGGGCCGCGAGCAGATCGCGGGCGGGACGGGCCGCGCATTGATCGTCAATGCGGGCAACAGCAATGCCTTCACCGGCTATCGCGGCCGCGAGGCGGTCGAGGCGATCCGGACGCAGGTTGCGGACCATCTCGTCTGTGAGCCGCGCGAAGTGTTCGTCAGCTCGACCGGCGTGATCGGCGTCCCGCTCCCCAAGGACAAGGCGCGCGCGGGCGTCGCCGCGGCGCTGGCCGCCGAGCCCTGCTCGTGGGAAGCCGCCGCCGAGACGATCGGCACGACCGACACTTTTGCCAAGGGCGCCGCCGCCAGTGCGATCGTAGGCGACCGGATGGTGCAGGTCGCGGGGATCGTCAAGGGGTCGGGGATGATCGCCCCCGACATGGCGACGATGCTGGGCTATATCTTCACCGACGCCGCGGTCGCGCCGGCGCTGCTTCAGGACATGCTCGCGAAGGCGACGGGCGGCAGCTTCAACGCGATCACCGTCGACAGCGACACTTCGACGAGCGACACGGTACTGCTTTTCGCGACCGGTCGGGCGGGCAATCCGCCGCTCGCGTCCTGGGACGATGCCGGTGCCGATGCGCTCTATGCCGCGATCGAACGGGTCGCGCTCGAGCTTGCGCACCTTGTCGTGCGCGATGGCGAGGGCGCGTCGAAGTTCATCGAAGTTCAGGTATCGGGCGCCGCCAGCGACGACAGCGCCAGGCGGGTCGCGCTCTCCATCGCCAATTCGCCGCTGGTCAAGACCGCGATCGCGGGCGAGGATGCGAACTGGGGCCGCGTCGTGATGGCGGTGGGCAAGGCGGGCGAGCCCGCCGACCGCGACCGCCTCGCGATCCGCTTCGGCGATCATTGGGTCGCGAAGGACGGTCTGCCCGTCGACGGCTATGACGAAGCACCGGTCGCGGCGCACCTGAAGGGGCAGGATATCCGTATCGGCGCCGACCTTGGCCTGGGCGACGGTCGCGCGACCGTGTGGACGTGCGACCTGACGCACGGATATATCAGCATCAACGCCGATTACCGGAGCTGAGCTGCCTCAAAGCCGTCGCCCCCGCCTTCGCAGGGACGAAGGCGGGTATCAGAGCGCGCCTTCGAGCCAGCCCTTGAGCGCGCTCTTGGGCGCCGCGCCGACCTTGGTCTCGGCTATTTCGCCATTTTTGAACAGGATCATTGTCGGGATGCCGCGCACGCCATATTTCGCCGGCGCGTCGGGGTGGTCGTCGATATTGAGCTTTGCGATGACGACCTTGCCGTCCAGTTCGTCGGAAATCTCTTCGAGCGCGGGGCCGATCATCTTGCACGGCCCGCACCATTCGGCCCAGAAATCGACGAGGACGGGGGTGTCGCTGTCGAGAACATCGGCCTGGAAGCTGGCGTCGCTGATCGCTTTGGTACCCATAATCTGACTCCTGAAATCCCTCTTGGGTTCAAGCTAGGCAGTCGGCGCCCCCGGCTCAAGAGGCTCGCGCGGCAAATTCGCCTTCGCGGCCGTCAAGGCGGGCTTGTGCGCGTCGAGAATCGCATCGTCGAGCCATAGCAGCTTCGGCGCCGCGGTATAGAGAAGCGCCGATGCGATGTGCCGCCCCGGGAAGATCACGCCAAGCGCCCCCGTGTAGGCCGCCATCTGGCGCAGATAGGCGGGCGCGACGTCGGCAAAGGTTTCCGGAATATGGCGACCGGTCTTGTAGTCGATCACCGTCACGACATCTTCGGTGACCAACAATCGATCGACGATACCGGCGACGACCATGCCGTCGACGACCGCCGACAGCGGCACTTCGGCCAGGCTGCCGGGACCGAACAGCGTCGCGTGCGCGGGATCGCCCAGAACCGCCAGGACTTCATCCGCCATCGCGTCGCGCGCGCGCGCATCCAGCGCCGGCGCCTGCACCGCCAGCCAGCGCAGCGCCGCCTCGCGCCGCTTGTCGGACGCGACCGGCGGCAGCCGTTCGAACAGGGCGTGGAGCAGCAATCCGCGCGTCACCGCATCGGCGCGCGCGCCGCCCTGAGGCGGCACCGCGACGTCGTCTTCGCCGAGCGCCGACGGTGCGAGCGGGCGCGGCGGGCGGGCCTCCTCGGGCGCGGGGGCGTGCGCCCATGCGGGAAATGCCACGGGCGGCGGCGTCAGCTTCGCCGCCTTGTCGATCCTTGCCCACTTGCCCGGATTGGCCCGGTGAACGCGGCGGCGGCCCCAATGCGACCCCGCCTCTTCCCAATCGGCGCCAAGGTCCGCCAGCACGCGGTCGGCCGCGGCGTGCCAGCTCGCGTCGGGCACGGTCCGGTCGGCGGTCTTCGTCACGCCCGCGACGACAAGGATCTCCTCGGCGCGCGTCATCGCGACATAGAAAAGCCGCCAATGCTCTTCGGCGGCGGCGGCGGCCGCCTTTTGATAGGCCTCGGCGAGCTTGCCGTGCCGCTCGTCCGCGGCGACCGCAAAGACCGGCAGCTTCTCCCACCCCGCGACGTCGATGCTGAACGGGCGATGGCCCATGCCGGCATCGTCGGTCGCGTCGGCAAGGATGACGATCGGCGCCTGCAAGCCCTTCGATCCGTGGACGGTCATCACGCGCACGACATCGCTGCGCGCCTCGGTCTGGCGCTTGATGTCGGCGGCGCTGCCCGACACCGCGGTCAGGAAACCGAGCAGCGATACCGCTTCGCGCGTTTCGAAGGCGAGCGCCTGGTTCAGCAATTCGTCGATCGGGTCGCGCGCCTCGCGCCCCAGCCGCGCATAGAGTTTGCGCCGCCCGTCGATCGGTCCCGACAACAGGGTTTCGAGGAAGCGGAACGGCGTGGTGAAATCAGCCATGCCGAGCAACTGGCGCAGCGCCGCCATCGTCGCGGGCGGCATGTCGCCCTCTGTCGCGCGCAGATGCTCCCAGATCGCCGCGCGGCCGCGGGCATGCGTCCGGTCGTACAGCTCATCCTGCGTCCATCCGATCAGGGGCGAAACAAGCAGAGCAGCGAGGTTGAGGTCGTCGAGCGGCTGGACCGCGAAGCGCATCGCCGCCATCAGGTCCTGCACGGCGAGCGGCTGGGTCAGCGCGAAGCGGTCGACGCCGGCGACGGGGATATGGAGCGCCTGCAACCGCGCGACGATCCGCGCCGCCAGGTCGCGGCGGCGGCGCACGAGGATCATGATGTCGCCCGGCGCGACCGGCCGGCCGTCCTTGCCGTGCAGCGTCCAATCCTTGACCTCGTCGGCGATCGCGCGGGCAAGGCGCATCGAGGCGGGGTCGGAGGCGGGGGCGCTGCCGTCGCCACCCTCGTCGCCGTCCCCCTCCTCGGCCTCGGCATCGAGCGCCTTGCCGACGGGGAGCGGCGCCCACAGTTCGACCTGTCCGGCATGCGCGGTGCGGAAGGGGCGGTGCGGCGGTTCGTCGCCATCGAGCCCCATCGCAGCGGTGCCGCCCGCCGCGAGCCACGCATCGGCGACCGCGAGCACCGCGGGGGTCGAGCGATAGTTGGAGACGAGATCGACCTGACGAAATGCCTGTTCCGCACGCGCACCCAGGGCCTGAAACATGTCGCGCGCGGTGGCGAACGCCTTGGGCTCGGTGCCCTGGAAGCCGAAGATCGCCTGTTTGCGGTCGCCGACAGTGAACAGGGTGCGGACGCGCTCTGCATCCTCCGGCGCGCCCGCGAAAAATTCTTCGGCGAGCGACAGGACGATGCCCCACTGGCGCATATTGGTGTCCTGCGCCTCGTCGACGAGGATATGGTCGGTGCGCTGGTCGAGCTTGAAGCGGACCCATTCGCCGAAATGGCTGACGCGCAGCAGCGATCCCGCGAGGGTGATCAGATCGTCGAAATCGGCGAGCCCCGCCTCGCGCTTGGCGAGCGCATAGGCTTCGGCGAACCGGCTGCCGAGATGCCATGCCGCCGCCAGATCGTCGGCGACGCGCATCGCGGTCGCGGTGCCGAGCAGGCGCTGCCCCGCCTCTACGATCCGCACCGCATGGTCGAGGCAGTCCTTCATCTTGCCCTTCTCGCCGGCATAATCGGCGCGCAGATCGCCCTTGCCGGTCAGGAAACAGCCGAGCAGTTCGCCCAGCATCGCCGCGCGCGCCGGCGCATCGGCGATCAGCCAGCCGATCATCACATCGTTGCAGGCCAGCCCGGTCTTGGTGCCCCAGTTGGCGCCGCTCTCCGCGACCGACCTGATATCGGCGTCGGCGATCGCGCCGTCCGCGATCGCCTCGACCAGCCAGGCTTCGGGATCGCCGGTCGGCAGCGCGAATGCCTCGCGCAGGTCGTGCGCGCGTGGCCGAAGGGCCGCGGCCGGCCCGCCGAAGACCGCGGCGCAGCTCGACAGGAAGGAAAGCGCCGCATCGGGACCAAGCCGGCGCGATAGCATGGCGGCGGCCTCGCGCAGCACCGCCCGCTCGGCATCGCCTTCCAGAAGCTCGCCCAGCACCTGCCGCTGCAGCGCCCCCGCCTCATCCTCTTCGATGGCGCGAAAGCCGGGGAGCAACTTTGCTTCCAGGGGAAAACTCGCGAGCAATGTCTGGCAAAAGGCATGGATCGTCTGGACGCGGATCGCCCCGCCGGGGCTGTCGATCACCGTCGCGAACAGCGACCGGGCGCGGCGCATCAGTCCGGGCCGATCCCATTCGAGCCCCAGCGCGCGCAGGTCGAGCCGCAAGTCGCCGTCGTCGATCCGCACCCACGCCGCGAGCCGTTCGTGGATGCGGTGCGCCATTTCGGCGGCCCCCGCCTTCGTAAAGGTGATACAGAGGATCGCTTGCGGATCGACGCCTTCGAGCATCAACCGCAGCACACGCGCCGAGAGCACCTGCGTCTTGCCCGTTCCCGCCGACGCACCGAGCCAGACATGGCTTTCGGGGTCGGCGGCGGCGCCCTGCCGCGGGTCGAGGTCGTCGAGGCGCTTGTGCGGCGCGGCCATTATCCGCCCTCCCCGCGCCCGAACCATTCGTCGCGGCGCATCAGTTGGTCGTAATCGCCATAGCCCGCGGCCTCGCCTGGGCCGAAGGGCGCGTCGCCGAGCAGATAGCGCGCGGCGAGGTCGGCGAGCGCGTCGGCGGCATGGTCGATCGCCGCCTCGGCGCTCTTGAGCCCGCTGCGCGGACCATAGCTGTTCGAGATTTTGCCGGCGCCGCCTGCGCGGCGATCGGGACGCAGGCTCCAATATTCGAGCGCGGCGACATCGGCGGCGTCGATGCCCTCCATCCCGCCGCGCTGTGCGATCAGGCCCAGGAGGCCTAGCTGGTTGTCGAGCTTCTCATACGCCGCCTTCGGGCTCGGCGCGCCGCCCGATTTATAGTCGACGATCGCGAGTCGGCCGTCTGCGTCGCGGTCCACGCGGTCGGCCTTGCCATAGAGGGTGACACCGCTCGCGACCGTTTCCCCGCGCACCTCGACCCCGAGCGGCTTGCGCCCTTCGGCATCGTGGACCTGCGCCGCAGCCCAGCGCAGCGCCGGCTCGATCCGCGGAAGCCAGAAGGCGCGCGCGATCGCGTCGAGCGCCGGATCGCCGCGCAGCGCGTCGAGTTCGGCCTCGAACCCGGCGGGCGTCGCGCCGCCACGCACCCAATCCTCGAACAGCTTGTGAAGGCGCGTGCCGCGCCAGCGCGGGTCGGGGGCCGCGCTCAACGGGTCGAGCGCCGACAGGCCGAGCAATTGGCTCGCATAATAGCCATAGGGATCGCGGGCGAGACGGTCGACGGCAGTGACGCTGATCCGGCGCGGACGATCGGCCGCCGGGGGACGGGGCGATGGCCGCGCGGCCGGTTGCGGATCGCCGGGCGGCGCGTCGAGCATCGCCGCGAGGCGGGTGATCGGCACGCCGCCCGGCGCCGGTTCGGCAAGGTCGCCCGCGAGCGCGGTCAGCCGCAGCCAGAAGCGCGAGGCGACCGCCGGATCGCCGCCGCTGCGCTGCGCCCGCGTGATGACGATCTCGCTCGCGCTGAGCGCGCCGGCAAAGTCGTGCGCCGCCATCCCCTGTTGCCGCTCGGGCGCGGGCAGGCCGAGCAGCCGGCGAATGCCCGGCGCAAGCCAGGGGTCGGGCTGCGTGGCGGCGGGCCAGCGCCCTTCGTCGAGCCCGCCGAGAATCATCAGGTCGGCGCGCTGGAGCCGCGCCTCGAGCAGGCCCCAGATGAACAAGCGCGGATGGCCGCCATAGGGCGGACGGACGCTCGCCTGAGCGAGCAATTGCCCCAGCATCGCGGGGAAGTCGCCGGGGTCGACGAGCGCCGGCCCGTCACCTCGCGCGAGCGCCCACTGGTCGAACAGTCCTGCGAGCATCCGGCCGTCGGGACCGGCCCACACGGCCTCCGCCGCCAAGGCTTCCAACGCCGCCTGCAGGGCGTCCAGCAGCGTTGCGGGAGGCGCCTGCTCCGCCGCGAAGGGTGCAAGCGCCGTTTCGAGTGCATCCGACACCTCGGTCCACCAGGGCTGAACCAAGGCCGCAAGACCGTGCCCCCGCGCCCTGGGGTCGGCCGCGCGCTCCGCGATCCGAGCCCGGACGCCCCGCCATCCGGGTTCGAGGCCGGGTTCGCGCAGGAGCAGGTCGAGCCGTCGCACCTGATCGAGCCAGGGCGTCCGGCCTGCTCCCCTGCGAACGAGCGGATGCGCCAGCAGCGACAGAAGGGCGACGGGATCGAAATCGGCCGCCAGCTTGGCAAGCAGGAGCAACAGCGCGCCCGGCGGCGTGCGCGAAAGCGGTTGTCCCGCGCTGTCGTCGACCCGGATGCCCCAGCGGGTGAGCGCCGCCGCTACACGTTCGGCAAGCGCGCGGTCGGGTGTGACCAGCGCCGCGGTGCGCCCAGGGGTCTCGATCGCCTCGCGCATCAACAGGGCAATGCCCTGCGCCTCCTGCCCATCGTCGGCGAACACGGCGCCCGCCATGCCGGCGGTCGCTGCCGCCAGTTCGCCCGCCGCCTGCCATTGCGCCGTATAGTCGGCGGGGGCGAAGAGCAGCGACGCAAAGGGCGTACGGGCCTGTGGGCCATCGAAGGGCGATTCCCCGTCCCACACCCGCACCTCGTCGCGGTGCACGCCCATCCGGTCGAGCAAGAGTTTGAGATGATATTGCGGGTGCGTTTCCAGCGGCCTGACAGAGGTCTCCGGATCGGGTCCGGTCGGTCCCAGGACCTCCCATTCCTCCGCCGTCATCACTTGGTCGAGACCCGGCAGCACCACCATCCCCCGATCGATATCGGCGACGACACGCAGCAGGCGGGCGATCGCCGGAGCCGCGGTGGTGATGCCCGCCGCGACGGTAAAGCGCGCTGGCGGCGCTGCACGCCATCCCGCATTCACCCGATCGAGCAGCCGGTTGCGGCGGTCGGCGCGATCGATGCTGCCCGTCTGCGCGAGCAGCGCCGGCCAATGGTCGACGAGCAGGCGCAGCCGCCCGAGCGATGCCTGCCAATGGGCGGCGAACGCCCCGAGGTCGAGGTCGGTGAGCGCGCGGACGCGCACCTCTTCGTAATAGAGCTGGTCGATGACGCGGGCGAGCCCGTCGGCCAGCTGGAACGCCGCGGCTCCGCGGATCGGCGCTTCGCCGTCGGGCGTGTGGCGTTCGATCAGATCGGCCAGCAACAGCCGCCGGTGCAACGGCTCGATCGCGGGCGGAACCGGATCGGCGTCTCCGATCGCATCGAGCGCGAGCGCGACCGATTCGTCGAGATCGGCGTCGCCGATCACCGCAAGCCGCGGCATCAGCAGCCCGGCGCCGCCCGCGCGCACGAACGCCGCCTGTACCGCACTGCGCGCCCGATTGCTGGGCAGCAGGATCAGCCCATGCGCGAGCCCCAACGCGCCATCGTCGAAGCGTTCGACAAGCCCTGCGACGAGCGCGTCGGCGAAGGCCCGGTGGACCGGAATCGAAAAGATCGAGGGTTTTGCATCACCCATCGATGAGCGCGGCTTCGGTCGGCGCGATGCTGGCAGGCGTCCCGACGTCGAACCACTGCCCCATATGCGCGACGCCGTAGAGTCGCCCGGCGTCGATCGCGCGGTCCCACAGGATGTTGGTCGAAAAGGGTCCGTCGGGCGCCCCGTCCAGAAAGCGGCGCGATACGAGCTGGACGCCGGTATAGACGAAGGGCGCGACGCGCCCGGGCCGCCGCCGCGACAGCCGTCCCGCCGCATCCATGTGAAAATCGCCCTTGCCGCGATGCCCGGTTGCGCTCGCCTGCCGGATGACGAGCAGCAGCGCGTCCATGCGCTCGCCGTCCCAGTGGCGCGCGAGGTTCGCGATGCTGTCCTGTGGCCCGTCAGTCCAGATATTGTCGCTGTTGACGATCAGGATCGGGTCGCCGGTGAGCAGCGGCAGCGCCTTGACCATCCCGCCGCCGGTTTCGAGAAGCCGCGTCCGCTCATCCGAAATCGCGATCGTGAACGGCCGCCGCTGCGCCGCCAGATGCGCTTCCAATGCGTCGGCGAGATAATGGACGTTGACGACGACATGGCCGATCCCCGCCGCCTCGATCCGGTCGAGGCTGTGGTCGATGAGCGCTTTGCCCGCGACGCGCACCAGCGGCTTGGGCCGTGTCGCGGTCAGCGGACGCATCCGCTTGCCGAGTCCGGCCGCCATCACCATCGCGCTGTCGATCCTCGCGCTCATATGCCCCGCTCCAACCACGCCTCCGCCCGCTTTTCAGCGGGCACATTGGCGTCGAACCATTGCCGAACGGGGACAAGCGCGGGATGCGCGAGATCGCGTTGGAGCAGCCCCCACATGCGCGGCTGAAAACGGCGATAGCCATGCTTGCCGTCGCGCTTCCACAACCGCACGAAGACGCCCAGGATGCGCGTGTTGCGCTGCGCGGCGAGCGCCCAATAGGCGGTCCGAAACGCCTCGCCCTGCCCGGTCGCGGCGACATAGCGATCGAGCATCGCCGCCTCGACCGCCGGCGAGACGTCGCGGCGCGCGTCCTCGAGAACCGAGGCGAGGTCATAGGCGGGGTGGCCGACGAGCGCGTCCTGGAAATCGAGCAGGCCAAAATGCCCCACGCCCTCGCGTCCCGCGACGAGCATGATATTCTCGGCGTGATAGTCGCGCAGCACCGTCACGCGCGGCAGCCCGTCGGCTTCGATCGGGGCGAGCGCCTCCGCCCACGCCGCGCGAAAGGCGTCGCGGTCGACCTCCAGCCCCACCGCGGGGCCATACCAGTCGGGGAAGAGCATCACCTCGTCGAGCCACTGGTCCAGCCCGTGCACGGGTAGCCCCGCCATCGGCGGCCGCGCGTGCAGGTGAACGAGCAGATCGGTGACGCCGGCGTAGAAATCGGCCTCTGCCTCCGGACGCGCGTCGAGCGTCTCGCGTAGCCGCACGTCGCCGAAATCTTCGATCAACAGCAATCCGCGATCGAGATCGCGCGCCAGGATCCGCGGCGCGCTGAGCCCGCAGCCGCCGAGCCACTCGGCGACCGCGATGAACGGGCGCGGATCCTCGTGCGGCGGCGGCGCGTCCATCAGCACCGCCTGCCGCCCCGGCGCCGTCACGCGGAAATAGCGGCGGAACGACGCATCGCCGGCAAGCGGCAGGATTTGCGCGTCGCCCCAGCCGTGCGCGGCCAGAAAGGCGGGCGCATGGTCGGGCGGAATCATCGGAGCGGCCATCGCGCTTCCCAAGCGGGCGGCACCGTCGCTGTCAAGACGCGCGCGTCGCCGCCTCCCGAAATGGCGAGCGTCAGCGCATCGGGCCAGCCCTCGCCCCCCAGCCGCTCGGGCCATTCGATCAATAGAGCGCCGTCGTAACGATAGTCGTCTAGCCCCAGCTCGATCAGTTCGTCGGCGCTCTCGATCCGAAAGAGATCGACATGCGCGATGGGCAAATCGACCTCGGGCGGCGCATAGGGCTGGACGATCGCGAACGTCGGGCTCGGCGCTTCGCCGGGCAACCCGCGCGCCTTCAGCATCGCGCGCGCCAGCGTCGTCTTGCCGGCGCCGAGATCGCCCGACAACAGGACGACGTCGCCGGGCACGAGCGCCCCGCCGATCGCGGCGCCAAGGCCTTCGGCGGCGGCGAGGTCGTAGGGAAGGCGAACCTCGCTCATCCGCTGCGCGGCAGGCCGACACGAACCAGCGTCCCCTGCCCCTTCTCGCTGATCACCTCCATCGTCCCGCCATGCGCGGCGACCAGTTGCCGCGCGAGCGCAAGGCCGATGCCGCCGCTTGTCGTGCCCGCCTGCCGCCCCCGCGTCACCGCGGCCACCGTGTCGGGCAGGCCGGGGCCATTGTCGGACACGATGATCTCCACCCCGCCGGCGTCGCCTACCGCATGAAGCAACACGCGTCCGCCGCTGCGACGCAGCGGCGCCGTATAACGGATCGCATTGTCGAGCAGCCCCGCGACGAGGCGGCCGAGGCGGGCCGCGTCGCCGCCGATCGTCCCCAGCGTGCCTGCCAGTTCGCCGACCAGCTCGATCCCTTCGCTATCGGCAAAGGGCCGCGCTTCGTCGAGCGCGGCGACCAGCAGCGCGGCGATGTCCACCGGAGCGCGCTCGATCGCGAGCGTCCCTGCCTCGCCCTGCGCAAGATCGAGGACATTGTCGATCTGGCGGGAGAGCACGCCGACCGAATCCATGATCGCATCGACATATTGTTGCTGAGCGTCGGTCAGCTTGCCCGCATAGCCACCGCGCAACATCTCGCCGAAACCGCCGATCGACGTCAGCGGCGTGCGCAATTCGTAGCTCATCCGCGACAGAAAGGCGGTCTTGACCTTGTCGGCGGCTTCGAGCGCCTCGTTGCGTTCGCGCAGCGCGCCTTCGATCTTGCGGCTATCGGTGACGTCGAGCATGATCAGCAGCGCGTTGCCGTCGGGAAGCGGAATGGCGGCAAAGTCGAAATGGCGCCCGTCGGCGAACCGGATCTGGCCGGCGCGCTGGGTGCGTTCGAGCGTCGCGGCGCGGATCACTTCCTGCACGATGCTCGCCTGATTGGGCTTTGCGAGCCGGTCGGCGAGCCCGCCCATCAGCTCGTCGACGCGCGGATGGGCCGCAAGAGCCGACTCATCGACCGCCCACAGCCGACGAAAACGCTGGTTCCACAGGTGCAGGCGGCCATCGGGGGCGAAGACCGCTATCGCTTCGAACAGATTGTCGAAGGTCGCGGTCCGCACACGCAGCAGCGTATCGCGTGCCCCCGCAAGCTGGACCTGTTCGGTGCGATCCTCCGCAATCAGCAACAGGCCCCCGTCAGGGGTCGGCTGCGCGACGACGCGCAGGTGGGTGCCGTCGCGCAACAGCCAGTCTTCCTCGCTCGCCTGCGCCAGCGCGAACCAGCCGACATGCGCTTCGCGCCATTGGGGATAGTCACGCACTTCCGGCGTCCGCCCGCGGTCGCGCCACGCATCGAGCAACCGCGCCAAGGGCTTGCCGTCGGTAACATCGTCGGCTTCGACCTCGAACAGGCGGCGAAAGGGCTGGTTGGCGAAGACCAGGCCGTGATCGGGGCCGAATTGTGCCACCGCGGCCGACAGGCGATCGAGCAGTTCGCGCTGCGTATCGGCAAAACGGCGATGCGCGCCGCGCTCGCTCTCGAGTTCCTGCACATCGAGGGCATAGCCGGCGACCCCGATGGCCCGTCCGCCGACGGGCGCGAGCGGTACGTCGACGACGCGCATCATCCGCCGCTCGCCCTCGATCGTCACCGGGATCGTCCGCATCTGTGCGGTACCGGCGCTGCGCGCGGCATCGGCGGCATCGGACGCCCCGATACCCGCGACCGGCTCGCACAATTCGAGCCCGCCGTCGATCACGGCATTCGCGCTCGCAGCTTCGACCGCGCGGACATAGGCCTGGTTGACGAGGGCGAGCCGCAGGTCGGTGTCGCGAAACCACATGGGAAAGGGCGCCGCCTCGATCAATCCCGAAAGCGCGTCGAACGCACCCATCGCCTCGTCGCGCTCGTGGCGCATGTCGGCAAGCGCCTGTTGTCCTTCGGTCGCGTCGCTGAGCCACAGCAGCACGCAGCCAGGGCCGCCGACCGCCTGGGGTGCCGGGGCGCCATGGATCACGATCGTGCGGCTGCTCGCCTGGGGCCGCAAGCTGAGCGTGAACGGGCGCGCGCCGCGCTGCGCGCCGAGGATCGCCTGGCGCAACGCGTCGAGCCCGGCCCGGTCGAGGCCCTGTTCGGCGCCCGACAGCTCGTCGAAATTACGCACCCCGCCGCCGAGTCCGAGCCAGCGCCCGAGGCGTTCGCCCGCCTCGACCCGCCAATCGCCCCGCACGACGACCGGCAGATAGGGCGATGCGTCGACCAGGCTGGCAAGACGCTCGGTCTGCGCCGCGACGAACGCCGAACGGCGCTGCATCGCAATCCCGCGCCCCACCGCCCACAAGCCGGCGAAGAGCCAGAGGGCGGCAAACAGCCCCAATGCGAACAACGCCCCCGACGACGACATCATCGGCGTCGTATCCGGCGAGGAATTGCAGATTGCCACTCAGCGTACATTTATTCGCCCTATCGAGAGTGTAGGAACGTTTCAATCGTCCGGAGCGACGTCACCGCGGCGGCGGGGCACCTTGCCGCACCCCCGTCAGTGCAGTGACGCAGATTGGCCACACCCAAAGGCGAAAGGACGGCCCGAGGTTTATCCCGCTTGACTTGTTCGCAATGCTTTGAAACGTTGCGATACATGGCGGGTCTAACGGCACTCAGATGCTGACATGATCCGGCGCTTCACAGGGCCAATTGGGCAAAGCGGCCTTGCTTTGTAAACCGGGGAAATATTGTTATGAAATCGATGAACGACGCTCCGTCGCCTTTGCGGCGGAATCTGGGCTTGGCAAGTCTGTCCGCGATTGCGGTAATGATCGCTACGCCGGCCGTGGCACAGACCGAGGACAGCACGCAAGACGACAGCGATGTCACCACACCGGCACCCGCCCCCGACGAATCGATCGTCGTCACGGGGTCGCGCATCCGTACCGTGACGCCGTTCAACAGCCCGGACCCGATCTCGGTGATCGACCCGGAGATCGCAGCCAAGGAAGGCAAGTTCGACCTCGCCTCAACGCTGCAGAGCTCGCCGATCGCATCGGGTTCCACCCAAATCACGGCGGCAATCTCTTCGAACTTCGTCACCAACGGCGGCCCCGGTGCGCAGACGATCGATCTTCGCGGTCTCGGCGCCAACCGCACGCTGGTGCTGCTCAATGGCCGCCGCGCTGGTCCGGCGGGGACGCGCGGCGCGGTTTCGTCGTTCGACCTCAACGTCCTTCCGGCTTCGATCGCCGACAATGTTCAGATACTGAAGACCGGCGCTTCGTCGGTCTATGGTTCGGACGCGGTTGCCGGCGTGGTGAACATCATCACCAAGACCGACACCAATGGGCTTGAAGTCAACCTCAATGCGGCAAT
The DNA here is from genome assembly GCF_059693785.1 of Sphingopyxis sp. CR5. NCBI lineage: Bacteria > Pseudomonadati > Pseudomonadota > Alphaproteobacteria > Sphingomonadales > Sphingopyxidaceae > Sphingopyxis > Sphingopyxis sp. CR5. The sequence continues at coordinate 286,659 of NZ_JCATIE010000003.1, read as the reverse complement.
TCCGTTCGACAGCGGCGGCGAGGAATATCGTGCCAACGCGATCTGGGGCAAAACATTCAGCCGCGGTCATTTCCTGATTGCGGCCGACTATACCAAGGTCAAGGAATTGAAGCGCGGCGATCGCAGCTATCTCGCCTGCCCTGAAGCCTATACATTCCGCGAGGACGGCAGTCGCGCTGATCTGATCGATCCGCGCACCGGGAAATACAAGTGCGAGGATCTGACTTGGGGTCACGTCTGGACCTATGACCGGATAGGCAACATGCAGCTTGATGGTCCCGGCGGACCCAACACGGGCATCGACACGGCGCCAAGCGGCGTCAACCAGATCCAGTTCCAGTATCCGGGCGAGGTGTTGGGGATTCCAACCTATGGCACACCTACGTCGCCGAGCGATATCGGCGTTCCGGCAGGCTGGTTCCCGACCGGATACACCACTGAATCGCTCGCGGTGCAGAATAGCTATCACCCGTTCGTCGAGGAACAGTCGATCATCCCGAAGACGAGCCTGATCACCGCCTATGCGGAAGGGTCGTACGAGGTGACGGACGCCGTCGAGGTGTTCGGCGAATTCCTGTTCAACCGCCGCAAGACTTATCAGAACGGCTGGCGCCAGTTCTGGAACTTCGGCGGCACCTCGAACTATGCGTCGACCATCTGGGCCGAGGGCTGGACGGGCCGCAATCTGCTCAGCCCCACCGGCATCACCAACCAGGCCGACAACAGCCAGAAGGTCGATTATTATCGTGGTGTCGGTGGTCTGCGGGGCAATTTCGGTACCAACGACAACTGGCATTGGGAAGTCTATGGCCAGTACAGCAAGAGCATCGGCCGGTATCGCTCGCAGCAGATCTTGCAAGACGCCTACGACAGCGGCTCGTTTCAGTCGGCCTCGTGCGTCGGCACGACGCTTCCGGTGTCGGGCAAGCAGTGCATCGATCTGCCATGGACCGATCCCTATTTCCTCCGCGGCGAGATGACCCCCGAACAGATTGCTTTCCTGTTCGACTGGGAAGAGGGCAAGACCGTCTATACCCAGTTGACCGGCGAAGCGACCTTGTCGGGAACGCTGTTCGAATTGCCCGCAGGCCCGGTCGGGATTGCGCTCGGTATCAACGGCCGCCGCGACCGGATCAACGACGTGCCGGGTGAGATCACCCGTGCCGGCAACGCTTGGGGCGCCTCCACCTCGGGAATTACCGCCGGCAAGAGCATGACCAAGGAAGTATTCGGCGAAATCAACGTCCCGCTGCTCGCCAATAAACCCTTCTTTGAAGAGCTGACGCTTTCGGCCGCGGGTCGCCTCACCAGCGTGAAATCGACGCGCGCTTCGGACGGCGTTTCCGACAGCGACAACGGCAACTTCACTTACAAGCTGGGCGTGAACTGGGCGCTCAACGATCTGCTTCGTTTCCGCGCCAGCTATGGCACGTCGTTCCGCGCTCCGGCGCTGTTCGAACAGTTCCTGGCCAATGAAACCAGCTTCCCGAACGCCCGGACGATCGATCCCTGCGTCTTGTGGCAGCAGGGCCTGGACGACGGCACGACGACGCAGCGTGTCGCCGACAATTGCGCCGCGGATGGCATTCCTGGCGATTATTCGGGTGGCAGTATCACGGCTACCGCCTTCTCCCAGGGTGGCCTCGGCCAGTTGCGCTCGGAAACGTCGCGCGCCTTTGTCATCGGGGGTGTATTGACGCCAAAGTTCGGCTTCCTGCCCAATACCACGCTGAACGTGGCCGTCGATTATTTCGACATCAAGGTGAAGGGCGAAATCACCCAGCTGGGTGCCGCCAACATCTTGTTCGGCTGCTATGATTCGGAGGATTTCGGCAGCGAACCGCTGTGCGACCTGTTTACGCGTGGCCAGACCGCCGATCCGCTGGCCGTTGACGAGGTCTATGACCAGTTCGTCAATATCGCGAGCCAGCGGAACAGTGGCATCGACGTCCAAGTCAACGTCGGCCAGGATCTCGGCAATCTGGGACGCGTCACGCTGACCGCCGATATGACCTGGCAGACCAAGGACGACTTCCTGCTCCTGCCGACCTCGCCGGTCTCATCGACCAACGGCGAAGCGGGTTCTCCGAAGTGGGTAGGGGATTTCCGCCTCAACTGGCGCACCAACGGTGGCTTCACTTTCTATTACGGGATGAATGTCATCGGCGGTACGTCGGACGTGGGGGACTTCCTGCGGCGTAACGGCGGCGACCCGTGCATCGATTCGTCGCTGCGCGGCCGTTATTGCCCGAAACTGACGACGCCGACGACCTTCTACCACAATGTGTCGCTGACTCAGGAGATTGCCGATCGGTTCGAAATCACCTTCGGAATCAGCAACCTGTTCAACACGCGCCCGCCACGGGTGTCGGTGCTGAATGGTGGCCAGATTTCGACGCTGGGACCGGTGGTCGCCGCGTCGCAATATCCGTTCACGGGACGTCGGGCGTTCATCAACGTTTCCAGCAAATTCTGATCAATTTGACAGACCAGGGGACGGGGCGGCATGGCGACATGCCGCCCCGTTTCTTTTGACCGGATAGCAAGGGTTCCCGACTGACTATGCCGACCGTCCTCGTAAAATCAGATACGCTCGACGAAGAGAACCGCCGCTTCGTCCAAGCGCCGCTCCGCCAACCAGTCTTCCTCAACAGTGTGCCCAAGAGCGGCAGTCATCTGCTGCGCAACATTCTGCGTATGTTCGTGCCCGTCGAACAGCAATATGACCGCGATTTCATCCAGTGGGCCAATCTGCAGCAGCACCGCGTCGCTTTCGACCCGGCGCGCCCCATGCTCAGCTGGGGTCATCTCTTCCTCGCCGATGCCTCCGCAATCGAGACCGCGCCGGCGCGCCGGATTCTTCTTTATCGCGATCCCTATGATTGGGTGATCGCGCGCGCGCGCTTTTTCGTGTCCGAGCAATTTTCCGGAAACATGGATCATCTGAAATCGGGCGCGCTCGGCGCGGATGAGCTATTGACGATGATGATCTTTGGCCTGCCGGGAAAAGCGCCCTCGCTGCGCGACATTTATGAAATGAACGCCGCAGCATGGCTTGGCGCGCGCGCGCATATCGTCAAATATGAAGAACTGATCCACCATCTGGCGATCCTCGACACGGCTGATGCGGAGGTTTTTTTCGTCGGACTGCTCAATGCGTGCGGAATCGAAAGGCCGGAAGACTGGCGCGATCGGATACGGATCGGGTCGGACCGCGAACAAAGCGGAACGTCACGAGAGAATCTGACTGGGGTGAAGGCTGATTTCCCCAATGTGCTGGGGCCGCGGCACCGGGCGCTCGTTGACTATCACGCCCCCGGCCTACGGGCCGTGCTGGGCTATGAATGAAGGAATGAAATGCGTGACTTCGACCGGAACCCACGGCAACGTCGTCGCCTTTTCCCTACTTGCCAAAGCCAACGAGCTCGTCGAGGCGGGGCACCTCGAACAGGCCGCTCAGCGCGTCATGGAGCATTTGCGCCGCAATCCCAATGAGCCCCAAGGCCTCGCCAAGATCGGCGAAATCGCGATGCTGCTCGGCGCGCTCGGCCAATCGGAACATTTCCTGCGCCAAGCACTGGCTCGTGATCCTGGAAATTTCGAAACAAAGCGGCATCTGGCGACCGTCCTAAACCAACAGGAGCGTCTGAGTGAGGCCGAGGCCCTTCTCGCCATGCTCGACCGCGAACGGAGCGATGCTGCGTTGGTCGCTGCGCATGCCAATGTCCTCGAACGGCTCGGCCGCAACACGGAAGCACGTGCCGCCTTTGATCGCCTGACCGAAATCCAGCCGGGAAGCCCGGCCAACTGGGTCGCGCTGGGGCACAATCTACGCGCCGCCGGCGATGTCGACGCAGCGGTCTCCGCCTATCGCCGGGCGGCCGAGATCGACTATGAATATGGTGAAGCTTGGTGGGGAATGGCGAGCATCAAGAGCCGCGTGCTGACCGACGCCGATATCGACGCGATGAAAGGGGCGACCGCCATCGCCATTGATATCCGTAACAGCGCACCCCTCCATTTCGCGCTCGCCCGCGCTTTTCACGACCGCAAACGCTATGCCGAGGCGTTCGACCATTATCGCGAGGCCAATCGCCAGCGCGCCGAAAGCATTGGCTATGACGCCAAAGAACTGACCGAGGAGATCGCCGAGCTCGAACGTGTCGTGACGCGCGATTTCATCGCTGCGCTGCCCGACGCGACGTCGGCCGACGGCGCGCCGGTGTTCATTGTTAGCCTGCCTCGCTCGGGCTCGACGCTGCTCGAACAGATGCTCGGTAGCCATCCGGACATCGAGCCTGTCGGCGAACTCGCCTATGCTCCCGCGATCCTGCGGAGCGTCATGGAAATGGCGACGCGCCGCGGCCCCGTTACCGTACCGCAGCTGATCGCGGGGCTACATCCCGATCAGGCGACCGCGATGGGACAGGATTATCTCCGTCGCGCCGCGTCTCATCGCAAGACCGGCAAGTGCTATTTCATCGACAAGCTCCCGCACAATTGGAGCAACATACTCTTCCTGCGAAAAATCCTTCCGCAAGCCAAGTTTATCGACATCCGCCGTCCGGCAATGGACTGCTGCTTTTCGAACTTCACGCAGAGCTTCTCGCGCGCGCACGCTTCCTCTTTCGCGCTCGAAGACATCGGGCAATGCTATGTCGATTATGTGCGGTTGATGACGCACCTCGACCGCGTCGCCCCGGGCCTGGTCCATCACATCGATTATGCCGCGATGGTCAGCGATCCCGAGCCGCATCTCCGAGCCGCGCTGACGCATCTTGGGCTCGAATGGGACGCGGCGGTCCTTGAATTCCACAAGCTCGACCGCGTCGTCCGCACTCCCTCAAGCGAACAGGTGCGCCGCCCGCTCAACCGCGACGGAATGGAAGTGTGGCGACCCTATGCCGAATGGCTCGGCCCCTTGCGCGAAACGCTGGGCAAACTTGCCGAATGAAAACGGCGCCGGATTCGTCCGGCGCCGCCTTTCGGTTTCATGTGATGCGACGCCGCAATCAATAGCGATAATGGTCGGGCTTGAACGGCCCTTCGACCGGAACGCCGATATAGTCGGCCTGCTTCTGCGTCAGCTTCGACAGCTTCACGCCGAGCTTTTCGAGGTGCAGCGCGGCGACCTTTTCGTCGAGGTGCTTGGGCAGCACATAGACTTGGTTCTGATAGTCGCCGGCCTTGGTGAACAGTTCGATCTGCGCCAGCGTCTGGTTGGTGAAGCTCGACGACATCACGAACGACGGGTGCCCCGTCGCGCAACCGAGGTTCACGAGACGCCCCTTGGCGAGGATGATGATCTCTTTCCCGTCGGGGAATTTGACGAGGTCGGTCCCCGGCTTGACCTCGGTCCAGTCGTAGTTGGCGAGCGCCGCGATCTGGATTTCGCTGTCGAAGTGGCCGATGTTGCACACGATCGCCATCGGCTTCATCGCCGCCATATGCTCGGCGGTGATCACGTCGGCGTTGCCCGTCGCGGTGCAGAAGATGTCGGCGCGGCCGACCGCTTCGTCCATCGTCACGACCTCGAACCCTTCCATCGCCGCCTGCAGAGCGCAGATCGGGTCGACTTCGGTGACGAGCACGCGCGCACCGCCGTTGCGCAGGCTCTGCGCCGAGCCCTTGCCGACGTCGCCGAAGCCCGCGACGCACGCAACCTTGCCCGCGAGCATCACGTCGGTGGCGCGGCGGATCGCGTCGACGAGGCTTTCCTTGCAGCCATAGAGATTGTCGAACTTCGACTTGGTGACGCTGTCGTTGACGTTGATCGCGGGGAAGGGCAGCTTGCCCTCCTTGGCGATCTGATAGAGGCGGTGGACGCCCGTCGTCGTTTCTTCGGACACGCCCTTGATGGTACGGACGCTCTTGGTGAGGTAGCCGGGCTTCGCCGCGAGGAACGCCTTGAGCGCGCGGACGAATTCGACTTCCTCGGCATTGGTCGGCTCGAACAGGTCCTCGCCCGCCTCGACGCGCGCGCCCCACAGCGCGAACATCGTCGCGTCGCCGCCGTCGTCGAGGATCATGTTGGCGGTCTCGTCGCCCCAGTCGAAGATGCGGCCGACATAGTCCCAATAATCGGCGAGGCTTTCGCCCTTCACCGCGAACACCGGGGTGCCGCCCGCGGCGATCGCGGCGGCGGCATGGTCCTGCGTCGAATAGATGTTGCACGTCGCCCAGCGCACCTCGGCGCCGAGCGCGATCAGCGTCTCGATCAGCACCGCGGTCTGGATCGTCATGTGCAACGAGCCGGTGATGCGCGCGCCCTTGAGCGGCTGCGATGCGCCATATTCCTCGCGCAGGGCCATAAGGCCCGGCATTTCGGTTTCGGCGATGGCGATTTCCTTGCGCCCGAAATCGGCGAGGCCGATGTCGGCAATCACATAGTCACGGGCGTCGGCGGCGAGGGTGGCCACGATCTGGATCTCCTGTCCGGTGGATCGGGCCGCTGCGCGCAGCCCGGAAGAATGGCGAGTAATTATGTTGCGCGCTCTACCCGAAACCGCTTCGGCGATCAAATATAAACTTTTCTTTATATCGGAGGATCGGCCCGCCTCGCCGATCTCGAGCGATGGCGCGCAGCTGCCCGAATCACGGGGGTCCGGACGCGCGCCGGACGAAAAAAATTTTGCGCGCCCCGATTGTGACAATCGGATCATCGCTTTTGTGACAGCCGCCGGCATCAGCCAAGATTATGAAAATCAGGACTTATAATGCGCCATGCGATAAGCATAATCGTCATTTGTGACACCAGTGTTACAAACGTCCGGAAATATTGACTTTTCCGGCAAGCGGCCGGAAAATCGGGCCAAGTTTTCGGGGAGATACCAAAGATGAAAAAAATTCTGCTTCCGCTTGTCGCCCTTACCTTCGCGACCCCGGCCGCGGCGCAATCGATCGTCGTCGTCACGGCGCAACAGCCCGATTCGATGGCGCTGCCCGTGGCCTATTCGGAGCTGAAGGCCGGCGATAACGACGGCGCGGTCGCAAAGCTCTCCGGCAATCCAGCCCTCGATGCGCGCGATCCGTCGCGGCTGATCAACCTTGGCACCGCTTATGCCCGTCTTGGCCGCACGGCCGACGCAAAGGCCGCCTATGAGGCCGCCGAGGCCAGCCCCATTCGCTATGACCTGGAACTCGCGAACGGCGATTACATGGATTCGCGCTGGGCCGCGCGCGCCGCGCTGACCAACCTGGAATCCGGCCGCGCGCAGATCGCCCTCGCGCGCTGATCGGTCAGGCCCCTCCCCTCTGCGGGGAGGGCGCCTGCCCAACGAATGACATCAGGCTTCGCCGCCTTCGGTGGTCAGCAGTCGCGCGTCGATGCCGGCTTCGGCGAAGGCGGCCTGCCACCGCTTGCCCGGCGGCGTGTCGAACAGCAGCGCATCGCTGCCCGGCGTCACGTGCCAGCCATGGCGCACCAGTTCTTCCTCTAGCTGTCCGGGCGACCAGCCGGCGTAGCCGAGTGCGACAAGCCAGCGCGAAGGTCCGCGTCCTTCGCCGATTGCGCGCAATATGTCGTGCGAACTCGAGATCATCCAGCGGTCGGCGACCTGCACGGCTCCAGCGCCGCCCCAATCGTCCGAATGGAGCACGAAGCCGCGCGAGGGCTCGACCGGACCGCCCAGAAAAACGGGGGTGTCGAGCGGATCGTCATGGTCGATCTCGAGCTGATCGAGCACGGCGCCAACGCTCATCCCGTCTATCGGGTCGGCAATGCCGATCCCCATCGCTCCCTCTTCGTCGTGGCTGATCATCGCAATCACGGCTTGTTCAAAGCGGGGATCGCCAATACCGGGCAGCGCGAGCAGCAACTGGCCGGTAAACCAGGTCGGTACCGTCTCCATCGCCGCATCATGAACCGGCGGGCGCGGCGGGTCTAGGGCCAAATCCCCCTCCCGGCGCGACCGCGCCTGATCGGCACCGCTTTCCGTTTACGTAAAGTGATTGCGCCCGGCCCGACGACGGGTTACGCCGGTCGCCATGTTTTTCGGCTTCCTCGACGAGCTTCGCGCCGCGGGCATTCCCGCCAGCCTGAAAGAGCATCTGATGCTGCTGGAGGCGCTCGACCGCGAGGTGATCGATCGCAGTCCCGAGCAATTCTATTATCTCTCGCGTGCCATCTATGTGAAGGACGAGGGGCTGCTCGACCGCTTCGACCAAGTGTTCAACAAAGTCTTCAAGGGTCTGCTCACCGACTATGGCCAGAACCCCGTCGACGTTCCCGAGGAATGGCTGAAGGCCGTCGCCGAGAAATATCTGACGGCGGAAGAGATGGAGGCGATCAAGTCGCTGGGCGACTGGGACGAGATCATGGAGACGCTGAAGAAGCGGCTCGAGGAACAGCAAAAGCGCCATCAGGGCGGCAACAAGTGGATCGGCACCGGCGGCACCTCGCCGTTCGGCAATTCGGGTTACAATCCCGAAGGGGTGCGGATCGGCGGCGAGAGCAAGCACAAGCGCGCGCTGAAAGTCTGGGAAAAGCGCGAGTTCCAGAATCTCGACAACACCAAGGAGCTCGGCACCCGCAACATCAAGATCGCGCTTCGCCGCCTGCGCAAGTTCGCGCGCGAGGGCGCGGCGGACGAACTCGACATCGCGGGCACGATCGACGGCACCGCGCGGCAGGGCTGGCTCGACATCAAGATGCGCCCCGAGCGGCGCAATGCGGTGAAGCTGCTGCTTTTCCTCGACGTCGGCGGGTCGATGGACCCGTTCATCAAGCTGTGCGAGGAATTGTTCAGCGCCGCGACGAGCGAGTTCAAGAATCTGGAATTCTTCTATTTCCACAATTGCCCCTATGAAGGGGTGTGGAAGGACAACAAGCGCCGCTGGTCCGAACGCACGCCGATGTGGGATATCCTCCACAAATATGGCCATGATTACAAGCTGGTGTTCGTCGGCGACGCGTCAATGAGCGCGTATGAAATCACCCACCCGGGCGGCAGCGTCGAACATTTCAACGAGGAAGCCGGCGCGGTGTGGCTGCAACGGATGGCCAATGTCTATCCCGCCGCGGTCTGGCTCAATCCGGTGCCCGAAGCGCATTGGGGCTACACCCAGTCGGTGAAGCTGATCAAGCAGCTGATGAACGAGCGCATGTACCCGCTGACCCTCGCCGGCCTCGACGATGCGATGCGCGAGCTGACCCGCAAGCATTAGGCCCAACCGCTGGACGCGCCGCCAAAGGGGATCGGCTCCAGCCGCTTTCATGATGTCCGCGCGCGGCTCGAAGCGATGGCCGTCGCGCCAGGACTGCGCGGCTGGTTTCTCGAATTCCTTGTCTTCGGCTTCAAGCAGGGCTGGGCTTGCCTGTTCGGCGCCCTGATGCTCGCGCTGCTGCTCGGCACGCATCTCTTCTGGCCCGAAGGCGCGCCGCTCCACCGCTATGACGCGATCACCGTCGGGGCCGTGCTGATCCAGCTCGCCATGCTCGCCTTCCGGCTCGAAACGCCGAAGGAAGCAGCGGTCATCCTGATCTTTCACATCGTCGGCACGGTGATGGAATTGTTCAAGACCGCCGCTGGATCATGGCAATATCCCGAAGCGAGCCTGCTCCACATCGGTGCCGTCCCCCTCTTCTCGGGCTTCATGTATGCGGCGGTCGGCAGCTATATCGCGCGTGTCTGGCGCATCTTCGATTTCCGCTACACGGGGTATCCGCCGCCGTGGACGAGTTACCTGCTCGCAGCCGCAATCTATGTCAATTTCTTCGCGCACCATTGGCTGCCCGATGTCCGCTGGCTGCTTTTCGCCGTCACCGCCTTGCTGTTCTGGCGTTGTCAGGTGTGGTTCCGCCCGCTGCACGTCCACCGCCGCATGCCGCTGCTCGTCGGCTGGGGCCTTGTCGCGACCTTCATCTGGTTCGCGGAGAATATCGGCACCTTCGCGCGCGCCTGGACCTATCCGAGCCAGAACCACGGCTGGCACATGGTCGGCGTCGAAAAGCTCGGCAGCTGGTATCTGCTGATGATCATTTCCTTCGTGCTGGTCAGCCTGGTCCAGCGGGCGAAGGGGCTCGACGCCTGACCGTCAGCCGATCGGATCATCGAGCGACTTCGGCGGTTCGCTGAACCATTTCGGCCCCGCTTCGGTCATGTGAAAGCAGTCCTCGATACGGATGCCGAACTCACCGGGAATATAGATACCGGGCTCGTTGGAGAAGCACATGCCCGGCGCAAGCCTGGTGGCCTCTCCGAGCACCAGGTTGACCGGCTCGTGCCCGTCCAGTCCGATGCCGTGGCCGGTGCGGTGCGAGGTGCCGGGAAGGCGATAGCCCGGCCCCCAGCCAAGCTTTTGGTAATAGGCGCGCACTGCATCGTCGACCTTGCCGGCCGGCGTCCCAAGCTGCGCCGCCGCAAAGGCAACCTGCTGCCCCTGGTGCATCTGGTCCCAGACCTGCCGCTGGCGCGCGCTGGGCGTGCCGTGAACCCAGGTGCGCGAAATGTCCGACTGATAGCCGTGAACCGTGCACCCGCAGTCCATCAGCACGACTTCGCCGTCGCGGACCCTCTGCGGCTGGCCGCTGCCGTGGGGATAGGCGCTCGCCTCGCCGAGCAATACCAGCGCGAATTCGGGCGATCCGCCGAGCGCGCTGGTCGCGCCGTTCATGATCGCCCCGATGTCGGCGGGGGTCATCCCCGCCTCGACGCGCGGGGCGGTGTAGCGATAGGCCGCCATCGTGATGTCGGTCGCGACCTGCATCAGCGCGATCTCGGCCGCCGACTTGATCATCCGGCAGCCGCGCACGACGGGGGCGCCATTAACGACCGTCGCGCCCGGCATCGCCTTTTCGAGCCCGTCGACCGCGAAATAGCGCACCGTTTCCTCCACGCCGATGCGACCATTCGTCATCCCGCGCTTGCCGAGCCATGCCCCGACGGCGACCAGCGGATTCTCGTCCTCGTTCCAGGTCAGCACGTCGGCCGGCACGTCCAGGCTTTCGCGCACCGACGGCTCCTCGAAAAAGGGCGTGACGATCGCCAGCTCCCCGTCCCGCGTCAGCACCGCGGCGGTCAGCCGCTCGCTGCGCCACCAATGAACCCCGGTGAAATAGATGAGGCTGGCGCCCGGCTCGATCAGCAGCGCGTCGATATCGTTCGCGCGCAAGAGCTGCGTCGCCTTGGCGAGCCGCGCCTTATGTTCGTCGGCGCCGATCGGCTGCGCATTCTTGGCGAGGTCGGGAAGCCCCGAATAATCGGCGTCGGCCCATGCGGCGCCTGGCAGGCCCGCCGCCATGCCGCCGATCGCGGCCGCGCCCAGAAAATGCCGTCGTTGCATCATGCCGTTTATCCCTTTGCCGTTTGCCCTGAGCACGAACGGTTTCGATGTCCGTCGCATACACTAGCGATAGATCAGCAAATCGGCGACCTCTTCGCGCCATTCCACTTCATCGGGCCGCGCGAGCGCGTCGAGGTCGCCGGCCTTCGCATCCGCATCGTCGACCCATTCGCGCAGAAGTGGCGAGCCGTTGATCACGTCGATCGCCAGCACATCGTCGGTATATTCATATTTGAAATCCTTGCCCCGCCAGATCGGATAATCCGGATAGAGGCTGCGGACCGCCTTGAAGCCGAGCGCCTGTACGCGCCACGGGCGAAAGGTGGCATGATCGTATCCCGGACCCTCGGCATGGATATGCACCCCGCCGCACAGGGCGCCGACATGCTTGTGAAAGGTCGGCTGGAACCAGATGTCGCGGAGCGAACATCCGGTCAGCCAGTCGGGCGCGAGTCGCTCCATCTCCCTTATCAGCGCGCGCGCGTCGATATCGGGCGCGCCGAAAAGCTCGAGGGGGCGCGTGGTCCCCCTCCCCTCGCTCAGGGTCGCCCCCTCGACCATTACCGTGCCGGCATAGGCGCGGGCCATGTTGACGTTCGCGGCGTTGGGGCTGGGGTTAATCCACACGCGATCCTCCGGCCAGCCGAACCCCGGCGCGTCATCGGGACTCCATCCGGTCATCTCGATCACCCGATAGTCGACAGCGAGCCCGAAGTGCCGGATGAACCAATGCCCCATTTCACCGAGCGTCAATCCGTGGCGCATCACCATCGGCCCGGCGCCGACAAAGCTTTCCCACCCCGCGCGGAGCCGCGTGCCTTCGACGGGGCGGCCGGCCGGGTTCGGGCGGTCGAGCACCCACACCTCCTTGCTATGCTCTGCCGCCGCCTGGAGGATGTAGAGCAGCGTCGTCACATAGGTGTAGATGCGGCAGCCCAGATCCTGAAGGTCGACGAGCAGCACGTCGAACGTGTGCATCGACTGACCCGTCGGGCGGCGCACGTCTCCATACAGGCTAAAACATGGAACACCATAAACCGGATCGGTGAAATCGGGCGACTCCATCATATTGTCCTGCAGGTCACCGCGCACGCCATGCTGCGGCCCGAAAACCGCGGTGACGTTCACCCCCGCCGCGACGAGCGCGTCGAGGCTGTGCGTCAGGTCGGCGGTGACCGAGGCGGGATGGGCGAGCAGCGCGACGCGCCTGCCTGCCAGCGGCGCGCGCAGCGCAGGTTCGGCGAGCAGGCGATCGATACCGAATGGGACTGTCATGCCGCGGGGGGTGCCCCAAGCACCAGTCCAAAGCAATCGCGATGATGAAAGTCGGGCTTGCCAGGCGGGTGCGCGAGTGCCCAATAGCTTTTGGTGCCGCCCGCCTCCTCGATCACGGCGGAGAGGGCGAGCAGGCTGCCGCGATCGGGAAGAATGCCCGGCACGACTTGCAGCACATAGAGCGCGTCGCCGCGCGCGCTCGTCATCTCCCACGGCGCCAGATCGTCCGTCTTCGCCAGCGAGCGATAGTCGTCGAACTGATAACAGGCCCAGCGCCCGTCGGGGGCATAGTTGAACTCGGTATAGTCGGCCTCGCCCTCCTCGGTCAGAAACGCCTCGAAACAGGTGGTCTGCCACAGCCCGTCGGTCGGCGCGTCGGCGATGACGAGTTCGCCATCCCCGGGCGGCACGATCAGTCGTGCGATATCGCCCTCGACCCCGAAGCGCAGCGCAAAGCCATCTTCCGCCGACAACATCACCTCGACCCACACCGACCGCACCACCTCCGGCGGCGTATCGGGATGGCAGATCAGCTCTTTCCGCATGCTATCCAAATCGCAAACCCCATGCTAAGCGCCGCGCCACCATGACGACCTATAAATCCGACCTGCTGCGCCTTCTCGACGAGCGAGGCTATATCCACCAGATGACCGACGCGGAAGGGCTCGATGCACTCGCCGCCGGACAGGTCGTTCCTGGCTATATCGGCTTCGATGCGACCGCGCCGAGCCTGCACGTCGGCAGCCTGGTGCAGATCATGATGCTGCGCCGCCTGCAACAGACCGGGCACAAGCCCATCGTGCTGATGGGCGGCGGAACGACCCGGATCGGCGATCCCACCGGCCGCGACGAAAGCCGCAAGATGCTGGACGATGCGACGATCGAGGCGAATATCGCATCGATCCGCACGATCTTCGAACCTTTTCTGACCTTCGGCGACGGTCCGACCGATGCGGTGATGGTCAACAATCACGACTGGCTCGGGCAGCTCGGCTATATCGAGTTGCTGCAGGAGGTCGGCACCCACTTCACGATCAACCGGATGCTGACCTTCGACTCGGTCAAATTGCGGCTCGAGCGCGAGCAGCCGATGACCTTCCTCGAATTCAATTACATGATCCTGCAAGGCTATGATTTCCGCCACCTGTCGAAAGCGATGGGGGTAAGGCTGCAAATGGGCGGATCGGACCAGTGGGGCAATATCGTCAACGGGCTCGAACTCGGCCGCCGCATGGACGGCAGCGAGCTGTACGGACTGACGACTCCGCTGCTGACCACCGCGGCGGGGGCGAAAATGGGCAAGACCGCCGCCGGCGCGGTCTGGCTCAATGCCGATCAACTGTCCCATTTTGACTATTGGCAATATTGGCGGAACACCGACGATCGCGACGTCGGCAAGTTCCTGAAGCTCTTTACCGACCTGCCGCTGGCCGACATCGCCCGCCTCGAAGCCCTCGAGGGAGCCGAGATCAATGAGGCGAAGAAGATCCTCGCCAATGAAGCGACCGCGATGTGCCGCGGCGCGGACGCCGCCCGCGCCGCCGCCGAGACCGCCGCGCAAACCTTTGAAAAGGGGCATATCGGCGGCGACCTTCCGCAAGCCGCCGCCCCCGCCGAAGGCCTGCGCATCGTCGATGCGCTGCGCGAGCTGGGGTTTGCCGCGTCGAACAAGGAGGCGCGGCGCAAGCTCGACGAAGGCGCGGTCAAGGTCGACGGCGCGGTGATCCGCGACCCGCATCACCTGATCCAGCCGGCGGCGGAGCCGGTCCCGGTGAGCCTGGGCGCCAAAAAGCACGGTCTTGTCACGCGCTGAAAGGGGCGCGACCGTTTACCGATTCTTGAGGAATCGGGTTGATCTTCACCCGCCAGACCAGCAGGGTTGGGATTATGCGCAAGATCGATACGAACAAGGCTCATTATGTCGGGCTCGACCAGCGGCTGTCGCCGCGTAGCGACGTGTACTGCCGCTTGCCCGTCGTGCTGCCCGACGGACGGCAGGACATGTGTACTTGCGTCAACATCAGTGCCGACGGGTTGCTGATGCGGTTCGAGCAGACGCTGGAGCCCGGCGAGGTCGTCGTGTTCCGGATGCCGATCGTCGGCCGCGTCGCGGCCAAGGTCGTCTGGTCGCTGGGCGGCAAGACCGGGGTGCAGTTCGAAACGATGATCTCGGTCGAGGATTATCTGCCGACGATCCGCGCGATGGGTGCGCGGGGCGACGTGAATTAAAACACCGTCGCTATAATCGGACCTGCCTTTCCGTTCGTGTCGAGCGAAGAGGGGCGGTGTAGATTGGCCCTTATCCCCTTCCCCTCCCTGTCCGTCATTGCGAGCGGAAGAAACGCCGTGGAGATTTATCGTCTAGCCGCTCCGTAGCAACGGCACCGCCGCATCGCGTTCGAAGAGATAAAGGCAGAGGCGCACCGCCTCGCCCCGCACCCCGTCCATGCCGCCATCGCGTTCGACGAACAGCCGCGCATCGTCGTGCGCCACGGGAAGCAGCCGCACGAGCCGTTCGGGGGTGGCGAGCCGGTAATCGGCATCGCCCGACTGCTTCAGGCCCAAAAGCTCGCCGCCGCCGCGCAGCTCGAGGTCCTTTTCGGCAATCACGAACCCGTCGTTCGTCTCGCGCATCAGTGCCAGCCGCTCGCGTGCGGTTTCGGAGAGAGTCGGCGACCGCAGCAGCAGGCACACCGACCTCGCGGTGCCGCGCCCGACGCGGCCGCGCAGCTGGTGGAGCTGCGCCAGGCCGAAGCGATCGGCATGTTCGACGATCATCAGGCTGGCGGCTGGAACATTGACCCCGACCTCGATCACCGTGGTGGCGACCAGGACGCCGATCTCCCCCGCCTCGAAGCGCGCCATTACCGCATCCTTGTCGGGGCCCTTCATGCGGCCGTGGACAAGGCCGACGCGCGCATCGCCAAGCCGCGCGCGCAGCAGCACCGCGCGCTCCTCCGCCGCCGCGAGTTCGCTCGCCTCGCTTTCGGCGACGAGCGGGCACACCCAATAGGCCTGCGCGCCGCTGGCAAGATGGCGTTCGAGCGCTCCGACGACCTCGTCGAGCCGCTCGACCGACATGACGCGGGTGTCGACCGGGGTGCGTCCCGGGGGCATTTCGTCGATTTGCGACACGTCCATCTCGCCGTGATTCGCCAGTTGCAACGTGCGCGGGATCGGGGTCGCCGTCATCACCAGCAGATGCGGCGGACGCGCCGCCTTGCTCGTCAGCATCAACCGCTGCGCGACGCCGAAACGGTGCTGTTCGTCGACCACGACGAGCGCCAGGTCGCGATAATTCACCGCCTCCTGAAAGATTGCATGGGTGCCGACGAGGATGTCGATGCTGCCGTCGGCGAGCCCCATCAACGTCGATTCGCGGATGCGCCCCTTGTCGCGCCCGGTGAGGATCGCGAGATTCACCGGCAGCCCCGCGAGCATCGATTGCAGGGTCGCGTAATGCTGGCGGGCGAGGATTTCGGTCGGCGCGAGCAGCGCAGCCTGCATCCCCGCCTCGACCGCACTCAACATTGCGCGCAGCGCCACCAGCGTCTTGCCCGACCCGACATCGCCCTGCAGCATGCGCAGCATCGGCGTGTCCTGCGCCATGTCGCCCGCGATCTCGCGCCCGACGCGCTCCTGTGCGCCCGTGAGCCCGAACGGCAGGTCGAGCGTCCCGGTCAGTCGCCCGTCGCCGCGCACCGCGCGACCCTTGCGCGTCCTCAATCCCTGCCGGATCAGCATCAGCGCGACCTGGCTTGCAAAAATCTCGTCATAGGCGAGCCGGTCATGCGCCGCCTCGTCGCGCGGGGTCGCGTGCGCGCGCGCCATCGCCTCGCGCCATGCGGGCCAGCCGCGGCTCGCGCGCAGCGGCGCGTCGATCCATTCGGCAAGCTCGGGCCGCCGCTCGAGCGCGATCTCGGCGAGCTGCGACAGCCGCGCATTGGTCAGTCCCTCGGTAAGCGGATAGACGGGCTCGTGGACCGCGATCGCGTCGTCGTCGCCCGGTTCGGTCACATGGTCGGGATGGACGATCTGGCGCATGTCGCCGTAAAGGTCGAGCCGCCCCGACACCCGGCGCTTTTCGCCAAGCGGAAAAAGCTTGCGCGCGAGGCCGGAGGTGCGGCCGAAATAAACGAGCCGCACATGGTCGCCCGCGCTGTCGAACGCCTCGACTCCGAAGGGCGCGCGCGGAGAGCGGCCCGGGCGATAGTCCTGCGCGGTCACGTCGACGATGATCGTCTGCCCCGGCTGCGCGTCGTCGAGGCGTTCGACGGGCACGCGCGATATCAGCCCGGTCGGCAGGTGGAACAGCACGTCGACCACCCGCTCGAGCCCCAGCCGCGCGAGCGGCTTGGCGAGCTGCGGCCCGACGCCCTTGAGGTCGGTGAGCGCGGCAAAGAGCGGGTTGAGGATTTCGGGTCGCATGGCTAGGGCATGTCTAGCCTCGCCTTTCCGTTCGTGTCGAGCGAAGGAAACCCGGCCCTCTTCCGTTTGTGCTGAGCCTGTCGAAGCACCGTCCCTGTTTTCCGGCGGCGCAAAAGACAGAACAGCCCTTCGACAAGCTCAGGGCGAACGGTGAGTGGATGCGACATCCGTTTCCGCTTCATCGCTCGCGCGATTAAAAGGTCCGCCATGCAAGATCGCCTGAAACGTCTGAAATTCCGCGCCTGGCACCGCGGCACGCGCGAGGCCGACTATATGATTGGTGGCTTTTTCGACCGCTATTCGCCCTCCTGGAGCGATGACGAGATCGCGTGGTTCGAGGCGGTGTGCGACGAAGACGACGTCGACATCATGGCATGGGCGCTCGGCACCGGGCATCCGCCTGCGCATCTCGACCGGCCCGCGATGATCGCCGCAATGCGCCGGCTGGACTATATCCCGCTGCCATGACCCACTCTGCCGCCGATATTTTCGCCGCCATCGGGCAGGCGTCGTCGCCGCTGACGCTGGCGCGTGCGGCGGACGGTTTCCTGCCGTTGCTACTCGCGGACCTTGCCCGGGCGAGCGACAAGCGGCTGCTCTATGTCGCGACCGACGATGCCGCGATGCAGGCTGTCGCCGACGCCGCGCCCTTCTTTGCCCCCGATCTCGTCGTCCATCGCTTTCCCGCGTGGGATTGCCTGCCCTACGACCGGGCCGGGCCCTCGATGCGCGTCAGCGCCGACCGCCTCGCCACGCTCTCCGCATTGCAGGCCCCGGCAAAGCGCGGCGAGCTGGTCCTGACCACCGTCGCGGCAATCACCCAGCGCACGCTCACCCCCTTCCGCATCCGCCAGCTCGCGACGACGCTGGCGCCCGGCCAGCGCATCGACCGCGACGCGCTCGCCAAACTGCTCGTCGCGAACGGCTTCAACCGCGTCGATACCGTCGCCGACCAGGGCGAGTTCGCGGTGCGCGGCAGCCTCGTCGACCTGTTCCCCGCCGGCGAGGATTCCGGACTGCGCGTCGACTTCTTCGGCGACGAGATCGAGAGCATCCGCCGCTTCGACCCTGCCGACCAGCGGAGCCTTGGTCCCGCCAAGGCACTGCAATTGCTTCCCGCCGCCGAGACCCTGCTCGACGAAGCGACGATCAAGCGCTTCCGCACGCGCTATCGCGAGCTGTTCGGCGCCCAGGCGACCGGCGACCCGCTCTATCAGGCGGTGAGCGAAGGGCGGCGACAGGCCGGAATGGACCATTGGCTGCCGCTGTTCGAAGAGCGGCTCGCGACGCTGCTCGACCATATCGACGCCGAAACGCCAATGCTGCGCGGCCACCGCACCGACGCGACCGCCGACACGCGGTTCGAGGCGATCCGCGACTATCATGCCAACCGCGTCGCCGCCGAACAGGAACAGGCGGGCAGCTATCGTCCCCTTGCGCCCGACGCGCTCTATCTGAACGCGGACGAATGGCGCGCCCTCGAAGCGGCGCGTCCGGTGCATGTCGTCACCCCGTTCGACGTCCCCGAAGCCGCAAACATACTCGACCTCGAAACCTTCGCGGCGCGCGATTTCACCCCCGAACGCACCGCCGACCTCAACGTCTACGACAAGGTCGCCGACCATCTGTCCGACGAGCGCCGCAAGGGGCGCCGCACGATCATCGCGAGCTATTCGACCGGCGCGCGCGACCGGTTGGCCGGGCTGCTGAAGGAGCATGGGGTCACGGGGCTGGTGCAGGCCGATACCTGGCAGGAAGCGCTGGGCCTGTCCTCTCCCCTCCCGCTTGCGGGAGGGGGCGGGGGTGGGCCGACTTCCGAACCGGCATCCGAGACTTCACCCACCCCTAACCCCTCCCGCAAGCGGGAGGGGAACAACGTCGCCCTCGTCGTCCTGCCGCTCGACCACGGCTTCGCCTCCGATGCCATCAGCCTGCTCACCGAACAGGATATCCTCGGCGAGCGTCTCGTTCGCCGCCAGAAGCGCCGCAAGAGCGCCGACGCCTTCCTCGCCGAACTCGCGACGCTCAGCGTCGGCGACCTCGTCGTCCACCTCGACCACGGCATCGGCCGCTACGAAGGGCTGACCTCGATCCCGGTCGGCAACAGCCCGCACGATTGCGTCGCGCTGACCTACGCCGGCGGCGACAAGCTCTATGTGCCCGTGGAGAATCTCGACGTCCTCTCGCGCTATGGCGGCGAGAGCGAGGGCGTCGCGCTCGACAAGCTGGGCGGCGAGGCGTGGCAGCGGCGCAAGGCGCGGATGAAGGAGCGCATCCGCGAGATTGCGGGAGAACTGCTCGCCACCGCGGCGCAGCGTGCGCTCCGCTCGGGCGAGGTGATGGCCGCCGACGCCGCCTATCCCGCTTTCGCCGATCGCTTCCCCTATCAGGAAACCGACGACCAGGACCGCGCGATCGGCGACGTGCTCGCCGACATGGCCTCGGGGCGCCCGATGGACCGCCTCGTTTGCGGCGATGTCGGCTTCGGCAAGACGGAAGTTGCGCTGCGCGCCGCCTTCGTCGCGGCGATGGCGGGGGTCCAGGTCGCCGTCGTCTGTCCGACCACGCTGCTTGCGCGCCAGCATTTCACCAATTTCGTCGAGCGCTTCAAGGGCTTCCCGATCAACATCGGCCGCTTGTCACGGCTCGTCCCCGCCGCCGAAGCGACGAAGACGCGCGACGGTCTCGCGAACGGTCAGATCGACATCGTCGTCGGTACGCACGCGGTGTTCGCGAAGGCGGTCGAATTCCAGCGCCTCGGCCTCGTCATCGTCGACGAGGAGCAGCGCTTCGGCGTCGTCCACAAGGAACGGCTCAAGCAGCTGAAGACCGACGTCCATGTGTTGACGCTCACCGCGACGCCGATCCCGCGCACGCTCCAGATGGCGATGTCGGGGCTGCGCGAGCTCAGCGTCATCCAGACCCCGCCGGTCGATCGCCTCGCGGTCCGCACCTATGTGGCGCCGTGGGACCCGGTGGTGATCCGCGAAGCGCTGCTGCGCGAACACGACCGCGGCGGCCAGAGTTTCTTCGTCACCCCGCGGATCAAGGACCTGCCCGATATCGAGGAGTTCCTGCGCACCCGCGTGCCAGAGGTCAAATATGTCGTCGCGCACGGCCAGATGGCGCCGGGCGAGGTCGAGGAGCGAATGAGCGCCTTTTACGACCGCAAATATGACGTCCTCGTCTCCACGACGATCGTCGAGTCGGGGCTCGACATTCCGAGCGCCAACACGCTGGTCATCCATCGCGCCGACCGTTTCGGCCTCGCGCAACTCTACCAGCTGCGCGGTCGCGTCGGGCGGTCGAAGACGCGCGCCTATGCCTATCTGACAACACCCGAGGCCGGCGCGATCACCGACACCGCCGAAAAAAGGCTCAAGCTGCTGGGCGACCTCGATACGCTCGGCGCCGGCTTCCAGCTCGCGAGCCACGATCTCGACATTCGCGGCGCCGGCAATCTCGTCGGCGACGAGCAATCGGGGCACATCCGCGAGGTCGGCTTCGAGCTCTATCAGGCGATGCTCGAGGAGGCGATCCTCGTCGCCAAGGCCGAGGGTGCCGGCGTCGCGCCGCCGCGCGAGGCGTTGTCGCCCGTCATCACCGTCGATGCGCCAATCCTGATCCCGGAGGATTATGTGCCCGACCTGCCGCTGCGCATGGCGCTTTACCGCCGACTCAACGAGGCCGAGGATCGCGCCGGCCTCGACGGCTTCGCGGCCGAGATGATCGACCGTTTCGGCCCGCTGCCGCCCGAAACCGCGAACCTGATCCAGCTGATGGAGATCAAGGCGAATGCCAAGGCGGCGGGGATCGCCAAGCTCGACGTCGGCACCAAGGGTGCGCTCGTCAGCTTCCACGGCGACGAATTCGCCAATGTCCCCGGCTTGATCGCCTATGTCGAGCGGTTGAAGGGCCGCGCGCGCATCCGCCCCGACAACAGGCTGTCGGTGAGCGGCGACTGGGGCAGCGCCGGCGCACGCCTCAACGGCGCGCTGCAATTGTCGAAGGGGCTCGGCAAGCTGGCGAAGCAGGCCGCCTGACGTCGCTCCCGCGAAGGCGGGGGCCGCTCGCAACCTTGCGCAACACCGATAGCGGCCCCCGCCTTCGCGGGGGCGCCGATCATTCCATCAGCCCCAATAATTCCTCGCCCGGAACCGGTCCCGATTTCAGAAACCCCTGCCAGGTCGCGACGCCGATCTCGCCGAGCCGCGCAAGCTGGCTTTGTTGCTCGATACCCTCGGCCACGACAAGCAGGCCCAGCGCACGCGCGAGGTCGACGATCGCCCGCACGACGATCCGGTCGCGGTCGCTGCCGTCGATCGTGCGCGTAAAGCCGCTGTCGATCTTGAGGTAATCGATCGGCAATCGCGCGAGCAGCGACAGGCTGGAATAGCCCGTTCCGAAATCGTCGATCGCGATCGCGCAGCCGAGCGCGCGGATCTGGGCGAGCTGATCCGCCGCGCTGCCCGGATCGCTGAGCATCGCCTGCTCGGTAAGTTCGAGCGTCAACCGGTCGGGATCGATCTTCGCAGCCTTGACCATCGCCGAAAGGCGGTCGGCGAAGCCGGGATCGCCCAGATCGGCGGCGGTGATGTTGAGCGAGACGCGCAGCTTCGCAAGCGCCTTCGGCCACCCCGCGACTTCGGCAAGCGCGACGCGATGGGCATGTTCGGTGAGTTCGCGTTCCATTCGCGCCGCGCGCGCCGCGGTGACCAGCGGGCCTGCCCCCAGCAGTCCGAGTTCGGGGTGACGCCAGCGCAGAAGCGCCTCGACTCCGACCATCGCACCGGTCGCTACATCATATTGCGGCTGATAGAAGATTGCGACCTCGCCGCGCGACAGCGCCGCCTTGACCATCGCGCCATCACGCGCCGAGGCAGGGCGAGCAAGCTGGTCGGATGCAGCGCGAAGCTGGTCGTCGACCGGCTCGTCGCGTCCGATCAGCGCGGTCGCGATGCGAATCGCCAACCGTCCGTTGGGATCGCCGACCATCGGCTCGGCGAGCGCGACATGCAGCGCACGTTCCTGGGCCTGCAACGCGGCGAGCGACAGCGGCACCGCCGGAACGATCAGGAAGCGCGGGCCTTCGAGGCGATCGACACAGGAGCCGGGGCCGAATTCGTCGCCAGCAAAGGCGTCGAGCCGCCGGGCCACTTCCTCGAGCAGCGCGTTGCCGGTTTCGGTCCCGGCGCTGTGGTTGATTCGGGCAAGCTGGTCGACCTGGACCAGGATCACGCCGATATCGGCGCCGTGGCGCGCATGCAGCGCGGTCAGGTGGCGGATACTCGCGGCGTTGGGGTCGGCACTATGATTCATTGCGGCGCCCATATCAGGCTTTGCTTGCCATTCCCTTGTCTTTTGCATCACAATCGGCGTCATGGTCGCAATTTCGCCCCGCACCGACGCACTCACCGATGGCTTTGGCCGCCGGATCAGCTATTTGCGCCTGTCGGTGACCGATCGGTGCGACCTGCGTTGTCGCTATTGCATGGCCGAGGATATGACCTTCCTGCCGCGCTCGGCGGTGCTCAGCATCGAGGAAATGGGCGATCTGGCAGAGCGATTCGTTGCGCGCGGCGTCCGCCGCATCCGCCTGACCGGCGGCGAACCGCTGGTGCGGCGGGGGGTCGACATTCTTGCCCGCCGCCTTGGCGCCTTGATCGGCGCCGGGCTCGACGAACTCACGCTCACCACCAATGCGATGCGGCTCGCCGAGCACGCGCCGATGCTCGCCGCGGCGGGCGTGCGCCGCATCAACGTCAGCCTCGACACGCTCGACCCAGAGGCCTTTCGCCATATCACCCGCGTCGGCGATCTGTCGGTCGCGCTGCGCGGCGTCGAAGCGGCGCGCGCGGCAGGGCTCGCGGTCAAGATCAACATGGTGGCGCTGGCCGGCCTCAACGAAGACCAGTTGCTGCCGATGCTCGACTGGTGTGCGGCGACCGGGTGCGATCTGACGCTCATCGAAACAATGCCGCTCGGCGAGGTCGAAGCCGACCGAACCGACCATTACATACCGCTGCATCGCTTCATCGCGCCGCTGCGCGCCGAACGCGCCATCTGGCCCGTCGACAAGCGCACCGGCGGCCCGGCACGCTATTTCGCGATCGAGGACAGCCCGGTCACGATCGGGCTGATCACACCGCTGTCGGACAATTTCTGCGCAAGCTGCAACCGCATCCGCCTGACGGTCGAGGGGCGCATCTATATGTGCCTGGGCCAGGATGATCATGTCGATTTGCGCGCCGCGTTGCGTGGCGACGCGCCGGACGCGGTCGACGACTTGATCGATCGCGCGCTCGCTGGCAAACCCCGCGCGCATGACTTTGAGATCGAAGCCAGATCCGCACCGGCGGTCGCGCGTCATATGAGTGCAACGGGCGGCTGACGCGCCGCTCTGCTTGGGGGATCGATATGCAACGCAAGATCGCGCTCGTCGCATCGAACGCGCCCGCCGCGCAGGAAGCCGAAGCAGAACTCCGGCCGCTTTACGATTTCGTCGATCTTGCCGAAGCCGATCTGCTGATCGCGCTCGGCGGCGACGGCTTCCTGCTCGCGATGCTGCACCAGCTGCTCGACCAGCGGCGCACCTTGCCGGTCTTCGGGATGAACCGCGGGACGGTCGGCTTCCTGATGAACGAATTTCGCGTCGAGGGCCTCCTCGAGCGGCTGACCGCGGCGCGCACCTTCCTGATCCATCCGTTGCAGGGCGACATCACCACGATCAGTGGCGAACGGCACATATTGCCCGCGATCAACGAAATTTCACTGCTGCGCGAAACGCGCCAGGCCGCAAAGCTCGAAGTGATGATCAACGAGCGCACGATGCTCGAGGAACTCGCCTGCGACGGCGTGCTCGTGGCGACCCCCGCCGGATCGACCGCCTATAATCTCTCGGCCAACGGCCCGATCCTGCCGCTAGGCTCCGACCTGCTCGCGCTCACCCCGATCAGCCCGTTCCGACCCCGCCGCTGGCGCGGTGCGCTGGTCCCCGAATCGACGAACATCCGCTTCAACGTCCGCGAGGCGGCGAAGCGGCCGGTAAGCGCCGTCGCCGACCAGCGCGAAATACGCGAGGTCAAGACGGTGACGGTGACGACCGATCGCAGCCGGCCGCTGACCTTGCTCTTCGATCCCGACCAGGGGCTCGACGAACGCATCGCGATGGAACAATTCATCGTCTGACAAAGGGGCGCGCGGTCGACGCGCGCGCGCTGTGGCCGACGCCGAGAGGGGCGGCGGGTCCACGCCACCGATCAGCCGAAATATTCCAATACCCCCTTGCAAAATCACGCGCGCGGCGGCAAAGGGGCGCCTCGCCCGCCAAGGCGGGCTGCTCCTCGGTAGCTCAGCGGTAGAGCAATCGACTGTTAATCGATTGGTCGCAGGTTCGAATCCTGCCCGGGGAGCCATTTCCTGTTCGTGCAGGTTCTGGCGCTGGAAGCGCCCTCTCCGGTTCCGCCCGCCCTGCGGCAAGCTTCCACATATAGGTTCGTGAGGAAGATTCCCGTCGTGCAGATTCGTGGCCTGCCGGGAGCGTTCCGGCAAGGCGCGCCTCCTTGGCTCCCGCACCTTCAATTTGGGGCCGGATGCCTACCAACTCCCGGCACGCCTAATTACCCCAGTACCTCGTTAAGCTGCTGGGCCAGCCGCAGGCCCGCCTGCTTCAGGCGCTGTGCCGCGAGCGGATACTTCACCGCCGAGTAGTTCGATGGAAGCGTCGCGACGGCGGGGCAGATCGGGGATTGGAGCGTGTAGCAGGCGGGAAGCGTGTCGAAGATATGATCGCGCGCCATCGCGCTGCTTTCGACGGCCCAGTCTCGCGGGGTGCCACCCAGCGTGAACGTCAACCCGTTGCTCATCAGTTCGGACGCGAGCGCGACAGGGTCCTCGCTGTGGTCCTCGACCACATCCTTGTCCCAGACGGCGTGAATCCCCTTAAGGCTCAGGCCGTAGAGCACCATATTGTACCCGATGGGGTCGGATCCGTGCAGAGGTTGGTGCAGGTCGCCGACGAGGTGGACGACATATTTGAGCGCCTCGAGCCGCGCCGCCGGCGCTTGCTGCCGATCGCCAAGGATGGCGCTGTAGTGCAGGACCGCCTCGTCGGCGCACATACCCGTATCGGGACAGGGATGCTCCGGGGTCGGGGACCCGTCCACCGGGACACGCGTGCTGTGGATCGGCGTGCCGGGCAAGCGCTGGGTGTCGGCCCAGGAGGCGACATCGGCAAGGGTCGTGGCGCCTTCAATCGCGAGCAGACCCTGAATTTCGGTCAGAACGGCCGCTTCAAGATTGGCCTGCGCGATATTGGCAACCGTCGCATGACCCACATTGCCCCACGCCAATGCGGGCAACGGGCTGATGCAGAGTGCGAATGAAGCCAGAACGGCGAACGTCTTCGAATACATGCTCATGATCGTCTCTCCTCGGGTGCTCGTTTTTCGCATCGGAACAGGACCCGCGCGCCGATTTGCGCGCTGCCGCGACTGGACAGGGTCAAAGCTTCGGTGATCCGACGGTCGAATTGGGATCGGTCCTCGCCCGCATCGATATCGTAGAGAATACGGTCGAACCGCGTGATCGAACCGCGCGCAACCTCGTAGCGACCGGATTCGCCGTTGGTGAAATATTGACCATCGGCAAGGAAGGTGATCGCGCTCTGCAGATCGCATGACGCGCCGGGATCATCGCCATTATCGGACGTGCTCCAGGTACCGGCGAGGCCGACCTCTACCACCGAAGGCGTTGGCGCGGGCGCGGCGGGCGGTCGGTTGATCGCGACGGCGGCCACTCTCACCGGCCTACCCTGCACCTCCGGCGGAGGGCTGGGAGCCAGCAGGAACGATCCCAGGGCCGCCACCGACGCGAGGATGGCAAGCACCAGCGTCGTTCGGACCTGTCGGCCATTTGCACGCCGGTTCGGCGCCGCCGGGTTCACGGGGTCAGCGTCGCGTTCAGCAGATCGCCGAGGCGATAGCCGGCCTGTTTGAGCCGCTGTGCAGCCAGCGGATATTTGTCCGCCGCATAGCTGTTCGGCAGAACAGTCGGCGTCGTCGGACAGGCGGACCAGCAGACGGGAAGCACGTCATATATATGGTCGCGAGCCATATCGCTGCTCTCGACCGCCCAGTCGCGCGGCGTGCCGCCCACGGTGACGGCAACCCCGTTCGCGCTCAGCTCGGCAGCGAGGTTATAGCCGTTGGTCGTGTGTTCCGTAACGACCTGGTTGTCCCAGATCGAATGGATGATCGTCACGCTGCCCTTGTAGGACACTTGATTATAGCCGATCGGATCGGACCCATGCAGCGGCTGGTGCAGGTCACCGACCATGTGGATCACATATTTCAGCGCCTCGAGACGCACCGATGCCGCGAGGCTGCGGTCCGCGAGCACGGCGGTATAATGGTCGACCGCCTCGTCCGCGCACAGTGCCGTCGTTCCGGGGCAGGCGTGAGCGGGCGCGTCACCGCTGAAGGGGATGCGCGCCGAATGGATCGGCTCGTCCGGATCGACGGGCATACCGGGCGCCCGGTTGTGGTCCGCCCACGACGCCACACGCCACATCTCCGTATAGCCTTCGAGCGCGAGCAACCCCTGGATCTCTTCCAGAACCGCAGGAGTGAGCCGGTTTTGCGCGATGATCGCCACCGTCGCATGTCCGGTCACCCCCCAGGCATTGGCCGGCGACGGCCCTATCGCCAGTGCAGCGAATGCTGTCAAAAGACAGGCTGCGACACGTTGTTTCATGGCTTCCTCTCCTGATGATGACGGGTTCCCCGTCTTGATGTTTTCCGGCACGGCGGGCGCGAGACGGGTTACACCCGCACAGGTCTCCGTTCGGGATAGGGCTTATTCGCGGACCGGGCTGCCGCGTCCTGCGCCAGCGCGAGCGAGCCGAGCGGCCCGGCCTGGGGCCCCAGCCCGGCGGGTGCGATCAGCGCGCGATCCCCGGGCAGATCCAGATAGCCGTTGAGGCTGGCGCGCATGGCCGCTTCGATGGCAGGAACGATCGTCGGATTTCCCATGATAACGCCGCCGCCGA
The DNA here is from genome assembly GCF_059693785.1 of Sphingopyxis sp. CR5. NCBI lineage: Bacteria > Pseudomonadati > Pseudomonadota > Alphaproteobacteria > Sphingomonadales > Sphingopyxidaceae > Sphingopyxis > Sphingopyxis sp. CR5. The sequence continues at coordinate 259,625 of NZ_JCATIE010000003.1, read as the reverse complement.
ACAGAATCCGATCGACCCCGCCGGCACACATGATGACATGGCAAAGCTGCCCCAGATAGCCGATGGTCTTTACCCATTCCGGATGGTCGAGCGGCGCCGACCCGGGCGACGCCGACCCGAACGCTGCGGCGATTGCAGGCCCCGATGCGAGCCCTTCGGCGCAATCGTCATGATAGGGGCAAACGCTGGCCCGGGTGTCGCCGGCTTGTCGCGCGATCCGGACATGGCCCAATTCGGCGTGGCGACCGCTTGGCGGCCTCGTCAGTCCGACACCGATCCCGGTGCCCACGGTAACATAGGCCAGCGCGGCGGCGTTGCGACCCGCACCCCAGCGCAGTTCGGCCAGCGCCGCCACATTCACGTCGGTGTCGAAACCGATCGGGACATCCAGCGAGCCCGCAATCCGGTCGCGGACCGCAACCCCGCTCCATCCGCTCTTCGAGGTGGTCTGGATCGCACCGTAGCGCGGCGAGTTGCAGTCGAGATCGATCGGACCGAAACTGCCGATCCCCAGCGCGGCAAAGCCGGTATCGGCCTGCCAGCGATCGAGTTGATCCGAGATCGCCGCCAGCGTCGTATCCGGGTCGGATGTCGGCAGCGTAAGCTGCTTGTCTATCGCTCCGGGCCCGCGCCCGAGCGTACAGATGCACTTGGTGCCGCCAAGTTCGACGCCCGCAACGAGCGGCGGCTGGACGAATCCGGTCACGGGTGCCGCGTCCCGCAGGCGATCCGGGACAAATGCGGTGCCAGCACCGCTTCCATAACGGCATAGCCGGCGGGGAGAGGATGGACGCCATCCCCCGCCATATTCTCCCGCATTCCACCTTCGGCGTCGGTCAGGGCGGAGTGATAATCGATCCAGTCGGCGCGGTGCCGTTCGGCGAGCCGCCGGAGCATGTCGTTGAGCGCCATAATATCCCGCGCCGGGCGCTTTTCGGGGCGCCAGCGAAATGCCGCGGCAGGCGGGACCGATCCAATCAGCACCTGGATGCCATGCGCCCGCGCAAGCGTCGCCATGGCATCGATATTGTCCCGCGACTGCTCCAGCGTCATCGGTCCGGTGTTCGCCGCGATATCGTTGGTGCCCGCCAGGATATGGACGGCGTGCGGGCGGAGCCCGATGACGTCGGGCACCATCCTGACCAGCATCTGGGGGGTCGTTTGCCCGCCGATCCCGCGGCACAGGCGCCCATGACCGAAAAATCCGGGGCGCAGTCGCATCCACCGCTCCGTGATACTGTCGCCCAGGAATATCATGCAGGGGCGATCGCCGCTGGCGCGGACGCGCGCATTGTCCTCCGCATATTTCGCAAGATTTGCGAAATCCTCCCGTAGCGCCCGGTCGCGGGCCGCTTGTGCGGGGTCGCCGCAGGCGGTGTCTGCGCGGGCGCTTCCGGCTGCAAAAAGGCCTGTCGCGAGCGCCGCGAGCAGCGCCCTGCGATCCGTTGCGACGGCCCCGATTCTGGTGGGCTCCATCTAAGTCTCCTCTCCGGCTAAGAACATGCCGAATAGGACACATAAATCAATTTATTTTTTTTAATGTGACAGAGTGGATTGGAGCGGCTTGCTCTATATTATTGATAAACCGTGCGTATTTAGAAAACCACCCTCGCCCGTGCAATCATATTGACATATTAAGTTCATCATGTTGTTTTAATTATCAGCGAGTCGGTCGAACTCGTTCTTCAAAGGAGGGGTTCCATGAGTCACTTTCGCGCGTCCCTGTACGCAAGCACGTTTCTGATGCTGGCGATCGCATCGCCAGCCGTCGCGCAAACCGACGAGTCCAAGACAACCGACACGTCCGAAGAGGCGAAGCCTGCCACCGAGCAGGAAATCGTCATCACAGGCTATCGTGAAAGCCTGCGTAGCGCACGCGCCGCCAAGCAGCGCAGCGACGCGATCATCGATACGGTCGTTGCCGAAGATCTGGGGCAACTACCCGATAACAGCGCGACCGAAGCGCTGGCCCGCCTTCCAGGCGTCCAGATCTTCCGCAATCGCGGCGAGGGCCAGGCGATCACGATCCGCGGCCTGTCCCAGACACTGACCACGCTGAACGGCCAGGAATCCTATAATGGCTCTTCGCGGCGCAGCCTGCTGAACAGCTACCCGGCCGGACTGCTGCGCTCAATCACGGTTTACAAGGCGTTGACCCCCGACCTGATCGAAGGCGGCATCGGCGGGGCGGTGAACGTGGAATTGCGCCAGCCCTTCGATTTTCGCGACGATCTGGTCGTCGCCGGCACCCTGCGCGGTAGCTATGACGATCAGTCGCGCAAACTATTCTATAACGGCGATATCCTGATCAGCGACCGCTGGGACACCGGCATTGGCGAAATGGGCCTTTTGCTCAATGCGTCCTATCTGCGGCGCGACTATTTCGAATCCTATCGCGAGACATTGTCGCCCACCAACAGCGCGGCGTCGGCGAACATCACGCCCACCGGCCTCGGCACGGTACGATATCCGGGCGTGATCCTGGTGAAGCAGCCGAACGGGCGCTACAAACGCCCGGTGCTGACCGGCTCCTTTCAATGGAAGCCCGCGTCGAACCTGCGCATCGATCTGCGCGTCACCAATATCGACGACAAGAATGTAAACTATGACGCGGATGTGCAGACGGCGGTGCCGTCGACGCTGACCGACGTGACGTTGGTTCCGGGCACCAATGTCGTTCAAAGCGCGAGCTTTGCGACGGTCTCTGCCTCGGGTCCGCGCTCGTCGCGTACCGACAATAACATCAACACGACCCAGGCGGAATTCGCCGCGCAATATATCGCGGGGCGCGCAACGCTCTCGACCCAGGCCATTTATACGCGGTCGACGCAGGACAGCCGGTCGCAATTGTTCCTCCTTGCATTCCGCGACCGGCCCACGGTCGACGCGATCTTCCAGAGCGATTCCAAATATGGCGGGCTTTCCTATGGCTATGCCGGAAATGTCGACATTGCCGATCCGGCAAACTTCTATGTCCGCGCCTATTCGGACGCGATCAGCAAGGCAAAGGCGGACGGCCTGCAATGGCGAACCGATCTGGAGCTCGATACCGGCGGCGGCCTGATCAAACTGCTCAAGACGGGGTTCCGCTATGCGTCGCGCAGCACGGATTTTCAGACCGGTTCCCGCCTTGCCAACCTCGATGCGCTTCGGCTTCCCATGTCGAATTTCCCGGGGGGCAACAGTCCGCAAATTCAGGACCGCGGCTTTTATGGCGACGATGTCCCGGTTCCCACCGGCTGGGTCCAATATGATACGCGACTCCTCGACGATCCGGCGAACCTGAACGCGCTGAACGCCTATGTCGCGACGCTGCCCGGACAGGCCGCCCTGTTCGGCAGCGAAACGCCGGCGTTCAACCCGCTTCAGGCGTTCAGCGGGACCGAACGCAGCTATGCCTTCTATGCCCAGACCAAATATGGTTTCGACCTTGGCGGCGACGTGTCGGTCGACGGCGTCATCGGCGCGCGGATCGTCAACACCAAGCTGGCGATCTCCGGCACCCAGGTCACCACCACGCGCACTTCGGCCGGAACCGTCGTGACCTATACGCCGATCGACGGGCGACAGAACTATCTCGACGTCGACCCCAGCGTCAGCGCGGTCGTCCATTTCGGGCGCAATGTTCAACTGCGCGCGGCGTGGACAAAAACCTTCAGCCGTCCCGATTTCTCGCAGCTCAACCCCAGCCTCAACCTGGCAGAGATCATCGCGGCTTCGGGCGCCATCACCTCGGCGGCGACCGCCGGCAATCCGAACCTGCAACCGATTCGCTCGACCAACTGGGATGCGTCGCTCGAATGGTATTTCGGACGCGCCGGATCGGCGAGCATCGCGGGTTTCATCCGGGACGTGAACGGCTTCATCGTCAACACGCGCGAAGACGAACTCCTGCCCGGATCCGCCGCCGGCACCGTGTCGGTCCAGCGCCCGATCAACGCCGGCGACGGCGTGATCAAGGGGGTGGAACTATCGGCCAGCACATTCTTCGACTTCGCGCCCGGCGTGCTCTCCAATTTCGGCGCATCGGCGAACTTCACGCTTATCGACACAAAACAGACGCTTCCCGCCACCCCGGTAAACACGGAGTTCGAAGGCCCGATCACCGGCATTTCGAAGCGCAGTTTCAATGCCGCCCTTTTCTATGACGACGGGCGGTTCCGTGCGCGCGTGGCCTATGCGATCCGCAGCCGCTTCGTCTTGGCCTATGTGCTGAGCGATCCGATCGGGAACTTGAACTGGTATCCGATCAGTCGTCTCGACGCGTCGACGTCCTATAAAGTGACCGACAATGTGACGCTGACACTCGACGGCCAGAATCTGCTCGGCAAGCCCCAGCGCGCCTATTGGGGCGATCGCGAGCTAAACGACAGCAGCTTCAATGACCGCGTCTATTTCGAGGGACGGGTCCTGTCGCTCGCGGCGCGGTTCAAATTCTGAGATGCGGGCACGGGCGCGCCTCTGCCTTGCGGCCGCATCATTCGTCTTGCTGGCGAGCGGTGCGGCTGCGTCGCCCCCGTCCGCCGATCGCGAGATCGTGGTCGAACGGACAGTGATGTTGATGCGTCATGGCGTGCGCGCGCCGCTCTCCGACCCGGCGATGCCGCCTGGCGTGGCGGCGTCGCCCTGGCCGGAGTGGCCCGTACCGCGGGCGCATCTGACGTCGCATGGGTTCGAGGCGGTCGTCCGCGTCGGAAGCTTCGACCGTACCGCCTTCCCGATCGAACGAGGCAAGGGGTGCCCGTCGCCCGGTTCGATCGCGCTGCTTGCGGACAATGACCAGCGCACGACCGAAACGGCGCGTGCTTGGGCAAAGGGATATGCGCCCGGCTGCTCGATCGAACCGGCAACCGTGCAAAGTGGACAGCCCGATCCGATATTCGCGCCGATCGAAGCGGCGCCTGCGGCCTTCGATGTAGAGGCGGCCCGCGCCGCGGTCGAACGGCGCCTGCCGCCGGGCGGGTTCGCGTCGCTTGATGCCAGATATGCACCCCTGCTGGATCGGCTGGATGCGATCCTCTGCGGCGACAAGCCGCGGGCGGAATGCGGCGTACGCCGTCACCCGACTAGGCTGCGTCCGGACCATAGGGGTCGAGAGCCGCGGTTGGGCGGTGCCATAGAAGAAGGCGCAAAGGCGATCCAGATCCTGACCCTTGAATATGCCCAAGGCATGCCCCGGACCGGCTGGGGACGGGCGGACAAGGAAGACCTCCGCAAAATCGGCGCCCTGCGCGCACAGCTTTACGATACGATCCACCGCACCCCCGCGATCGGCCGGGCGTTTGGCGGCCCGACCCTGCGCCGCATGGTCGCCGGCCTTTCGGAGAAGAAGGGAACGCCCCGGCTGACCATGCTGATCGGGCATGACAGCAACATCGCGGCGGTGGCCGGATTGCTCGACCTTCACTGGCAGGTGCCGGGGCTCGCGCCCGACGATCCACCGCCGAGCGGTGCGATCGGACTGCAACTGGTTCGGAACGCGGCCGGCGAGCGCTTCGTACGCGCGATCCTGCGTTCGCCGACGCTCGACGCGGTCCGCTCCGAAACCCCATCTTCCGGCAGGCGCGATGTTTTCACGCCGCTGCCGATTCCCGCCTGCGCGCCGACGCGGCTCGCCTGCCCCATCGATCGCTTTCATCGGATCGTAAATCGCGCGATTACACCATGATGCAGATTCGGGGTCACATCCTTACGCTGGCGCTGGTGGCGCTCTCCGCGTCGGTCGCATCGGGACGCGAACGGGCGCCGGTGGATCTGGTGGACCCGTTTATGGGCACCCAGGGCGATCGCGGACAGCTGTCCCCAGCCGCGGCGGCCCCGTTCGGAATGGTCCAGCTGGCGCCCGATACGACTCCCGCAAATCATATCGGGTACGACCGCGCGGCCACCTTGCTGCGCGGCTTTTCGCATACCCGCGCGCAGGGCGTCGGGTGCAAGGGTGGCGGCGGCGACCTGCTGGTCAGCGTGGGCTATGCCGACGAGGCGGCGCCGTGGACGATCGACACGCACAGCGAGCGCGCGGGTGCCGGCTGGTACCGCGTCCGCTATGGCAAGTCGCCGATCACCGCCGAACTCGCCGCGGGCCAATCGGTCGCGATCAGCCAGTTCACGCTGCCGCGCTCGGGACTGGTCCATGTGGTGCTGGACCCGACGCACAGCTATGCCCGGCATGTCGAGCATCGCTGGATCAGCACCTCCCCGGACGATCTGCAACTCACCCTCGCCAACGCCACCGTCTGCGATCGCGGAACCTATCGTCTGGGGGTTGCGGGGACACTGCTGCTGAACGGCAGCCCCGTCCCTGCGCGGGCGGTCGTCGACCAAAAGGGTGCGGCGCGCTTCGCGATCGCGGTGAAGGCGGGAGATCGTATCGAGTTCCGCTCCGCGCTTTCGAGCGTCGATGCGGCGTCCGCCAAGACGGTGCTAGAGGCCGGGCTGGGCAAGCGATCGATCCGGCAACAGCGCCGGCTGACGCGCGATGCCTGGGACAGGGTACTGGCGCGTTTCGGCTTCGATGCCCCGGCCGATCGTCGCGCGCTTTTCTACACGGCGCTGTTCCGGTCGCTGCAGATGCCGGCACGGGTGGACGACAGTGAGGGGGCCTATCGCCGGTCGGGCGGCGCGCTGGCCCGTGTCGGCGCGGGACGTCATCGCTACGCGGGATGGTCGCTCTGGGACAATTACCGGACGCAGGTGCCGCTGGTCGCGCTCGCCGCGCCCGATGTCGCGCGCGATATCGCGGATTCGCTCGTCGAACTCTTCCGCTCGGACAAGGCGCAATGGGCCGGCCCGGCAGAGCCGTTCCTGAGCGTGCGTACCGAACATGCGGGGATCGCCCTGCTCGACCTGCACCGAAAGGGCCTCGGTACGCTCGACCCGGCGTCTGCGCTCGATGCGATGGCCGTCGAGACCGGCGAACTGCCGAACAAGACACCCGACCAGCGGCTCGAACTGGCCTATGATCAGTGGGCGGTGGCACAGCTTGCCGCCGATCGCGGCAGGGAATCGCTCGCCGCCGATTTCACTCGACGCTGGCAAGGCTATCGTCCGATGTGGCTCGACACCTTTCGCGACCTCGGCGCCGATGGCGATGTGGTGAAGGCGCGCGGCCTGTATCAGGGAACCTTGTGGCAATATCGCTGGGCGCCGGTGTTCGACCTCGGCTGGCTCCGCGAACAGGCACTGGGGTCGGGACGGTTCGATCGCGAACTCGGCGCATTTTTCGATCGCCAGATGTTCAACATGACGAACGAGCCCGATATTCACGCGCCGTTTCTGTTCGGGCTCGGCGACGGCGCGGCGCGGATGGACCGACTGGTCCGTCAGTTGCGCGATGCGCCCACAGCGCACTGGTACGAGAATCAGCGCAAGCTCGAAGCTCCTCTCGTTCAGAAGAGCTTCTCGCTTTCGCCCGGATTTGCCGAGGGGATGGACGACGACGGCGGGGCGATGTCCGCCTGGTATGTCTGGGCATCGATCGGCCTGTATCCCTTGGTTCCGGGAGAGCCCTGGTACATGATTTCGCTGCCCGCCGCAGACCGCGTCTCGATCGCAGCCGACGGCGGAAAGCAATTCCGGATCGAGACGCGCGGGCCCGCGCGGGCGAGCCGGATCGTGTCGATCTACCTCGATGGCCACAAGCTTGAGGGACGGCGAATCTCGCATGCCCAGATCATGCGCGGCGGCACGTTGACGATAGTGAAGGAGTGACAGGCGGCATGATTTCGCGAACGATATTCCATAGGGCGATCCTGGCGCTGCCTGCGCTCGCCTTGATCGCAGCGGCCAGCCCGGCTGCGGCGAAGGAAAAGGCGGCCAACCCCTGGGTCGGTGCGTGGGGATATGCCGCTTCCCCGCCGACGGCCAAGTCGGACCAGACGCGTCCTGCCGGCACGTTCCGCTATCGCATCCGGCTGACCCAGTCGGGTCGGGGAGTGGCGCTTCGCTTCACCACGCCCGAAAACGCTGTGCCGCTTGAAATCGCATCGGTCACGGTGGCGCCCGCCGCGCCCTCCGGCTTCGAGGCCGCCGCCGATGCGCATCCCGCGACGTTCCGTACAAAGCCGGGTGCCACGGTGGAAGCCGGCGCATCGCTGTCGACCGACCCGGTCGCCCTTCCGGTTCGCGCCGGGCAGGATATTCTCGTCACCGTCCAGACGAGCGCGCCAAGCACCGACGTACCGGGGAACGCCGGCTTCCGTGCCGAGTATGCGCCCGCCTCGGGAGGAGCGCCCGAGACCATCGCCAGCCGGCCGTTCGTCAGCCTGGTCAGCGTCCACAATGCGCAAGCGCCGTGCACGATCGTCGCCCTTGGCGATTCGATTACCGAAGGCGCGCGGGGCAAGCAGGCGCAATGGCGCGGCTGGCCCGGCCGCCTGGCGCAGCGGCTGATCGCGGCGTCGCCGGATCGGCACTGCGGCGTGGTCAATATGGGAATCAGCGGCAACCGTCTGCTGGCCTATGGTCGCGGTCCGTCCGCGATCGACCGGTTCGGACGCGACGTGCTCGCCGTGCCGGGGGTGACCCACGTGGTCGTGCTCGAAGGCATCAACGATATCGCGCTGAGCGGCGCGTTCAGGGCGCGCAAGATCACCGCGGCGGACCTGGCCGCAGGGTATAGGAAGCTGATCGAGGACGGGCATCAGCGAGGGTTGGTGATGATCGGCGCGACGCTCACCCCCGCTTGGGGCTCCCGCTTCATCGACGTCGACCGAGAGCGCGTTCGGCGCGAGGCCAACGACTGGATCCGAAAGCCCGGGAACTTCGATGCGGTGATCGATTTCGAGGCAGCGCTCAGCGATGGCACGTCGCCGCCCGCCCTACAGGAGGCGCTGGATTCCGGTGACAAGCTGCACCCCGGCGATGCAGGCTTCGAAGCAATGGCAAATGCCGCTACGCTCCCGCTGTTCGCATCATCGGCATCGTCCACGAAAGACTGAGCAGAATGACCTATTTCCCGACCCCCGACACGCGCTGGTCAGGGACCAATCTCGAGCATGCTGCGAACCATAATCAGCGCACGACGCTGCACGCCATCCGCGTTCATGGCGAGCTGACCCGGGTCGAGCTGGCGACGATCACCGGCCTGACCGCCCCGACGATCTCGAACATTACTCGCCGCCTGCTTGACGAGGGCCTGATCCTCGAGAGCGAGGCGCGACGCGGCGGGCGGGGGCAGCCAGCGACGCCGCTCAGGATCCGTGCCGATGCCCGCCACTCGGTTGGCCTCAATATCGACCGCGACCACATCACCCTGGCCGTCCTGAACTTCAACGGCCAGGTCGTCGCGCGGGCGACGCGGGACGTGGAGTTCGCGCTGCCCGACCAAGTCCGCAGCTTCTATGACGATACGATCGTTCGCCTGCTCGCCGACGCGGGGGTCGATCCGACATCGCTGATCGGGATCGGCGTCGCGGTGCCCGACGATCTCGGCGTCGTCGATCTCGAGGGACGGCCCGCTGCCTATGCGCAATGGAGCGAAACGGACATGACCGCGCTGCTTGCGCATCCGTTCACGTTGCCGGTCTTTGTAGAGAATGACGCCGCCGCAGCAGCACTGGGCGAGATGCAATTCGGCCTCGGCCAGCGGTATCGCAGTTTCTTCTACATCCTGATCTCCTCGGGCCTGGGCGGAAGCCTGGTGATCGACGGCGCGCTGTTTCGCGGTTCGAACGGGCGCAGCGGCGAACTCGGATTCATGCGCGACGCGGTTGTCGGTGGTCGGGATACGATCCAATCCTATGTGTCGCTGTCGGGGCTTGGCCGGATGCTCTCGGCCGGACACCTCGAGATTGACGATGTCGTCGGCCGAGCGGTGCCGACCGCAGCGGCGGCGCCGATCGTCAACGCGTGGATCGACGGAGCCGCGCCGCGCCTTGAACAGCCGATCGAAGCGGTCAACTGCCTGATCAATCCCGATGCCATCCTGCTCGGCGGACGGTTGCCGCCAGCGGTGATGGACCAGCTTGCCGATGTCACCTATCGCCGCATGATCGCCCAGCGACTGGACGCGCCGGTCATCTGCCCGATCCTGCGCGCCGCCTTTTCGACCGATGCTCCGGCGGTCGGCGCCGCGATCCTGCCGCTCAATCACTTCTTCATGCCGAACTCGGGCGGGTCTTGGAAAAAGGTCGCCGCCGCCCCGAGCCAACCGCAGCCGGCGACCTGAGCATGGCCGCCAGCGAAACCTTGCCCGATCGATCGGACCGCTCTGCGCTCGCAGCCCCGGAGGATTTTCATGACTGAAGACCGTATGGAAGAGATCGCGCGGGATCCCCGCTATATCGCGCTGGTGCGGACGCGGACGCGCCTGGCATGGTGTCTGTCGATTGCCGTGGTCGCGGCGTTCACAGCCTTCATTCTGGTGATCGCGCTCGACAAGGCGCTGCTCGCGACGCCGATCGCCGGGCATGTCACGAGCTGGGGCATCCCGGTCGGGTTCGCATTGATTCTGTTCTCGATCGCGACAATTGCGATGTTCACGCGGCGCGCCAACCGGCGCTTCGACCCGATCATGGCCCGGATTCTTGCGGACCACGCCGAATGATCCGGCTGGCCCTTGTCGTCCTGGCGCTCGGCATTGCGACGCCCGCGCTCGCGGATGTCATTCGCGGGCAGGCGGAGCGCCAGCCGCTCAACATGATCGCGATCGCGATGTTCGGCGCGTTCGCAATGCTGACGATCGGGATTACGCGCTGGGCTGCGCGCCGAACCCGCACGGCATCCGACTTCTACACGGCAGGCGGCGGAATCTCCGGCTTCCAGAACGGGCTCGCGATCGCCGGCGACTTCATGTCGGCCGCGTCGTTCCTAGGCATTTCGGCCCAGATTTACTCCGATGGCTATGACGGTCTGATCTATTCGATCGGCTTCCTGATGGGTTGGCCGATCATCTCGTTCCTGATCGCGGAAAAGCTCCGCAATCTCGGCCGCTATACCTTCGCCGACGTCGCGTCGTACCGCTTTGCGCAGGGGCCCGTGCGAAGCTTCGCCGCGATCAGCACCCTGCTCATCGTCGCCTTCTACCTGATCGCGCAGATGGTCGGGGCGGGACAATTGATCAAGCTGCTGTTCGGGCTTTCCTACCCGATCGCAGTGGTGCTCGTCGGCGTGCTGATGATCGTCTACGTCCTGGTCGGCGGGATGACCGCGACGACCTGGATCCAGATCAGCAAGGCCGTCCTTCTGCTCGCCGGTGCAACCTTCATTGCCTTGTCGGTCCTTTGGCAGTTCGGATTCTCGCTGGATGCGCTGTTCGCGCGCGCGGTGCAGGTAAAGACCGACCTCGCCCTCGCGCACGGCGTGCCCCCGGCGGACGCGGCGGCTCGCGGCCAATCGATCATGGGGCCGGGCAATTTCATCAAGGATCCGATCTCCGCACTGTCTTTCGGCCTTGCCTTGCTGTTGGGCACCGCCGGGCTCCCGCATATCCTGATGCGCTTCTTCACCGTCCCCGATGCACAACAGGCGCGCCAATCGGTGCTCTGGGCGACGACCTGGATCGGCTACTTCTACCTTCTCACCTTCGTCATCGGTTTCGGTGCGATTGTCATGGTGGCGACCGATCCGGTCTATCAGGCGGCGGACGGCGGTTTGCGCGGGGGCCTCAACATGGCGGCGATCCACCTGGCGCACGCGGTCGGCGGGGACCTGTTTCTGGGCTTCATCTCGGCCGTCGCATTCGCGACCATCCTTGCGGTCGTGGCCGGACTGACGCTGTCGGGCGCATCGGCGGTCAGCCATGATCTCTACGCATCGGTCTGGCGGCGCGGGCGCACCTCCTCGGCAGACGAGCTCAAGGTTTCGCGGATCACCACCCTGACGCTGGGCATCGTGGCGATCGCCCTGGGCATCCTGTTCGAAAAGCAGAATGTCGCCTTCATGGTCAGTCTTGCCTTTGCGCTCGCGGCATCGGGCAATGTGCCCGCGCTGATCCTGTCGCTCTACTGGCGCGGATGCACCGGGCGCGGCGTGACCGTCGGAGGGTTGGCCGGGCTGCTCACGGCGTTCGTCCTGACCCTGTTGTCCCCGGCGGTCTGGGAACAGACATTCGGTCTTTCCGATGCACCCTTCCCCTATTCGTCGCCCGCGATCATCTCGGTGCCGCTCGGCTTCTTCATGATCTGGCTGATTTCGGTGCTCGACCGGTCGGCGACCGGGGACCGCGAGCGCCAGGCATTTCGTGACCAGCAGATCCGCTCGGAAACCGGGTTGGGTGCGTCCGCCGCTTCGGACCACTGACCCACTCCAGCACAACCGTCAGGAGACTTTGAATGACCAGTCGAGTTCACCCGGTAAAGCCGGGCTGGGCGGAGCATGCCCTGATCGATGCCGGGGATTATGCAGCCCGCTATGCCCGGTCGCTGAAGGATCCCGACGGGTTCTGGCGCGACGAAGCGCGCAGGATCGACTGGATCGCTCCCTTCACCCAGGTCAGCGACTGGTCGTTCGAGGAAGCCGACTTCCGCATCAACTGGTTCGCCGACGGCACGCTGAATGTCGCCGCGAACTGCCTCGACCGGCACCTCGCGGAGCGCGGCGACAGCGTTGCGATCCTGTGGGAGGGCGACGAACCGGGCAACACCCGCCGCATCACCTATCGCGAGTTGCACGCGGCGGTGTGCCGCTTTGCCAATGTGCTGAAGGCGCATGGTGCGGGGCGCGGGGCGCGGGTGACGATCTATATGCCGATGGTTCCCGAAGCCGCGATCGCGATGCTGGCGTGCGCGCGGATCGGCGCCATCCATTCGGTGGTCTTCGCCGGCTTCTCTCCCGAAGCGCTGGCAGGCCGTATCCGTGATTGCAGCAGCAGCATTGTTGTCACAGCGGACGAGGGCGTGCGCGGCGGGCGCACCGTGCCGCTCAAGCGCAATGTCGATGCCGCCATCGCGCAATGTCCGTCGGTCGAGCATGTCTTCGTTTATGCCCGCACCGGCACGGCCGTGCCGATGGAGCAAGGTCGCGATCACGACTGGGCGGCCGCCATCGCGGCGGCCGACGCCGATTGCGCCGCGGAACCGATGGGGGCCGAGGATCCCCTGTTCATCCTCTACACATCGGGTTCCACCGGCGAGCCGAAGGGTGTGGTGCACAGCAGCGGCGGATATCTGGTCTGGGCATCGATGACCCATGAATATGTCTTCGATTATCGCCCGGGGCAGGTGTTCTGGTGCGCGGCCGACATCGGCTGGATCACCGGGCACAGCTACATCGTCTATGGGCCGCTCGCGAATGGCGCGACCACGGTGATGTTCGAGGGCATCCCGACCTATCCGGACGCAGGGCGCTTCTGGCAGATCTGTGACCGGCTTGGTGTCGAGACCTTCTATGCGGCGCCGACCGCGCTGCGGACCCTGATGGGGGCGGGCGACCACCATGTCCGGGATACGCGCAGGGACCGGCTGCGGCTGCTCGGCTCGGTCGGGGAACCGATCAACCCCGAAACATGGAACTGGTATCACGACGTGGTCGGGCAGCAACGCTGCCCTGTCGTCGATACTTGGTGGCAGACCGAGACGGGGGGCATCATGATTGCGCCTCTTCCCGGCGCGACCGACCTCAAGCCTGGAAGCGCGACGCGACCGGTCTTCGGCGTCGAACCGCAACTGCTGGACGGAGAGGGGGGCGAGCTGGTCGGCGCTGCCGAGGGCTGCCTTGTGCTGGCAAGGAGCTGGCCGGGCCAGATGCGCGGCGTATGGAACAATCCGGACCGCTTTTTCCAGACCTATTTCACGACCTTTCCGGGAAAATATTTCACCGGCGACGGGTGTCGCCGCGACGCCGATGGCGACTATTGGATCACCGGGCGGATCGACGACGTCATCAACGTGTCGGGCCACCGCATGGGAACCGCCGAGATCGAAAGCGCGCTCGCCGCGCATCCGATGGTCGTCGAGGCGGCCGTGGTGGGCATTCCGCATGCGGTAAAGGGACAAGCGATCTACGCCTATGTCGCGATCGGGGCGGACAACTCCGACGGTTCGGATCTGCACGCCGAGCTCGTCCGGACCGTTCGTGCGCAAATCGGCCCGATTGCGACGCCCGAAACGATTCAGGTCGTGCGGTCCCTGCCCAAGACCCGCTCGGGCAAGGTGATGCGGCGCATCCTGCGAAAGGTGGCCGAGGGTGAGACATCGGATCTCGGCGATCTTTCGACCTTGGCCGATCCATCGGTGGTTGCCGACATCGTCCGAGCGGCGGGAGCGCACGCATGAGCGTCGTGCGGCTCGGGACGCACCGCGTCGAAAAACCGTGGGGACGGCGCGTCCTCGGGAGCGGCTTTCCGGACGCGACCGGGACCGAGGGCCCGGTCGGTGAAATCTGGTTCGGGACGCCAGGCGACACAAACGACGAATTGCTGGTCAAGTATCTCTTTACCAGCGAGCGCCTTTCGGTCCAGGTCCATCCGAACGATCGCCAGGCGCGCGCCGCCGGCCTGCCGCGCGGGAAGGACGAATGCTGGCTGATCCTCGATGCCGATCCGGACGCATGTATCGCGCTCGGACCGCGCCATGCGATTGTGCCGGACCGCCTTGTCGAGGCCATCGCGGACAGGTCCATTGAAAACCTTCTGCACTGGGAACCCGTGCGACGGGGCAACTTCCTGTTCGTACCGGCGGGAACGGTTCACGCGATCGGCGCCGGAATATCGCTGATCGAAGTCCAGCAGAACAGCGACGCGACTTACAGGCTCTACGATTATGGCCGACCCCGCGGATTGCACGTCGAGGCGGGGATTGCGGTCGCCTCGCGGCGTCCGTTCGAGCGTATCGATGGCCCCGGAGAGGTCGCGCCGGGCAGGATGATCCTGGTCGAAGGGCCGACCTTCGTGCTGGAGCGCTGGGCCGGAAACATCGCCGAGATCGCAGTCGAGCCCGACCAACCCGGCTTTCTTGTTCCGCTGAGCGGAGCAGGTGAAATCAACGCGCAGCCTTGGGCGTCCGGGGAGTGTTTTCGTGTCGAAGGAGCGGCGCGGATCCAGGCGTCGGAGCCTGCGGACCTGCTGTTCGCCTATCCGGGACGAGAACGTCTCGATGCGGTTGCGATGATCGGTTCCTAAATGTCTGGTCCGCCCGCGACGCGGGTTTAGGCCGGCGGCGGCAATCGATCCGTCCTAAACCTCGACGCGGGCCAGCTTCGGCGACAGGAGATGGACCGCGAGCAGCGCGATGAAATAGGCGCTGGCACAGATTGCGAACAATATCTGGTAATTATTGTCGGTCGTCTCGAGGATGTAACCGGTGAAGAGCGCCATGCTCATCCCGCCGATCGCGCCGACCGTGCCCCCTATGCCGACCACCGATCCGACCGCGCCGCGCGGAAAGATATCGGACGGCAGGGTGTAGAGGTTCGCCGAAAATGCCTGATGCGCCGCGGTCGCGAGCCCGATGATCAGGACCGCGGTCCACACATTGTCGATGTCCTGCGCGAAATAGACCGGTACGACGCAGCACGCACAGACGAGCATCGTGAACTTGCGCGCGAAATTGGGCGTTCGCCCCGCCTTGATCAGCTTCGATGACATCCATCCGCCGGCAATGCTGCCCAGGTCGGAGATGAGATAGATCACCGCGAGCGGCAGCCCGAAGCTCTTCAGGTCCAGATCATATCGTTCGAACAGATAGCCCGGCAGCCAGAAGAGGAAGAACCACCAGATCGGATCGATGAAGAACTTGCCGAGCGCATAGGACCAGGTTTCCTGGACCCCGAGAAGGCGGCTCCAGCCGATCGGCTTTACCGGGTCGGCGGGGTCCTGCTGGATCCAGGCCCGCTCGCCCTCTGACAGCTTGGGATGCTCGTCAGGATGGCGATAGATGGCCCACCACGCGATTAACCAGATTACCCCGAACAGGCCCGTGACGTAGAAAGCGACCCGCCAGTCGAACATCAGGACGAGGAAGGGTACGAGCAATGGGGTAATGATCGCGCCGACATTGGCGCCGGCGTTGAACAGGCCGATCGCGAAGGCGCGTTCCTTTTGCGGAAACCAGTCGGTCACGGCGCGGATGCCGGCCGGGAAGTTGCCCGATTCCCCGATCCCGAGGCCGAAGCGCGCCATCGCGAACTGGGTCACGCTGGTCGCGAGGCCGTGCGCCATGTGGCTGATCGTCCAGATGACGATCGCAACGGTGTAGCCGATGCGGGCTCCGACCATGTCGACGATGCGGCCGAAGCCGATATAGCCGATCGCATAGGCGACCTGGAACCAGAAGACGATGTTCGCGAAGTCGGTTTCGGTCCAGCCCATTTCGTGCTGGAGCGTCGGCTTGAGCACCCCGATCATCTGGCGGTCGACATAGTTGATCGCGGTTGCAAGGAAGAGCAGCGCGACGATGAGCCAGCGATAGCGCCCGGCATTGGGCACCGGCGGCGCCCCTCCCGCTTCGATTGCCTGCGCCATATGTCTCTCCCGCTTGTTTTTTTCGTTAAAGGTGGGCCACCGTGCAGGCGACCGCGATTTGGCCGCCGAACAGCGCGTCGGCGCGCTGTCCCGCCGCAATTTCATGCACGCCGGTGATCGCACCGGCCGAAACCCATGTGCCGTCGGGGATCGCGATGCCGCGTTCGCGAAGCGTGCGAATCAGGAACAGCGCCGACCCGAACGGGCCGTCGAGCATCGTTTCCATCGTCGCGGAGCCGACAAGGGCGCCGTCGATCCGGAACTCGACCGGCATCGCGGCCAAATCCATGTCGCGCCAGTCGTCGATCGCCGGCCCGAGCACGAGCCCCTTGTTGTTGCCATAATCCGATGCGGTCACCGCGGGTCCGTGCAGGTTGATCCCGGCAAAAGGCGAACTGGCGATCTCGATCCCCGTTCGCACCTCCGCGATACAGCCGCGAACCGAATCGATATCATAGTCGCGTGTGCCGACGCCCTCGAAGCGCAGCAGCACTTCCGCCTCGGCCGCCGCGAAGCCGCCGGGATAAACGCGCATTTCGGGGACCGTGCCGGCATCCCCCGCGACGATCTCGTCGGCAAAGATCGGACCGGTCAGGCGATTGCCGCCGAACCGATCGACCAGTTCAGGGGGAATCCGGCCGACTTTCCAGCCCCCGATCCGGCGCCCGTCGCGAGCGATTGCGGCATCCTGGATGGCATAGGCTTCCGCCATCGTCTGCGGCATCGCGCCGGGATATCGGGAAAGCGGTGTCAATTGCGCGCGCGCTGCCAGGAACGCGCGTGCCACTTTATCCTGTTCTTCGGTCGCCGCCATTTCGATGAATTCCCTCTCTGCCCGGACGGATGTAAAAGACACCGGTGTCAAAAGCAAGTCATTAGCGTCGGATGCGGTTGATTTTGCGTAATTGAACGCCCATCAAACAATCGAAGGGGCGGGACAATGCGGCGCGCGGGCACCGTATCCCTCCCCGCCCACGGAAAGCGGACCGAATGGCGGCAAGAACAAGCGGCAAGACTGGAAAGCAGCCGACGATCAACGACGTTGCGGCGCTGGCCGGCGTGTCGAAAAAGACGGTCAGCCGGGTCATCAACCGGTCCGAATTCATCACCGAAAAGACGCGCAAGGCGGTACAGGACGCCATCGAGACGCTGGGCTTCGTACCCAATCCGCAGGCGCGCGCGCTGGCCTTTCGCCGCAACTTCCTGATCGCGCTGCTCCACGACAATCCCAACCCGCAGATGGTGCTGAATTTCCAGCAGGGCGTGCTCGATGCGATCAAGGACAGCGACCTTGCGATGATCGTAAGGCCGGTCGACCGCGGTTCCGACCGCCTGCTCGACGACATGCGTACCTTTCTGGAAAAGCAGCGGCCGATCGGCGCGATGCTGTTGCCCCCGATTTCGGAAAACGACGATCTTGCCGCGCTGTGCGACGAGCTTGGGGTGCGCTACGTCCGCATCGGCTCGGCCCTGCTCGACGACGCGACGCATTGCGTTTCGTCCAACGACCGCGAAGTCGTGGCAGAGGCGGTGGGCAAGCTGGTCCGCCTGGGCCATCGTCGCATCGGGTTCGTGCGCGGTCCCGCGGGGTTTCGGTCGGCGGCCGAGCGCGAAAAGGGGTTTCACCAGGCACTCGACAAGGCCGGGCTGACGCTCGCCGACGCGCATTATGCGCCCGGCAACTATCGCTTCGCGGCGGGGGTGGAGGCGGCGGAGGCGATCCTGTCGCAGCCCGAGCCGCCGACCGCCATCTTCTGTTCCAACGACGAAATGGCCGCAGGGGTGATCAGCGTCGCCCACGACCGGGGGATCGCGGTCCCGGGCGACCTATCGATCATCGGATTCGACGATTCGCCGACCGCAACGCATATCTGGCCCGCGCTCAGCACGGTACGCTGGCCGATCCGCGAGATGGGGATGCGGGCGGCGCGCACCCTTGTCGCCGAATTCCTGGGCCCCGAAGCGAAAGCGGCCGAAGGCGAAAGCCCGGTCCTGCCGTCGGAGTTCATCGAACGCCAGTCGGTCGCCGCGCCGCCGGAATCGACCTGACCGCGCGCGTCGGGCGTCAGTCGAGCGCGCGAAACACGAAGTCGCGGAAGCGCGCCTCGCCCGCCCCGGCCGAATAGAGACCGGGGCGCAGCATCAGGAAGCCGCCGCGGACATTGTGGTGATAGCCCGACACCTCCATCCCGCGGTCGAAGCGCGACCACGTCCTGCCGCCGTCGCCGCTCGTATCGAAGGTCACGATATGGCGGTCGTTGGTCACTCGCATCCGCATCCGGCGGCCGTGGGGATTGACCGGGCGCGCCCGTTCGATGCCATATTGGTGCGTCACGAAGCGCGTTTCGTCGAAACCAAGCCCGCAATACAGCCTGTCGTCATAGAAGAGGATCAGGCCCGCGGTTCCGCCGGGCGCGATCTCGATATCGCATTCGAAGCGATAGGCCTGATCGCCGGCGATCAGCAGCAACGGCGAGGAATCGACCGGCGCCGCGCCCCGCGCCGCCAGCACCAGCGCCCCGTCCTCGACCCGCGCACGGTCGCGTTCGTCGGATGCGGGGCGGAAGAAGTTCCACTTGGCGCCGAGCGCGAGCGTGTCGAACCCGTCGGAGAGCGCCATGCCATGCGGGACCGCCTGTCCGCCTGCGGGCTTGGCGATCGGCTGCGACAGATCGCCGCCGGTCATGCGAAACCAGCCGTCACCGGTCCATTCGACCGGGTCGAGCAGCGTCTGCCGGCCGAGCGTCCAATAGCCGTTTTCATAGCCGTGATAGACGCTCCACCAATCGCCCGCGGGCCCCTCGACCAGCGTCGCATGGCCGCGCGACCACCATGTCTCCTGCCGGGACAGGGTACGAACGATCGGATTGTGGGGGCAATTTTCCCACGGCCCGTGAATCGAGCGCGATCGCGCCGCGATGACCATATGGCCCGTCGGCGGCCCCGCCGTGCCGCCGACCGCGGTGACGAGATAATAATAATCCCCGTGGCGGGTGATCTTCGGCCCCTCGGGCGAAAATCCTTCCACCACCCAATCGGCGGGATAATGCCACGGGTCATAGACATGCTCGGGCTCGCCGATACGCGACAGTCCGTCGTCCGACAGCCGCACGCGATCGCCGCCCGACAGGAACAGCCACCGCGTCCCGTCCTCGCCAACGGCGTGGCCGGGATCGATATGATGCGGCAGGTTCAGATCGACGGGGTCGCTCCACGGTCCCTCGATCCGGTCCGCCCAGATCACCCAGCTCGTATCCGGCCCCTTGGTCGGGATATACAGGTAGAAGCGGCCGCCGTGCTTGCACAGCTCCGGCGCCCATACCGACCCGATGTTCCTCGTCAGCGCCGGCCCGACAGGCCGCCAGTTCACAAGGTCGCGCGAATGCCAGATGATCAGCCCGGGATAGGAATCGAAGGTCGAGAAGGTCATGTAATAATCGCGCCCGTCCTTCAGGATCGACGGATCGGGATGGTCGCCGGCCATGACGGGGTTCAGGAAACGGCCGTCGCCGAGGTCGGCCTTGCGCTGGCCGTCGAGCCCGCGCGCCCAGCCGGACGCCCCCGGCGCCGTATCGGGAACCCGGTCGGCGGCATTCGCACCCGCCGAAACGGGCGAAAAACCCGATGCCAGCATTCCCGCGCCGGCCAGTTTGAGCATGTCGCGGCGACCCGTCACATCTTCCTCCTCGGTCAAAAAATCGGCCCGGTCTTCGGGTGCGAAGACCGGGCCATATAGGGTGGGACTGTCCCAGGGAAATCAGATCTTGACCCGCGCTCCGAACAGGAAGGTGCGGCCATAATGGTTGTTCTCGTAATTGCGGTTCGCCTCGAGGTCGGTGAAGCGATAGCGATAATCGTCGGTCAGGTTCGTGCCCTCGATCGACAATTCGATATTGTCGGTCAGCGCGTAGCGGATCGACGCGTCGACGTTGAACGAGCTGCCATAGCCTTCGAACACATTGTTGTTGCCGCTGGTGCTGTCGTTATACCCCGCACGCCACGCGGCCGATGCGCGGACAGAGAATTTGCCGTCGTCATAATAGGCGGTGGCATTCCACGCGCGCTTGGCGAGACCGAGCAGCGGCTGGACATAGTCGCCGTTCGGCTGGGCCACCAGCTTGTTCTGGCCGGGATCATAGGCGAGCGGACCGGCGATGCTGTAGTCGACATCGCTCTTCACGAAGGTCGCGTTCGCGAGTACCCCGAAATAGCGCAGCGAGTCCGAAAAGACCGAAAAGGGCAGTTGCAGCGACAGTTCGACGCCCTTCAAATTCGCGCCGGGGCCGTTGCCGGTGGTACGGAATTCGAACTGGCGGCCCGGATCCTCTCCGCCCACGACTGCGTCATAGGCCGGCGTTCCGGGGGTCAGCAGCGACAGCGGCAGGCCGCTGTCGGCATAGGTTCCCTGGAGGGAGGTCGAAATGGGGAAGCTCACGATATCCTTGGCGAACAACGCAACCGATGCAATCGCTCCGGGCGCGAAATACCATTCCGCGGCCAGGTCGTATGTCGTCGCGCGGTAGGGGTCGAGGAACGGGTTGCCCGAGGTGATGCGGAAGTTGAACTGATCGACCGATCCGCCCGGCGTCAGGCTGCCGAGCGTCGGACGCGTGATGACCTTCGCGATTGCGCCGCGCAGGATGACATTGTCGGTCGGGTGCAGGTTCAGGTTGAACGAGGGCAGCCAGTCGTCATAGCTCCGATCGACGGTGACGAACGTACCGCTGGTGAACCCTGACGAGCTCTGCTTCGTCTTCGCGTAGCGAACCCCGGCATTGCCGGTCAGGCGCATCCCCAGAACTTCGGTTTCGAAGTCGGTCATCAACCAGCCGCCGAAGGTCTTTTCGGTGACCGCGCGCTGTTCGCCCTGCTGGAGCACCGCGGGGCGCCCATAGAGGTCGATCAACGCGGTCCCGGCGTCGAGGTCGGGGACGACCCACGCGTTGGTATTTCCCGAAGGCTGGCCAGCGTCGCCGAGTTCGAAGATGTCGGCGATGTCGGAGGTCACGGGCAGGCCGCCGACACCGTCTTCGCAGGTGAAGGCCGCGCAATAGGTGCTGTCGCGGCGGTAGCCGACGGTATCGAAATCGAACTGGCGGAAAAAGCCGCCGCCGAGCAGGTTGAAGCCGTCGGCGACATCCCAGTCGAAGTCGGCCGCGAAGGTCTTGAACTTGTTGGTCAGGTACGACGGGCGGTCGCGGAATTCGGCGAGCACGAACGACGAGGGGTCATCGATTCCCGCGCCGAAGCTCAGGAGCGGGAATTTCATGTTCGAATAGTCGTAGTGATAGCCGGTCGCGTCGGTG
The DNA here is from genome assembly GCF_059693785.1 of Sphingopyxis sp. CR5. Taxonomy (NCBI): domain Bacteria; kingdom Pseudomonadati; phylum Pseudomonadota; class Alphaproteobacteria; order Sphingomonadales; family Sphingopyxidaceae; genus Sphingopyxis; species Sphingopyxis sp. CR5. The sequence goes on along the minus strand of NZ_JCATIE010000003.1, from coordinate 237,920 downwards.
TCGTCGAAGGCCAGCGTCGTTTCGACGGGTATATCCGCTTTCGATTTCGAAAAGCCGCCGATCAGGTTGAGCTTGAACGTGTCGGTCAGCCGCTGCTCGAGCCGCCCCGAAATCTGGTAGAATTTCGTTTTGCTCTGGCGGGAATAGCGTTCGGTGCGAACATAGACATTGTCGAGATCGGCAGAGATCAGGTTGTTGTCGCCGTCGATGACATAGTTCGACACGTCGATCCCGCGTTCGTTGCTGCGTAGCAGCACCTCGCCCCAATATTCGTCGCGGGTCTCCTTGAAGGTCGAATAGAGCCCGTCGATCGACAGCTTGGTATTTTCGGTCGGCTCGAACTGGATCGACGCGGTGGCGCCCAGGCGTTCGCGATCGTGACTGACGAGGCCGTAACGCGGGATGCGGGGATGGAAGGCTTCGGCGACCGCGACACATTCATCCGACGGATCGGCGACGAAGGCCGATCCGCTCATGCAGGTCACGCCATCGACGCTGCGGAACGGCGCCTGCGCCCAACGCACGCTGTTGTTGCCGAGTTCGAGGGTCGTATAGTCGGCCCAGGCGACCGACGCCGAAACGCCGAAGGTCTTGTCGGCGTTGGTCCAGGCGACCAGCCCGGCCAGGCGCGGATCGACGTCTTTCGACAGGTCGTTATATCGCCCCTGCACCGACGCGACGGCCGTGAAACCTTCCTTGCCGCCGAGCGGGTTGCCCGTGTTCAGGTCGACGACCGCACCGAGCGAACCTTCGTCGAGCGAAGCCGAAGCGGTCTTGTGAACGACGAGCGAGGTGAACAGCTCCGACGCGAAAACGTTGAAGTCGAAGGCGCGGTCGCGGTTCGCCGATGCACCGTCGGTCGACGTCGCGATCGTTTCCATGCCGTTCAGGCGAACGCGCGTAAACTGTGCACCCAGGCCGCGAACGGTGATCGCACGGCCCTCGCCGGCGTCGCGCTGGATCGAAATGCCCGGAATGCGTTGCAGCGATTCGGCAAGATTCTGATCGGGGAATTTGGCAATGTCCTCGGCAACGATCACATCGACCGCGCCGGTCGAATTGCGCTTCTGGTCGAGTGCCTTGTCGAGCGACGCACGGAAACCCGTCACGACGATTTCGTCGGCACTGACCGCCCCCTCGTCCGCGTCCTGTGCAAAGGCGGGAACGGCCGTCATCGCGGCAAGCGATGCGCCGCACGCCAGCCTGGCCCAGACCCGAATACCCCGTGCATTGTGAATAGCCATCATCATCCTCCCTTTTCGCAGCGTCTCCCCGCCTTTGGCAAGAATGACACCGGTTACTTTCGTGGACGAAACCGCGCGAGCCACGGGCTCGTCCAATATGTCCAGAGAGTACGCAGGAAGGCCGCCGGCTTTGCGACGGTCCGGGGCGCCCTCTCCCCAAATTCTGTTGTTGACCGATTTAGGTAACCGGTGTCAAAATGATTGAAGGATTGCGGCTGCTATGTCAAGACCCCAATCGCAAGGAGAGAGACGATGCCCAAGACACTATGGATTTCCGCCCTTTTTCTGGTCACTTCGCTGACGGCGACTCCCGCGGCGGCGTTCGATTCCGCCCCCCTCGCTTTTCCCGGCGCGGTCGGATCGGCGGCGACGACTCCGGGGGGACGAGGCGGCAAGATCATCCGCGTGACGACCCTCGCCCCCGATGGTCCGGGGTCGTTCAAGGCTGCGGTCGAGGCAAAGGGCCCCCGCATCGTCGTGTTCGAGGTCGGCGGCGTCATCGACATGGGCCGCACGACGCTGACGATCACCGAACCCTTTCTGACGATCGCCGGGCAGACCGCGCCGGGTCCGGGCATCACGTTGATCCGCACCGGGATCGACGTGAAGACGCACGATGTCGTGATGCGTCACCTGCGCGTCTATACCGGCGTCGATGGCCAGCCAAAGCGCAGCGGATGGGAAGCCGACGCCTTTTCGACCGTCGCGGCGCACGATGTGATCGTCGATCATTGCACGTTCCTGTGGGCGATCGACGAGAACATGTCGGCCTCCGGCCCGCGCTTTGCGGGCAAGGACGTCGCCGAGTGGCGCAAGAACACGAGCCACGACATCACCTTCTCGAACAATCTCGCCGCCGAGGGCCTGGCCGATGCGAGCCATCCAAAGGGCGAGCACAGCAAGGGCTCGCTCGTTCACGACAATACGACCGGCATCCTCTTCTATCGCAACATCTGGGCTCACAACGTCGAACGCAGCCCGCTCGTCAAGGGCGGCGCGCAGGCGGCGCTGGTGAACAACCTGATTTACGATCCGCAGCATCGCGCAGTGCACTATAATCTGATGAACCTCGAATGGGTCGGCCACCCCTATGTCACCGGGCAGATCACCGCGGTCGGCAATGTGATGCGCGGAGGCAATTATACCGACGAGGGCCTGCCCTTCCTGATGCTCGGCGGCGACGGCGATCTCGAATATTATGCCAAGGACAATATCGCGGTCGACCGGCACGGCAATGCCCTGCCCGAATTCGGGCGCTACGGCGAAACCCGCGCCGAACTGATCCGGGCAAAGGCGCCGCTCGCCTCGCTCGAGGGTCTGAATATCCTGCCATCGCGCGATGTCGAGACATCGGTGCTCGCCACTGCCGGCGCCCGCCCCTGGGCGCGCGATGCCGAAGAGATCCGTATCCTCTTTTTCGTCGCCGAAGGCCGCGGCGACATCATCGACGACGAAAAGCAGGTCAGCGCCTATCCCAAGGTCGAGGCACCGGTGCGCGCGCCCTTCGTCGAGGCCGAGTGGAACCTTGCGACGATGGAGCCGAAATCGGGCCGCTATCCCGCGCAGACCGCACCGATGCCGCAGGAACATCTGTCAGCGCGCGACCTCGATTCGCGCGGTGGCGTCAAATGAGTGCGCTCGCCGCGGCGCTGCTGCTCGCGGGCACCGACACCGCGCCGCCGATGGTGGTGATCGACGAAGCCGATACGGTGCGCGAAGAGCCGCCGCCGCATGGCGAAATCGGGATGTCGACCGCGTGGCGGATCAGCGACAGCGTCCCTGCACCGCGCAGCTTCGAATTTCGCAAGCGCGCGCTGCATGTGGGGGCGCAGATCGGCATCCACCCCATCGCCCATGACGAAATCTATTATGTCGTGTCGGGAACCGGCGTCGTCCATTCGGATGGCGAGGAGAGGGCGGTGAAGGCCGGCATGGCGGCATGGCTTTACACCGGCGCGGAGGTCGGCATCCGCCAGACGGGCGGCGAGCCGCTGGTGCTGATCATCGCCTATCCCAACCCGCCACTGGACGGAACGCGATGACGCTCGATCGCCGCCACCTGCTCGCCGCCGGGCTGGCGCTTCCTCTCGCCGCGGGCACCGCGCGCGCCGCGGCTCCGACCCGCCCGGCCGACGTGGCGCCCGACGCCAGCCTCGCCCTGTGGCCAAAGGGTCATCAGGTCGTTCCTCCGGGGCTCGCGGAGCGCGTCGTTCAGCGCAGCGACGATCCGCAAGCCAGCGACCGGATGCTCGAATATATCGTCCGGCCGCGGCTCGACATCTTTCGCCCGGCAAACCCCAATGGCGCGGCGGTCGTCCTCGCGCCCGGGGGCGGCTATCGCTATGTCGTGATCGACAAGGAAGGGTACGAACTCGCGCGATGGCTGACCGCGCGCGGCGTCACCGTCTATGTCCTTTTCTATCGCCTGCCCGGCGACGGCTGGGCCAACCGGTCAGAGGTTCCGCTCGCCGACGCGCAGCGGGCAATGCGGATCGTGCGGAGCCGCGCGGAGATCGACCGCATCGATCCGGCGCGCGTCGCTTTCGGCGGCTTTTCGGCCGGCGGTCATGTCGCGACCAGCCTGCTTACGCGGTTCGACGCGCGCGTCCATGCGCCCCTCGACGCCGCCGACAGGCTTTCGGCCCGACCCGATGCCGTCGCCGGCATGTATCCCGTCGTGTCGATGGACGCCGCGATCGCGCACCCCGGAAGCCGCAGCAACCTGCTCGGCGCCGCACCGAGTCCCGAAGCCGAGGCGCTGCACTCGCCCGAGCGCCAGGTGCGCAAGGACATGCCGCCGCTCTGGCTGCTCCACGCCGAAGACGACAGCGTCGTGGCGATCGCGAACAGCATCCGGCTGCGCGAGGCCGCACGGGCGATCGGCAGCCCGTGCGAAAGCCACTTCTTCGAGCGCGGCGAGCACGGGTTCGGCTTGATGAAGGCGGCGGGCCTGCCGGTATCGATCTGGCCAGACCTGCTCTGGAACTGGCTAGGCAGTCACGGGATGATCTAGGTCCCCGGCTGGATATAGGGCACGCGCGCGAACAGCTCGCGCTCCCAGCGGCGCGGGTCGCTCGTCACGCGGCTTTGCGTGTCGAACGCCATCGTCTCGCGCCGTTCCAGCGAATAGGCGGGCCATCCCGCGTCGCCGGTGCGCGCAAAGCGAAGATAGGCGTCCATCACCGTGTCGCTCATCGCGCGCTGCGCCGGCGTGGGATCGGCCACCGTGCCGAAGCTCAGTGCAATGTCGTCGGTGTGCTTCGCCGCCTCGAAATCGAGCTGATAGACGAAGGCCGGCGCCCCGGCGCGCGCGCGCGCCTCGGCTTCCTCCACCTGCCCGCGCCAGCTGCGCGCGGCGGTGACGATGCGGTGGAACAGCTCGACCGGCGGCGCATCGGGATAGCGCGCGCGGAACTGCGCCACGACCCATTCGGGATGGATGTCGATCCGCATCTCGGGCGCGATCCGCTGCGCCAGATTCGCATAGGAAAGGCCGCTCAGCTGCTTGCCATCGGCTGCATAGAAGGCGCGCGTCTCCATCACCGTATTGCCGAGCATCATCGGGATGCCGAGCGACTGCGGCGCCGCGTCGGGCCAGAAGGGATGGCGCGTCAGATGCGCCATATCGAGCACCGGTCCCATATAGACGCCGCCGCCGAGAACCGGGTCGGTCGCCGACAGCGCGTCGATCAGCCGCTCGACCGGCGCGGTCGCGGGATCGACGCCCTCGCCCAGCGCGGCGAGGAACGCCTCCGCACGGGCGGTGGCATGAAGCGGCCCGGAGGCGGTGACCTGCTGCCCGCTCATGGTGATCGCCTTGTGAAACAGGCCCCGCGCCTCCGGCATCGCCATCAGCGTCGCGATTTTCGCGCCACCGCCCGACTGGCCAAAGACGGTGACGTTGCCCGGATCGCCCCCGAACGCCGCGATGTTCCTTTGCACCCAATGCAGGGCGACGATCAGGTCGAGCTGGCCCGCATTGCCGCTGTCGGGAAAGCGCGGGTCGAGCCGTGCGAGATAGAGGTAACCGAGCGCGTTGAGCCGGTGGTTGACCGTGACGACGACGACATCGCCGCGCGCCGACAGCGCGGCTCCGTCGTTGACCGGATCGGTCACGCTGCCCGCCGAATAGGCGCCGCCGTGGATATAGAGCAGGACGGGCCGCTTCGCCGCGGTCGTGGCGGCGGGGGTCCAGACGTTGAGGAACAGGCAATCCTCGGACTGCGGCCGATAGCGATCGCCGCGCTGCGGGCAGGCCGGTCCGAAGGCGTCGCCAGGCATCTGGTCCGCACGCGTCACCGGCTTCGGGGCGCAAAAGCGGGCGGCGTGCGCATAGCGGATGCCGCGAAAGCGAACCGCACGGCCCTCGGCGCCGCACGGCACTCCCGCATAGACGCCATCGGCGGCTGCGACCCGCCGCGATCCGCCCTGCGCATTGGCCCAGGCGGTGCGCGTCAGCGCGCTCGCGCCGAGCAGCAGCGCCCCGCCGACGACCCCGCGCCGGGTCGGTTCACCGCCGGACATCGAGCCCGCCGCCGTGAAAGGCGTCGATATCGCGCTGTCCAAAGCGGCTCGCATCGCCCGGTAGCGAATGTTTGAGACAGGTGAGCGCCAGGCCGCTTTCGGCCATCGTCCGGGCATCGCCGCCCGCGAGATGCGCGTGGAGCACTCCGGCGGCGAAGGCGTCGCCCGCCCCGATCCGATCGACGATGCCCGTGACGTCGACCTCTCCGGTCTGATGGCCGCCGTCGCGCAGGTCGACGCGGGCCGCGATGCGATGATGATCGGCGGTTATCGTATGCCGCGCAGTCGATGCGATCAGTTTGAGGTCCGGGAAAGCCGCAAAGCCGGCGTCGGCCGCCTCGCGGCGCCGGTCTTCGCCGTCGCCGCTGAACGCCTGCCCAAGCACCAGCGACAGGTCGCGATGGTTGCCGAACACTATGTCGGCGGCGCCGATCAGCTCGGCCAGGACGGCGCGCGGATCGCTGTCCCACGCCTCCCACAGCATCGCGCGATAGTTGCCGTCGAAGCTGACGGGGACGCCAAGGCGCCTCGCCGCACGCGCCGCGGCGAGTGCGGCGTCGGCCGAACGGGGTCCGAGCGCCGGGGTGATCCCCGAAAGATGCAGCAAGCGCGCACCGGCGAGCAGCGAGTCGAAGTCATAATCGTCGGGCCCGGTCGCCGCGAAGCTCGATCCTGCGCGGTCGTAAACGATCTCGGACGCGCGCAGTCCGGCCCCCACGCTGAGAAAATAAAGGCCCATGCGCCCCGGTCCGGTGGTGACGGCGGCGCAATCGACGCCTGCGCCGCGCACCGCCGCCACAGCGCTGCGACCCAGCGCATTGTCCGGTACCGTGCCGATCATCGCGCATTCGTGACCGAGATGGGCAAGCCCGATCGCGACATTCGCCTCGGCCCCGCCGACGTGCAGCGCGAGCGATGGCGATTGCATCAGCAGCTCGTTGCCCGGCGCGGTCAAGCGGATCAGCAGTTCGCCGAAGAAAACGAGCCTGTCCTGTGTCATGCCAACTCCGCCTGGCCCCGCAACGGACGGGGCATGTCTGTTACACCGACGACAGGGCGGCGGCTCGACAAGCCTCGGCGCGCCCGGCCGCGGCGGGTCTTATCGCGCCAGCCAGCCGCCGTCGACGGCAAGAATATGGCCCTGGACATAATCGGACGCCCGCGATGCCAGAAAGACGGCCGCGCCGCCGATGTCGGCCGGGTCGCCCCAGCGCCCGGCGGGGATCCGCTCCACGATCTGCCGGTTGCGCGTTTCGTCGGACTGCAGCGCCGCGGTGTTGTTGGTGGCGATATAGCCCGGCGCGATCGCATTGACCTGGATGCCCTTTGCCGCCCACTCGTTCGCGAGCAGCTTGGTAAGTCCGCCCACGCCCGACTTCGACGCGGTATAGCTCGGGACGCGGATGCCGCCCTGAAAGGTCAGCATCGAGGCGATGTTGATGATCTTCCCCGATCCGCGCGCGATCATATGCCGTCCGACCGCCTGGCAGAGGAAGAAAAGCGTCTTCAGATTGGTGTCGATCACCGCGTCCCAATCCTCTTCGGTGAAATCGACCGCGTCGGCGCGCCGGATGATGCCCGCATTGTTGACGAGGATGTCGATCCGGCCGAAGCGATCGAGCACGGCATCGACGAGAGGCTGCACCGAAGCGATCGTCGACAGATCGGCAGCGAAATTCTCGGCCTCGCGCCCCAGCGCCCGCACCTTGTCGACCGTCTCGGTCGCCGGCGAACGGCCCGCTGCTGCGATGTCGGCCCCCGCTGCGGCCAGCGCAAGCGCAATTCCCTGCCCGATACCGGTGTTGGCGCCGGTCACCAGCGCGACTTTTCCGCTAAGCTCGAACAATTGCATCCTCTCCACTCCCTCGTCATGCCGAACGTGATCCGGCATCCATGTCCTCGGTGCCGCGTGGGCCCCGGATCATCTCCGGGGCGATGAAGGAAGGCTATTTCAACTGGCAGATGTCGAGGACGTTCATGTCGGTATAATCGAGATTTTCCCCGCCCATTGCCCAGATGAACGCATATTTCTTGGTCCCCGACCCCATGTGGATCGACCACGGCGGGCTGATGACCGCTTCCTCGTTCGCGATCACGATATGCCGCATGCTGTCGGGCTCGCCCATATAGTGGAACACGCGGTCGCTTTCCTCGGGGAGATCGAAATAGAGATAGATTTCGCTGCGCCGGTCGTGAAGGTGCGGCGGCATCGTGTTCCAGACGCTGCCCTCTTCGAGCACGGTGAGCCCGAGCAGTAGCTGCGCGCTTTCGCACACGCCGGGAATGACGAGCTGATAGATGGTGCGCTGGTTCGAATTGGCGAGGTCGCCGCGCGCGAGCGGGTTCGCCTGGTCAAGCGTGACATGCTTGATCGGGCAGGTCTTGTGCGCGGGCAGCGACGCCAGATAGAAGCGCGCGCCCTCGCCCTCGAACACGACCTCGGCCGACCCCATCGGGATATAGAGACACTCCTTGGTCTTCATCTCGAACCGCTGGCCGTCGACGGTGATCGCACCGGCGCCGCCGATGTTGACCGCGGCCATCTCGCGCCGTTCGAGGAAGGGGTGCCCCGCCGCCGATGCGGGCTCGGACTGTTCGGGCAGCGTCAGGGCGCCGCCGCGCGGAACGGCTCCGCCGATCACAAACCGTTCGTTGTGCGAATAGTTGAGATTGATCTTGCCGTCCTCGAACATCCCCGAAACGAGATAGCGATCGCGCAGGTCGTCGTTGTCGACGCAGTCCATCATGTCGGGATGGGTGGCGTGATAGGTCTTTGCGAACATGGCGGCATCCTCCGGGGGTTCATGGATTTCCGCTCGAATAGGTGATTAGGTAACCGGTGTCAATATTTCGCGCCCCAAAGGCCCGGCGATCCGGGCCGATGCGCCCTCCAGCCCGCGGCAGGCAAAACGGAAATGCGATGGACGGTAAATCGCGCGGTGCTCGATGTCGTGGATGAAAACCCCGAGCTGACGTCCTGGACCGACGCGCGACCCTATGCGTGCGGCTGTTATCGCGTGCCGACAGCACGCAGCCCCCCGCATCGCGCCGCGCTTATATTCCTCCGCCCCGCGTCCCGCAAGCGGAGTCGAAGGGGCGGCTTTCAGTCGCCCGGCGGCGTTTCGAGCCGTCGCTCGACGATGCGCAACAGGGTGAGCATCACCAGGCTGATGGCTCCGCCGATCAGCACCAGCGGCCACTGCCCCGCACCGCAGGCGATGCCGAGCACCGCCGCCAGCCACAGGTGCGCCGCGGTCGTCAGATTGTGGACCTTGCCGCGACTGAAAACGATAAGCCCCGCGCCCAGGATGCCGATGAACGCACCCGCCGCCTCGAAAACGCGCAGCGGGTCCATGCGGCTGCCCTCGAGCTGGGTGTAGAGCGCGATGATCGATACGGTCATCGTGGCTGCGGCAAAGCAAATCAGTCCATGCGTCCGCAGGCCGGCGGCATGTCCCCTGATTTCGCGGTCGATACCGAGCAGGAGGCCCAGCACCGCGGCGCCGCCGAGCCGCGACAGCAGGTCGAGGTCGATCGAGTGGACCACCAGGGGCGCGTTGAGCTCCATCGAGACCAGAGCGCAGCAGGCGCCCCGCGGTTCCACGACGACAAAAGGTTCGCGTCCTGTTCTCTTTTCTTGCCGCGACGCGCGGCGCGCGCTAACCCTCGTCGCATGATTGCGAAACTGACGGGGCGGCTGGACTCAAGCGGCGCGGGCCATGCGGTAATCGACGTCGGCGGCGTCGGCTATCTGGTCGAAGCGTCGGCGCGCACGCTCGATGCACTCGGCGCGGTCGGCGGCGAGGTGACGATCCATACCGAGATGCTGGTCGGCGAGGATTTCCTGCGCCTGCTCGGCTTCGCACGCGCCGAAGAGCGCGACTGGTTCCGCCTGCTCACCAGCGTCCAGGGCGTCGGCGCCAAGGTCGCGCTCGCAATCCTCTCGGCACTCGAAGTCGCAGAGCTGCAACGCGCGCTCGCCAGCGGCGACAGCGCGATGATCGCGCGCGCCAATGGCGTCGGCCCGAAACTCGCGCAGCGCATCGCGCATGAACTCAAGGACAAGGCGGGGGCGCTCGGCGGCCTTGCGGGCAGCGCCGGGGCATCGGCCGCTCCCGCATCGGGGCCCCTGGGCGACGCCGTCGCCGCGCTCACCGGCCTCGGTTTCAAGCCCGGCGAAGCGAGCGCCGCGGTCGCGGCGGCGAGCGAGGAACTGGGGGTGGGTGCCAGCCTCGATGCGCTGGTGCGTACGGCGCTCAAGAAGGCAGCGAAATGAGCGACTCCGTTCGCCATGCCTCGTGCCGCTGCGGCGAAATCCGCATCGCCTGCACCGGCGAGCCGATCCGCGTGTCGGTGTGCCATTGCCGCGAATGTAAGACGCGCAGCGGCAGCGCCTTTGCCGCGCAGGTGCGCTTTCCCGCCGAACAGGTTCGCACCGAGGGCGAGGAAAACGCGAAGACGTGGCAATATACGGGCGACAGCGGCCACACCGCCGACTTCTTCTTCTGCGGCATCTGCGGCACGGGCGTCTGGTATCGCGCACGGCCCTATCTCGACGCCTTTGCGATCCCGCTCGGCATTTTCGAGCCCGGCCACGGCTTCGTGCCCAGCTATTCGGTTTACGAAGAGCGCAAGGAGCCGTGGGTTTCGATCACCGGCGAGGCAATTGAGCATTATGACTGAGCCGGCCCTTACCACCCCGATCCGCACCCCCGAGGACGCCGACGCCGCGCTGCGTCCCAAATCGCTCGCCGAGTTCGTCGGGCAGGCGGCAGCGCGCGAGAATCTACGCGTCTTCATCGAAGCGGCGAAGGCGCGCGGCGACGCGCTCGACCATGTGCTGTTCTTCGGCCCACCGGGGCTCGGCAAGACGACGCTCGCGCAGATCGTTGCCAGGGAGCTCGGGGTCGGTTTCCGCTCGACGAGCGGGCCGGTGATCGCAAAGGCGGGCGACCTCGCCGCGCTGCTCACCAATCTCGAGGACGGCGACGTGCTGTTCATCGACGAAATTCATCGCCTGTCCCCCGCGGTCGAGGAGATTCTCTACCCGGCGATGGAGGATCGCGCGCTCGACATCATGATCGGCGAGGGCCCGTCGGCGCGCAGCGTGCGGATCGACCTGCCCAAATTCACCCTGGTCGGGGCGACGACGCGCCAGGGATTGCTGACCACGCCGCTGCGCGATCGTTTCGGCATCCCGGTGCGGCTGAATTTCTATACCCATGCCGAGCTGGAGCAGGTCATCGGCCGCGCCGCACGGCTGCTGGGACTCGGCATCGCGGCCGATGGCGCGCTCGAAATCGCCCGGCGCTCGCGCGGGACGCCGCGCATCGCCGGACGGCTGCTGCGCCGGGTCCGCGACTTCGCGACCGTCGCGGGGCACGCGCGTGTCGATGCCAAGGTCGCCGACGCCGCGCTCAACCGGCTCGAGGTTGATGCGCTCGGGCTCGACGCGATGGACCGCCGTTACCTCACGATGATCGCCGATATCTATCGCGGCGGGCCGGTCGGGGTCGAAACGATGGCGGCAGGGCTTTCGGAGCCGCGCGACACGATCGAGGATGTGATCGAACCCTATCTTCTCCAGATCGGCCTGATCGCCCGCACCGCGCGCGGCCGCTGCCTTAATGCGAGCGCGTGGAAGCATCTCGGGCTGAATCCGCCCGCCGGGGTGCAGGACGGGCTATTCGACCAGGGCAAATAGCGCCTCGACCCAGGCGCCCGGCGTCATACGGGCGGGCTTCAGCATCAGCACGATTGATGGCACGAAAACGCCATTTTCGACCGTATCGATCGTTTTGCGGTCGACCCCGAAACGTTCCCCCGTTCCGCTCAGCGGCGCCCTTGCTACGACGAACCGTTGAAGAGGGCTTTGCGACGAGTCGTGCAGACGCTATCGCTCGTCGACGATGAACGATGGTCCTCCCCCTTTCCATCCCGGCGCCTTCGTCGGCGCGGCGCACCATTTTCGTGCGCGCGTCTATTTCGAAGACACCGACCTGTCGGGCATCGTCTATCACGCCAACTACCTGCGCTATATGGAGCGGGCGCGGTCGGACATGCTGCGGCTGGCCGGCATCGACCAGCGCGCCGCGATGGAAGCCGGCGAAGGCGCGTGGGCAGTCACCGACCTGGCCATCAGATATCGCAGCCCGGCAAAGCTCGACGACGACCTGCTGGTCGTCAGCACGGTCGAAGCGGTGCGCGGCGCGAGCGTCGTCATCGCGCAACGCATCTTTCGCGGGACCAGCGCGTTATCCGGCGAACCGTTGACCGAGGGACGCGTCACCGCGGCCTTCCTGTCCCCCGAGGGCCGGCCGCGCCGCCAGCCCGAGGGGTGGGCCGCCCGTTTCACCGCCGTCATGAATGGAGACACCATCCCTTGCTAGACAATATTTCGCTGGCCGCCGACGCGGCGACCCTGTCCCCGATCGCGCTGTTCCTGCACGCCGACTGGATCGTCCGGCTGGTGATGATCGGCCTGCTCGCCGCATCGGTCTACGTCTGGGCGGTGATCTTTACCCAGGGGCGCGGAACCGCGAAGCTGATGCGCGCATCGGAGCAGTTCGAGCGCGATTTCTGGCGCGCGGGGAATATCGACAAATTCCACGACGAAAACGGTCGCGAACCATTGCCGAGCGCGAAAGTGCTCGCCGCGGGCGTGTCCGAATGGCGCCGGTCGACCGCCGGCAAGGCGGTCGACCGCGACGGCACCCGCGAACGCCTGAGCGTCGCGATGAACAGCGCGATCGAGGGCGAGGTCGACCGGCTCGCCGAAAAGATCGGGACGCTCGCGACAATCGGTTCGGTCGCCCCCTTCGTCGGGCTGTTCGGAACCGTGTGGGGCATCATGCGCGCCTTTTCGGAGATTGCGGCGCAAAACAACAGCAGTCTTGCCGTCGTCGCACCGGGGATTTCGGAGGCGTTGTTCGCCACGGCGATCGGCCTGTTCGCCGCCATTCCCGCGGTCATCGCCTATAACACCTTCTCGCAGCGGCTGAACCGCCTCGAATCGCGGCTCGGCCGCTTCGCCGACGGACTGCATGCCACCTTCAGCCGCGAGCTGGAGGTCGAGGCCTGATGGCGATGACCGGCCCTTCGGGCGGCGCCGGGCGGCGGCGCGGACGCGGCGGGCGGCGCTCGCCGATGTCCGAGATCAACGTTACGCCGCTTGTCGACGTGATGCTGGTGCTGCTGATCATCTTCATGGTCACGGCCCCGCTACTCACCGCCGCGGTGCCCGTAAATTTGCCGGAGACACGCGCCAAGCCGATGGACACGCAGGAGCGCGAGCCGGTGCAGCTGAGCGTCACCGCCGACGAGACCATCTATATCGGCGAAGAGCCCGTCAGCGAGGCCGAATTGCCCGCGCGTCTGGAAGCGATCAAGCGCGCCGACGACGGTGCCGGGGAGCCGCGCCAGATCATGCTGCGCGCCGACAAGAGCCTGGTCTTCGGGCGCGTCGCCTGGGTGATGGGCGAACTCAATCGCGCCGGGCTGACGCGCATTTCGATGGTCACCACCGGTTCAGACAGCGCGCCCTAGGATGGGATGATGGCGGCAACGCGGGCACAATCAGGCTTGGAACGGCGCAATGTCGCGATCGCGATCGCACTGCACGTGGTGGTGATCGCGCTGCTGTCGGTTCAGTGGACCGCGGGCGACCGCCGTTTCGACAGCGCGCCGATGGAAGTCGACCTGATCGCCGAAAGCGCCGCCGAATCGACGGCCCCCATACTCAGCCCCCTGCCCCCCGCTGCGCGGCTTGGCGACGAATATGCCGACGATATCGAGGTGTCGCAGCCCGTGCCAACGCCGCCCGAGCCCGAACCGGTGACGCGCGCCGAACCCGCGCCGGCGCCGAAGCAGGTCGCAGAGCCCAAGCCATCGCCGCCCAAGAAGCGAACCCCGCCGGCGCAAAAGGAACAGCCCAAACCGACCCCGAAGGCCACGCCCAAGGACCGCCCCTCGCGCCCGACCGGACGGCTCGACGGCATCGCCGAGGGACTGTCGCGATCGCAACCCAAAAAGGCGTCGAGCGAAGGCGCGCCGGCGCAGGCAACGGCGGCCGAGGTCAAGCAGGCGATCGACGTCAGCATCAAGGCGGCGGTCCGTCCGCGCTGGAACAGTTGCCGCGTGAGCGGCGTCGACGTCGATCAGCTCAAAACCGTGGTCAAATTCCGCCTGTCGCGCTCGGGGGCCCTCGCGGGCTTTACCAGCGTCACCACCACCGGCGAAAACGACAGCAACACATTTCAGGTTCAGCGCCATCAAGAGTGCGCCAAACGCGCGGTCGAACTAGCCGCGCCCTTCGACCTGCCAGCCGACGAATATGATTTCTGGCAGAATTACACCCTCGATTTCATCAAGAGGTAAGAGAGATGCCCTTTCGCTCCACCCTGTCGCTCGCCCTGCTACTGACCGCCACGCCGGTCTTCGCTCAGCAGACCGCTCCCACTCCGCCCGCGGTCGCGCAGACCGAACCGCGCGAAACGATCGAAGGTCAATTGTCGCAGGACCGCACCGTCATTGCGGTGCCCGCCTTTGCGACCCCTGCGGTCACGACCGTCGCGGGGCTGCGCACCGACAGCCTCGGCCGACAGATCGGCGAGGTCATCGCCGCCGACCTCGAACGCAGCGGGCTTTACGCACCGCTCGGCCCCGGCAGCGTCCGTGCGATCACGATGGACGAGGTGACGGCCCCGCGTTTTGCGGACTGGAAGGCGCGCAGCGCGGAAAATGTCGTCCACGGCTTCGTGCGCGCGACGCCGACCGGCGGCTTCATCGTCGGCTGTTACCTGTATGATACCGAACTGGGCAGCGAGCTGGTGCGGCAAGGCTATGAAATCCAGCCAAGCGACTGGCGCCGCGCCGCGCACAAATGCGCCGACGCCATCTATTCGCGCCTGTCGGGCGAGGCCCCGTTCTTCGACAGCCGCATCGCCTATATTGCGGAAAGCGGGCCCAAGGGGAACCGCGTCAAGCAGCTCGCGATCATGGATTCGGACGGCGGCAACCACAAGTTCATCACCAATGGCCAAGCGCTCGCGATCAGCCCGCGCTTCTCGCCCGATTATAAAAAGATCGTCTATGTCAGCTATCTGAACAACCGCGTCCGCGTCTTCATCTATGACGTGGCGAAAGGATCGCAGAAGCTCGTCACCGAAAGCGGCAATGCGACCTTTGCCCCGCGCTGGTCGCCCGATGGGAAGCAGATCCTCTATTCGATGGCGGTCGGCGGCAACACCGACATCTATCGTATCTCCGCCGACGGCGGCACGCCGGTGCGGCTGACGAACGCGCCCGGCATCGACGTCGGCGGCAGTTTCTCGCCCGACGGCAAGAAGATCGTCTTCGAAAGCGACCGGTCGGGCAGCCAGCAAATCTATACGATGAACATCGACGGGTCGAACCAGCGCCGTATCAGCTTTGGCGGCGGGCGCTATGCGACCCCCGAATGGTCCCCACGCGGCGACCTGATCGCCTTCACTCGCATGGGCGGCGGCGAATTCCGGATTGGCGTGATGACCCCTTCGGGCGGCGGGACGCGCATGCTGACCAACAGCTGGCAGGACGAGGCGCCGACCTGGTCGCCGAACGGGCGCGTCATCCAGTTCTTCCGCACGACACCGGGCCGCGACGGCAAGTCGACGATCTGGCAGGTCGACCTGACCGGCGTGAACCTGCGCCGCCTGCCCACCCCGCGCGACGGGTCGGACCCGAGCTGGGGGCCGATCCTGCCCTGACGCCGGCCGCGGAACCAAAAACCGCAGCCGGGGTTGCTATATCTTGTTCAACATGGGTTAATCCCGTTCCCCACCGGATTAAAGGCCAACAAAAGAAGAGGACCATGCCATGACGATACGCAAAACGACCGCAACGATCGCCGCCATCGCCATGCTGGCGGTCGGCGCCTGCGCGAAAAAGGCGCCCGAAGAGCTGCCGCCGCCGCCCGCGGGCACCGACACCGGAAACACCGACAGCGGCATCGGCAATGCCGTGGTCCCCGGATCGCAACAGGATTTCATCGCCAACGTCAGCGCGGACCGCATTTTCTTCGACTTCGATCAATATAACGTCGACGCCGAGGATCAGGCGACGCTCCAGAGCCAGGCGCAGTGGCTCCAGCGCAACCCCGCCGTGCGCGTGACGCTGGAGGGTCATGCCGACGAACGCGGCACGCGCGACTATAATATCGCGCTCGGCGAACGCCGCGCCAATGCGGCGAAAAATTACCTCGCGTCGCTCGGCATCGATCCGTCGCGGATCAATGTCATCAGCTATGGCAAGGAACGCCCCGCCGCCGTCGGCTCGAACGAGGAAGCCTGGGCCCAGAACCGCCGCGCGGTGACCGTGGTCATCGAGCGCTGATAACGAGCCACAGCGGCACCGCGGCGAACGCGGCGCCACAGGCGAACACACCGAAGGGGACCCGCCGCGACGCCAGCGGCCGGTCCCCTTCCCGTTTGGCGACAAGCGCCCACAGGATACCGCCCAGGCTCGCCAGCAACAGCAACAGCGGCAGCGGCTGCCAGCCGAGCCAGCAGCCGATTGCCGCGACAAGCTTTGGGTCGCCGCCGCCCATCCCCTCGCTTTCGCGCACCCGGCGATAGGCCCAGGCGACCGCCGCCAGCGTCAACCCGCCCGCAAGGGCGCCAACCCAGCGATCGAACAGGCTGGTTCCCAGCAGCCCACCGCCCATAACGAGCCCGACGATCGCCAGCGCGGCGTTGAGCCGGTCGGGCAGCCACATGTGACGGGCGTCGAGCAGCGCGAGCGGGAGCAGCAGCCAGCCGAAGAGCGCCCAGAGCCATCCGCCCGGCCCCGGCATTATCGCGACCGCCGCAGCGCCGATCAAGGCCGCGGCAAGTTCCACACGCCCGTGAAAGGGGTCGATCCGCGTACCGCAGTGGCGGCACCGGCCCCGCAAGGCGAAGGCCGACGCCAGTGGAACGAGATCGCGCGCGCCGAGCACGCATCCGCATTTGTCGCACCGCGATCGCCCCCCGACCGACCGACCGGCCGGCCAGCGCAACACCAGCGTCGCGATGAAGCTGCCCAGAATCGATCCGACAAAGGCCGCCAGCAAGGCGCCCACGCCAAGGGGCAGGGCGCCAGGAACCACTAGAAACGGCCGGTCGTCGTCAGCAGGAAGCCGCCGGGCCCCGATCGGAAGCCGAGGGTGGCAAGAGCCGCGGCCATCGCCGGATCGTCATCGACGCGAATGGCGAATTTCGCCCGATAGGCACCGCGTCCATCGAACAGGAACGTCAGGCGTTCCATACCCGACTGGCTTGCAAGCGCGGCCTGCGCCCGACCGCCAACGCAGCTCAGCGATCCCGACAGGCCGCGAGACAGGTCGAGCCCCGCAATGGGCGCGGTAACCATCACCTGCATCCGCCCGTTCGCCTCGGCACACCGGCCGTCTCGGTCGAAGCGGAGGGCCGCGTCCTCGAAGCGGAGCGTGTCGACCGGGATCACGCCCAGCCCGCCGGCGAGCGTCGCCACGCCATCGACGTGCGAGATGCCGCGAGGATTGCTGGCGTGGAGCCGCCCGGCAAGCGCGCCTGTACGTTCGGCGCTCCGCGAAAAGGCAAGTTCGATTTGACCGGTGAGCAGGGCGAGTGGCGACAGATGCGCCTCCACGGTCCCCAAGGGGATCGCGCCGAGCCGGGCGTCGGCGAGTTCACCGGACCATATCGACCCACGCACCTCACGCGCCGCGACGCCTGCGTCAGCAGCACCCGCGAGGCCGAGCGCAAGGCGCATCGGGAATGTCAGAAGGATCAGCGGCAAGGCCAGCGAGATCGCCATGATGGGCCAGAAGCGGCGCGGGCGCATCATGGCCCGGCCCGCCTGAGTTCGGCGGTCATCCCGACGGTGCCGTCCGCGGCAGGGGTGATTGTGAGCTGATCGACGACGAAGCCCTGCGCCTCTACCCCCGCGAGCCAGTCGGTGAGCACCGGGGCCTTCGCCGTCGCAATCGCAATCGTGGCCTGATCCGATCCGCGCGCGTCGTTGCGGTCGAGCGTCAGTCCTATCTCGCCCGCCGACTGCGCCAGAAACTGGTCGACCGCCACCGTATCGGAGACGGCGTCCGCCTGCTTCGGGGCGCGACGCGACAGCAACGTCACCTTGGCCGCTACGCGCCCTTCGCGATCGACTGCGGCCCGGTGTTCCGTGTCGAGATCGTCAAAAGCGGCATAGACCGGACGCCCGATCGCCCACGCCACGACCCCGAGAGCGAGCAGCCCCGCGATACTCACGAGCACGCGCTCGCGTATCGACAGTCCTTCCCACCAGCTTTGCACGCGTTCGATCATGGCACCGCCCGGACTGTGATATTCGCCATCTGCTGGCCGTCGGCCCCCGCCATAGGCTGCGCGGTAACCCGGTAGCCGCGCGCCTGCAACGCGAGCAGGACCTTGTTCAGATCCTCTACCCGCGGCGCGGCAAGCGTGGTCGTCAGCGTCCCGTCGGTGCGGTGCGAGAGCGTCTTAAGCGTGACCCCCGCGGCGTCGCGCATCGCCTCATAAAGCGCCGAGGCGGGCACCGAAAAGGCGAGCGGCCCGCCGCCCGCCGCTGCCAGCCGGCGATCGACTTCAGCCTCGGCAGCTTCGGCGTCGGGGGCGGCGATCCCTACGCTTTTGGCCATCGTCAACACGGCCTGGTGGGCCCGCGCGGTATCCGCCGACAGGCGAAAGAGATGAACGAGCGGGATCGCCACACTGACCACGACAAGCGCGACGAGCAGCTTTTTACCGAGCGCGATCAAGGCGGGATCGACGGCCCAGCGCCGCTTTGGCTTCCACGCGCCGGACAGCAGGTCGAGCGGTGGTGCGGCCAGCGACAGGACCAGTGCCTCGCGCATCCGTTCGCGGTCGAGCGGGGCGATGTCCCGCGCGCCGGCAATCAGCGGGTCGAGGTCGGGATCGGACAGGAAGGCGCGCTCGTCGCTCCGCACGATCGCCTCACGCCCCACATCGGCGAGCCAAAGCATATCGGTCTCGGGCGGCGGTACCGTCGCCGCCGCCGGCATGATCGCTGCGGGATCGAGCGTGCGTGCCGCGAGCCACTCGGTCCATGCCGCCATCGCCGCGTGGGTCGTCACCGCGACCGGCACCGCCTGTCCTGCCGTTGCAGGCTGGCCGGCGACGATGTGCAGGCCGGCGGGATCGCCAAGACTGTCCTTGAGCGCGGCGATGCGCGCGGCTGCGGCGGCCTGGGCCGGGGCGGCATCGGGAAAATGGCGCCAGCGTATCGGGACATCGGCCGCCGGCGCGAGCGCGATCAGCCGTTCGTCGTGCGTCTCGCCCCCCTCGGGCCGCTCCCACATGTCGATCCAATCATCGTCCTGGCCCGAATCGACGACGACGCCGTCATCGACCCGCAGCCAGGCGACGTCGGCGCTATCAGTATGTTCGAGGTCCGCCAACGAAGGCAGCCAGAGCAACAGGGTTCGCGTCACGTCAGTCGCTCTCACCCCAATCGCGGCGTACCACGATGGGCGGCGCGCTTCCGGCGGCCGGCGCCCCACCCCAGGCATCGATGAGCGAATTGGCGGTCAAATCTCCATCCCCCAGCGTCACTTGCGTCCTCAAGGCGAGCCAGCGGCTCGTCACCCCGACCTGCCGGTCGACCCCGCCCGGCGGGTCGATTCGCGCGAGCGGACCGGACTGCCAGAATCTTACGCTGCTGCCATAGCCGTCGGCAGGCCGTCCCGCCAGCACCGCGCGAGCGTCGGCCAGACCAAGCTTGCCGGGGAGCAGCATCGCGATCAGCGGGGCCTGCGCAGGGAGCAGCGTGTTGGCATTGAGCGTCACCGGCTCGGCAACCGGCAAGACGCAAAGCCAGGGTTTTAGACGCGCATAGATTTTGGGGGTCATGCCGCGAACGGCCTTCAACTCGCTGATGTCCGCCATCTTGCGGTTGGCGGGAAGATAATTGCCGTCGTTCGTTCGATAGGCGCCGTCCTCGGCACCCGAAGGGCCGTCGCGGCTGTCGCTGTCGATCCAGTCGGCGGCCGCACCGGCGATTCCCTGGGCTTCGCCACGGTTCAGGCCAAGCAGCACCATCAGCTCGGTAAACTGGCTGACGGCCGCAGGCCGCTGGCTAAGCTTTCCCGGTGCTGCCTCGACGACGAGGCTGTTGAGATTGAAGCAGTTATTTGCGTCGGTTAGCCGCGCCCGACCCTGGCCTCCCGGCAGCGGCAGGACGAAATCACGTCCAAGCCAATTGCCTGCGAGCGTCAGTTTTGCCGGATCGCGAGAAACCAGATCTCCGACCCGGCGCAGCGCGATCTGCTCGGCGGCGAAGCTGTAGGCGCGCCCCTGATCGACCATCGCGGCGCTGCCCGCAATGCGCGTTGCGAGCGTGAGCCGGTCGAGCGCGGTCGCGGCGATCACCGCCATCACCGACACGAGCAACAGCACGCTGAGCAAAGCGGCGCCGCGCTCCTGTATATCGCCACGCGTCATGGCACCGTCCCTTCGCTGTCAGGCGGTGGTGGCGGAGTCGGCGCGGTCAGGAACAGCATCGTCAGCGGTGCACGACCACGGCGCGTCAGACGCACCTCGACGGCACGCGGCAGCCGGTCGTCGGCACCCGACGCCCATGTGTCGCTCCAACTTCCATCGATGCTGCGGTAACGCACCGCCACCGCGGCGATATCATCGACAAGCCGATCGCCCGCGCCCAGCGCCATTCCGTCGAGCATCGGCTGCGACGCACGGCGCCACTCGTCACCCATCATCGCATAGCCGACGCGTTCTATGTCCGGGCGCCCGGCGTCGATCCCGCCCGCGCCGGCGTGGACGAAGGCAAAGCTGGTCGACGTGCCGATGAAGGCCGGCACCGCCTCACCCGAAGGCCCGCGCGTCGCGCGCGGGAGAGCCTGCGCAAGATCGTTCGCCATCACGGCGCGCAGCCGGTTGATGCCGCCCATCGCCTGCAACCGCCCCTGAACGGCGTCCTGGGTGTCGATGCTGCTGCGGAGCAGGCCGACGCCCATCGCAGCGATCGCGGCGAAGATCGAAAGCGCGACAAGCATTTCGACGAGGGTGAAGCCGTTCGCGCTCGCCTTGTCCGTTGGGGGAAGAATGTGGAGGCCTCTCATCGCGATGGCCTGATGATCGTAAGCACCGCCTGTCCCCGCCCGCTTTCGGGACGTACGGTCAGGTCGACGCGCAGCAGGCTGTCATCGGCGGTCTTCGCGACGCGCTGTTCGATACGCCAGGTCCGTCCACCATTGGCCACCGCGATCGCATTGTTGCCGATTGTCGGCGGCACGGGATCGCTCCACAGCTCGACGGCGCGATTTTGCGCGACAATTCCCGCCATCGTGCTTTCGTCGAGGTCGCCCGCGGTCCGCACGGCATAGGCGTCCAGTCGCACGAGCGTCAGCGCGGCGATACTGATGATGCTCAATGCCACCAGCATTTCGAGCAGGGTGAAGCCGCCGTCGCGGCGGGAATCAACGGTCACGGCTGACCTCCCCGGTCGCCGACACCCGCACGACCTCGCGCGCCTCGCCGCCCGACAGCACGACGGCTTGCGGCGTCGGGCTGGTGCCGACGCGATCGAAGAGGATGCGCGCAACCCCCTCGCCACCCGCAGCGAGGCGGACATCGCGCGGCCAGTTGCGCCGCTCGAACGCACGTCCGGGCAGCGGCTCCCATTCGCCGTTCACGCGCCGTTCGAAGCCATAGCCCGAGGGTGCGAAGTTCACCGCGACGCTGCGCCCCTCGATCACCGCGACATCGCGCGCCGCCGCGAGACGCGCGGCGAGGCGGTCGGCTTCGCTGCGCACGCTGCGCTCCTCGCCGGGAAGTGTCAGCACGACCGCCGCCGCGGCAAGTCCGAGGATCGCGAGCACGACCATCAGCTCGACCAGCGTAAAGCCGTTCGCCCTTGTCCGGCAGGACCCTGACGCTGGCGCCCTAGCGGTCTCCACCATGAATATCCGCATTCTCGTCGCTGCCGCCGGGCGCGCCGTCGGCGCCGAGCGACCAGATGTCGAACGCCTGCCCGTTCGGTCCCGGCGCCTGATAATTATAGGGGCGGCCCCACGGATCGGCGGGCAGCTTCTTGATATAGCCGCCGCGGCGATAGCGTTCGGGCTGCGCCAGCGACGGCGGCGCGGTGATGAGCGCATTCAGCCCGTCGGTCGACGCGGGATAGGTCAGATTGTCGAGCCGATATTGTTCAAGCGCGTTTTCGAGCGTCGCGATGTCGGCCTTTGCCTTGGTAACCATCGCGCGATCCTGGCTGGGCAGCACGTTGATCATCACGACGGTTGCGAGCAGCCCGATGATGAAGATGACGACCATCAATTCGGTCAGGGTGAAGCCGCGTTCGTCGCGTTTGCGCCGCAAGGCGGCGGGGCGGGACGGATCGAGTATCAGGCGGAAGAAAAGCTGCATAAGCGACATTTATTATAGTCCTGCAAGACTCTGCAACTGGAGGATCGGCAAGAGGATGGAAAGAATGATAAGGGCCACGCATGACCCCATGACGACAATGATGACCGGTTCGAGCAGCGCCATCGAGGCGGCGGTAAAGCGGTCGAATTCGCGTTCGAGATAATCGGCGGCGCGTTCGAGCATCTGCTCGAGCCGCCCCGCGCTCTCGCCGCTCGCGGTCATATAGACGAGCAGCGGAGGAAAGATGCCGACGTCGCGCAGCCCCGACGACAGGCTGCCGCCGGCGCGCACCTGATCGATCAGGTTGGCGGTGGCGGAGGCGAGCGCGGCGTTGCGGATCGTCGGCACGGTGAGCCGCAATCCTTCGACGAGTGGCAGACGGCTCGACACCATCGTCGACAGCGTACGCGCGAAGCGCGCGGCGTAAAGATCGCGGAGCAGGCGTCCGAGCAGCGGCAGCCGCAGCAACCGCGCGTCGACGCGCGCCTTGAAGGCCGGGCGACGAATCGCGCTGGCCCAGCCAAAGGCGGCGGCGGCGATCAGGATCGCGATCAGCCACCACCAGTTCGCAGCGAAGCTCGAGATCGCAATCACCGCGCGGGTCAGGAAGGGCAGTTGCTGGCCGACGTCGGTGAATTGCTCGACGACGCGCGGCACGACGAAGATCATCAGCGCCGCGACCACGCCGATCGCGACGAAGGTCAGCACGATCGGATAGGCGAGCGCCGCGATCAGCTTGCCGCGCACTTCGGCCTGGCGTTCGAGCAGGTCGGCGAGCCGCGCGAGTATAACGGTCAGGCTGCCCGTCGTCTCGCCCGCCGACACCATCGCGCGATAGAGCGGCGGGAAGCTGGGCGATTGCCGCGCCATCGCGTCGGATAGCCGGCGCCCTTCGAGCAGTCCCGCGTGGACGTCGCCGATCACCAGACGCGCGGTTTCGGCTTCGCTCTGGCGCGTCAGCGTGCGCAACGCCTCTTCGAGCGGCGCGACTTCGGCAAGCGTCGCGAGCTGGCGCGTGAAGAGCGCAAGATCCTTGCTGCTGAGCCGCGTGCGGCGCCAGCCGAACAGCGCCCGCCCGCGCGGTTCGCGTGCGCCGGCAGGTTCGACCGCGACGATGTGGAATTTGCGCCGGACTAGGTCGGCGCGCGCGGCGTCGTCGTTCGCGGCGGTCAGCCGCCCGGTCCGCTCGCGCCCCTTGGGATCGATCGCGACATAGCGATAATCAGGCATCGACATCCTCGCGCCGCGCGACGCGGATCGCTTCCTCGGCGGTGGTCAGCCCCTTGGCGACCATCGCGCGCGCCGAGCTCGCAAGCGTCGGGGCTTTCAGGAACGCATGTTTGGCGATCATCGCCTCGTCGCCTCCGGCGTAGATGTAGCGGCGCACCGTTTCATCGATCCTGATCGCTTCGAACACGCCGATGCGGCCCTTGTAACCGCTGTGGTTGCACTGGTCGCAGCCCTTCGGTTTCCAGATCACCGTACCGATGTCGAGGCCGAGCATCGCGGCGATACTGTTGTCGGCCTGGATGGGTTCGCGGCAATTTTCGCAAAGTTTGCGCACAAGCCGCTGCGCGATGACCGCGCGGAGGGTCGAGGCGAGAAGAAAAGGCTCTACTTTCAAATCCTTGAGGCGCGTGATCGCGCCGACCGCGTCATTGGTGTGGACGGTCGAAAGCACGAGGTGGCCGGTGAGCGAGGCCTGCACCGCGATGTCGGCGGTCTCGCGGTCGCGGATTTCGCCGACCATGACGACATCGGGATCCTGGCGCAGGATCGCGCGCAGCCCGGCGGCGAAGTCGAGCCCAACCTTGGCATTGACCTGCGTCTGCCCGACCCCGTCGACCGCATATTCGACCGGGTCCTCGACGGTCAGGATATTGCGCTGCCCATCGTTGAGCTGCTTCAGCGCGGCGTACAGCGTCGTCGTCTTGCCCGAGCCCGTGGGGCCGGTGACGAGGATGATGCCGTTGGGCTCCGCAAGCGCTTCGCGCAGGATGCGGTCGGTCTCGCCGGTGAGGCCGAGGACGTCGAAGTCGATCCCCGCCGTGTCCTTGTCGAGAATACGCATCACGACCCGCTCGCCGGCGCGGCTCGGCAGGGTCGAAACGCGGACGTCGACCGCTTTGCCCGCGAGCGTCAGCGCGATGCGCCCGTCCTGCGGCACGCGGCGCTCGGCAATGTCGAGCCGCGCCATCACCTTGATGCGACTCACGACGACGGGCGCGACGTGGGGAGGCATGCGCAGATGTTCGCGCAGCACGCCGTCGGTCCGCATTCGCACGACCAGCCCGCTTTCATAGGGCTCGATATGGATGTCGCTGACCCCCTGGCGGACCGCTTCGGCGATGATCGCGTTGATCAGGCGGATCGCGGGCGCATCGTCGGCGCTGTCGAGCAGATCCTCGGCGCTGGGCATCCCGTTGGCGATCATGTCGATATCGCCGCCCTCGAGCGATCCCGCCATCGCGCTGGTCGCGTCGACGGCATAGTGATCGGACAGCAGGCGGTCGAAATCGGCGGGATTCGCGGTCACGACGCGCAAAGGCGCGGACAGATATCGCTTCACCTCGATCAGCACCGCCGGATCGGCATCCTCGCGCAGCGTCGCGAGCCAGGCGCCGTCGCCGGCGGGCGCGATTACGACGCCGTGCGTGCGGGCAAAGCCATAGGGAATGTCCACCGGCGCCGCGGACGGCGTGTCGGCCGGTCCGCCGTCGGTCACGGCCGATCTCCTTGCGGCGTCGAGGGCGGAATATCGACGGGTTCGGGCGTCGCCGGCGTCACGGTGACGTCGGCCGCGGTCGCTGCACTGGGGGCTGGCGGAACGGTCCCCAGATAATCGCGGACGAGCGTGTCGATCGCGGGTTCCTGATCGGGATTCCGCTGGAGCTGGAAATTGCGGATATAGCCGTAGCGGCGCGCGGTCAGCGCGGCATTGTCCTCGCGGCTGCGCAGGATCGTCGGACGAATGAACACCATCAAATTGGTCTTCGAATGGCTGCGGCTGCGCGATTTGAACAATTCGCCGATCAGCGGGATGTCGCTGAGCAGGGGGATGCGCTCGATCGTCTTGCGCTCGTCGTCGTTGAGCAACCCGCCGATCGCGAACATCTCGCCATCGTCGACCGTCAGCACGGTTTCGAACGAGCGCTTGTTGAGGATGAGATCGCTGTTGCGCGACGAGACCGGCCCGGCAACGCTCGACACTTCCTGGCGGATGAACATCTTCACCTCGCCCGCGGCGTTGACCTGCGGCGTCACCTCCAGCTTGATGCCGACCTCTTCGCGCTGGACGGTGCGGAAGGCGTTGTCGAAATTGTCCGACAGCGCCTCGCCGGTGGTGATCGGCACTTCCTGACCGACGAGGAATTTCGCTTCCTGATTGTCGAGCGTGACGATGTGCGGCGTGGCGAGCAGGTTCGACGTGGTGTCGGACTTTACCGCGTTGACGATCGCGCCGAACACCGTGTCCTTGCCGATATCGCCCGCGAACCCGGCGAATCCTCCGGTCGCGGAGAGCAGCGATGCCGCGGCCGCTTCCTGAAGGCTGGTGCCGAGCGCGCTCGACGTCTGGGTGACGACGGTCGTGCCGTCGACGGTCGTCTTATCCTCGGTCAGCTTGGTCGCACCATAGGCGCCGCCGAGCGTCAGGATGTTGGGCGAGGCGTTGCTGTAGCTCGTCGCGGCGAAAGGAATATTCTTGCCGCCGAGCAGGAACTGGACGCCGAGTTTCTTTGCCGCGTCGTCCCCGATCTCGACGACGATGGCCTCGACCAGCACCTGTTGCCGCCGCGTGTCGAGCTGGCGAATCAATTCGCCAAGCTTGCGCTGCACGTCGCTGTTCGCAGCAACGATGATCGCATTGGCGCCTTCGTAGCGAGTGATGATCGCGGGGCCGCGGGTCGCGATGCTGCCGGTCGAGCTGGTCGTCGTCGCGCTGGCTGTCGGAGCGGGGGTCGGGGTCGGGGTCGACTGCGCCCCGCCGCTCGACAGCGAGGACGACGAGGTGGACGGCGACAGTCCGGCCTTTGGCGCCGGATCACTGCCCCCGCCGACGAGTTGCTGCAACGTCGGCAGCAGCGTTTCGGCATTGGCGTGCTCGAGCCAGTAGACACGCAGTTCGGTGCCGCCCGCCGCGCGCTGGTCGAGGTCGTTCGCCATCGCGACGAAGCGTGCGACCATCGCCTGGTCGCCGCGCAGCGCGATCGCATTGCTGCTGTCGATCGGAACGATCGCGACGGGCGTCGTCGCCCCCTCTCCCGCCGACGGCACGAGGGCCTGCAAGGCCGACGCGATTTCGCGGGCGCCGGCGTTCTTCAGCGTCACGATCTGGCTCGTCGAGGTATCGCGGTCGATGCTCGAGGCGAGCGCCCGGATGCGGCGGATATTGTCGGCGAAGTCGGCGACGACGAGGCTGTTCGCATTGCGGTTCGCGGTGAGCGAGCCTTGCGGGCTGACAAGCGGGCGCAGCGTTTCGACCGCGGCGACGGCATCGATATGCTTCAGGCGGACAATCTCGGTCACGAACTGGTTCTGGGCGGCGCGGTCGCTGCCGATACGGCCGGGCTGCGAGGCGGCACCGTCGATCGGCTGGACACGGTAGCTGCCGTTGGGGCCCGGCACCGCGACGAGGCCGTTCGAGCGCAGCGTGGCAAGGAATATCTCGAAATATTCGCTGCGCGACAGCGGCCGGTCGGTGACGACCGACACCTTGCCGTTGACCCGGCCATCGATGACGAAGGTCCGCCCGGTGATCCGCGCCGCGTCCTGGATGAAGGCACGGATGTCGGCATCGCGAACGTTGAGCGTATATTGCGCCTGCGCGGGGCTGGCGGAAACCAGCGCGGCGGCGAGCATCAGGGACAGTCTGAGACGCATGAAAACCTATTGCTTCGAGAGGAAGATGGCGACCGGGACGACATTGGCACCGCGCTCGACCTCCAGCGAGATGCGGGCGCCGGGGGTGAGCTGTCCCGCGAGCGCGGCCGCGTCGCCCGCCGAGCCGATCGGCCGGCCGTTCACCGAGCGCACGACATCGCCGGGACGCAGCCCCGCGGCGCGAAAGACGGCGCCGTCGCCCTTTGGCTGGACGAGGAGGCCCGTCACGCGACCCTCCTCGGTACGCGGTGCGAAACCGATGCCCGCCTGAAGCGCCTCCGGCGACATTTCGCCATTGGCGCTGCGTCCGCCTGGCGATGCGGCGCCGGGCTCCGGTGTCGGTGCGGGAAGCGCGGGATTGGCGACCGGCGCGGCGCCGCTCTGGTCGAGGAACAGGCTCTCCTGTGCGCCGCCGCGGTCGAGCGTCACATGGTCGAAGGCCACCCCGGACAGGCGGACGCCGGGGACGATTTCATCGCCGATCGCGTAGCTGTTCTGGACATCGTCCTCGCCGGCGATGATCGCCGACCCGCCGCCGGTCGCCTCGTTGATGTTCACGCCGAAGAGGGTGAGCCCAAGCGCGGTGACCGTCGCGCTGGCCGGGCCCTGGCTGCCCGTGCGAAAGAAGGGATCGAAGCTCGCGAAGAGCGCCCGGCGCTCGGCGGGCGAGGCGATCACCGCGGTTTGCGGCTGCCACGCGCCGAGCGGCGACAGCGGGACGATCGCCGTCCAGAGGAGCCGGACCGCCTGCCAGACGAGCAGCACCGCAAGCAGGCCGACCAGGAGCCGCGGCGCCAGGTCGCGCGCCGGTCGGGGACGCGGGCGCAACCAGGTCGGAATCGCGCGCGGCAGCCTGAAGGCCGATCCGGGCATCAGCGTCGCCATTGGATTATCCACTACCCCCAACCGAAAATGCGTCCTCGCGAATCGCCTAGGGACGATTGGTGACAATCAGTTGACGGGGAGATTACAGTTTTTTGTCAGTGGGGCGAGTCCGGGGAAGTATGGCAGTTCGAAGAAACCCCTCCTCTTCGGAGGAGGGGAACCCGATCAGAATTTGATCGATGCGCTGAGCGAGAAGGTCCGCCCGAGCTTGTAGCGGTTGAAATAAATCTTGTTGTCGCCCGCTTCCTGCAATTCCTTGTACGTGCGGCCGGTCAGGTTTCGCGCCTCGAACTTCAGTTCGATTTCCTTGCCCTTCAGCATCACGCCCTGACGCGCGACGAAGTCGAGCGAAATGCCCGGCTTTTCACGAAGGTCGGGCTGCCCCGACGGACCGCGGCTGGTCACGCGCGGGCTGGCATAGGTGAAGAGCAGGGTCTGCTGCGACAGCTTTTCCGTGTCTTCGAGCCCGATCTGGACATTGACCAGATGGTCCGACTGGCCGGTGAGCGGCGCGCCGTCGATAAAGAAGTTCCGCGCGTTTTGCTCGACGCCGTTGATGACCGTCGTATCGCCCTCGCCCACCCTGATCTTCGACTGGGTGTAGGTGTAGTTTCCGATCAGGACGAGGCGACGGGTCTGCCAGAACGCCGCGTCGGACATCGTATCGAGGGGGATATATTTCTGTACCTCGACCTCCGCGCCATAGAGCGTCGCCTTTGGCGCATTGGCATAGCTGCTGTTGACCGCCGAATCCGAAATCGTCGTGTAGGATTCGATCGGATTGTCGATCGACTTGTAGAAGGCGGCGGCGGTAAAACGCTGGTCGCGATCGAAATACCATTCGTAACGCAGTTCCGCGTTCCACAACTCGCTGTCGACCAGCGACGGATTGCCGCGATAGAGGCGGTTCGATTCGGGATCCTGATAGACCTGTGCCACCAGTTCGCGGAACTGGGGCCGCGCGATCGTTTTCGATCCGTTGGCGCGAAGCTGCATGTCGGGCGCGACTTCCCACGTCAGCGTGACCGCGGGCAGCCAATAGTCGTTGTTCAGGTTGGTCGCGACGATCGCCGACGATCCGGTGTTGAACAGGTCGATGGGAATGACCGTCTGCTTCGCATCTTCGTAGCGCACGCCGGCATTGATGTTCACGCCGGGGATGATTTCGGCCTGGATCTGGCCGTAACCCGCGTGGGTGCGCAGCTTCGCGTCGAAGGCGGCGGTGCCGTCCTGCGCCGACGTTTCGAGCAGGGTGATGTCATACGCCTGGATCGTCGCATCGGAGAGAAGATAGTCGGGGCGCAACTGCTGCACCGCAACGGGCAGGTTCGATGCGCGAAACTGGAAGCTGCGGCTTTCCGACACGCGATGCGTATCGCTGTACGCATAGCCGACGGTCGCTGTGATCCGAGGCGCAAGTTCATAGGAAAGGTCGACGCCGCCCGACCACAGATCCTCGTTGAGGTCCGAAAAGCCGATCGTCGCGTCGCCCTTGTTGCCGCCGAGATCGTTGACGAACTTGTCGCCGGTCGGATCGACGTCGGTCGGCAGGTTGGTGCGGACGTAGGTGAAGCTGCGCTCGTACGGCGCTTCGCGCTGCGAGTTGGCATAGCCGCCGCGAATGTCGACCTTGACCGGGTCGAAATTGAATTCGCCGACGAACTGGCTGTTGATGAGCTGGCGCTCGTACCAGGCCGTGTCCTGCTTCATGATGTCGCGGTCGGTCTGGTTGCGGTCGCTGCCCAGCGCGAGGCGTGCCTGCTTCAGCGTGTCGCGGATATAGAGGTTGGTCCAGCGTACCTTGTGGTCGCCGAGTTCGAGGCCGAAGCCGAGCAGCCCGTTCACGACGATATGGTTGTCGGTGATGACGCGGTTGTAGCTCGTCTGCGGTTCGCCCGACAGGTCCTCGTTGACCGAGGTCTGTTGTAGGGTGTCGCGGGTGCGCCACTTGTTGCTGATCCCCGCGGTCGCGATGATGCCGAGTTGGCCGTCGGCGAGCGGGATCGTCGTACCGCCGGTAATTCCGGCCGACCAGTTGATCGGGATGTGATTATTCTGCTGGAGCAGCGTGGTCGGCGCGTTGACCAGCTGCATCTCCATCGCTTCGAGATCGTCCTGCGTGAAGTCGGCTCCCTCGAGGATTGGCTTGCCGCTCTTCAGCGCCGCGGCGAGCAGCGGCGGGATGTCGCGGGTGCCGTCGTCGAAGCCGGTCCAGTCGGCGTCGCCGCCATAATAGGTATAGCCGAGCTCGTTTGTCGTCTCGCTGTCCCAACCGATCCCGCCGCTGAAGGTCAGAAAGGGTTCGCGCGGGGTCGACTTGGTCGTCAGGTTGATCACGCCACCGCCGAATTCGCCGGGGAAGTTCACCGAATAGCTTTTCTGGACCAGCGTCGAATCGATGACATTGGTGGGGAAGATGTCGAGCGGGACGACGCGCTTGAGCGGCTCGGGACTCGGCAGCGGCGAGCCGTTGAGGAGCGCCAGCGAATAGCGATCGCCGAGGCCGCGGACATAGACGAAGCCGCCGCCGACGACCGACAGACCGGTCACGCGCTGGAGCGAACCCGAAATATCGCCCTCGCCGGTGCGCGCGATGTCGGCCGACGAAAGCACCGACACGACTTCGGGGGTCGCGCGGACCACGTTGGGGACGTAGCGGCCGGTGACGACGATCTCCTGATCGCTGCCACCGGGGATCGAAACGTCGACATCCTCCTCGGGCTGCTCGTCCTGCGCCGCGGCGGCGGGCTGGTCGCCGGGGGTATCGGCAGCAGGCGCGCTGCCCGCGTCCTGCGCTAGCGCCGAAGGCGCGACAAGGGCGGTGCTGAGGAGGAGCAGGCTGGCGAGAATCGGCCGCTTGGTCATGGTAAATCGTCCCCGAGGAATATGTGGGAAGGGAGCGGGCCAGCCGTCAGGCCCGCCCGCTCCCCGAAGTGGCTTGCGAGCGATCAGGTGACCGGCAAGCTCGAGCAGCTCCCGCTGTCGCTGCCGAAATCTGCCGTCGACGAATTACAGGTCCAGCCCGCGTACCAGGTGTCGTTCGCGTCGGCGACGGCGCCGACATAGGCGGTCGTGTCGAAGAAGCTGTTCAGCGTCTTGGCATCGAAAGGCTCGTAGCCCGTTTCGGTGGCGCCGTTGAGGAACAGGTTGGTCAGGCTGGGCGCATAGTCGAAGCGGTTGTTGGTCCCGGCCTCGAAGATCGCCTGGACCTCGGCATCGGTCACCGCCGGGTCGCCGCCGCCGCGGAACGGACGGCTGCCGCACTTCAGCGAGACCGAGAAGAAGCGCGGCGGTCCCTGCTCGTCCTCTCCCGTTTCCTGCGTCGTCGACGTGCTGTCGATCCGGATGCACGACGTGTCGGTCGTGATCAGTCCATTCGCGAACGTATAGTCCGCGCCGCCACGGATGCGGATCGCGGCGCCGTTGCCCGCCGCCGCGTTGCGGTGGATGAAGGTGAAGTTCGAAATGTTCACATTCTGGCGCGGAACCGCCTGCTCATTGCCGTCCGAATCGATTTCCATGATCGAGTCGCCGACCGTTCCGCCCGCGCGCTGGACCGCAATCGCATATTGAATATTCGCCTTGGTCCCGACGTCGGTGTCGAAGCTGTCATCCTCGGCGCCGGTCATGATCATATATTTGAAGTTCGGCCGGCCGCCAAAGACTTCCATCCCGTCGTCCGAGCTGTTGTGGACCTGGATATGGTCGATCTGGGTACCCGATCCGACGCCCGAAGGGGTCAGCCCCTGCAATTCCTTGTCGGCGCTGAGAACGAAGCCCGAGTAGCGGATCTGCACATAGGACAGGCGACCCGAATTATCGGCCGGCTGCGCGCCGCCATAGAGCGCGTTCGACGTGCCTTCGGTGTCGCGTTCGCACTCGACCGTCCCCTCTTCGGCAGACGGCGCAAGGCAGTCGGTGATCGGTGCCCGGCCAAGCAGCACGATGCCGCCCCACAGCTGCGATGTGTTGTCACCAGCCGAACCCGTGACGTTGCCGCGACCGGTGAAAATAATCGGCTGGGTCGGGGTGCCGACCGCGTCGATGCGATTGCCGCGGTTGACGGCGAGATAGGAAACGCCGGTCGAACCAAAGACGATCACGCCCGGATCGATCGTCAGCGTGACGACGTTATTGGTGCTCGCGGCCCCCTGGTCGGTGCCGACGTCGACACGGCCGGGGAGCGAGTAGACGACGCCATCGACCTTCGGGATTGCCGTGGTCGAGTTGAAGCGCGCCGGGAAACCGCAGTTGCGCCACGAGTTGTTGCCGTCGCCGATCGTGCCGAGGTCGGTGAGCTGGTCGCTGCCGCCGATCGTCGGGCAGTCGGCCGCCGGCGTCACGCCCGTCGGGGTGGGGGTCGGCGTCGGGGTCGGGGTGGGGGTCGGCGTCGGCGTGGGGGTCGGCGTCGGAATGACGATCACGCCCTCGCCCGGCGACGCGACGCCGTCGGCGCCGCAGGCCGCAAGGATGGAACAGGCCACGCCGCTGAGCATGACCAAACGAACGCGTGCGAAAGCCGCCATGAAATTCTCCGTTCCCGGTGTGCGCGCAACGGCGCCCCTGATGAAAAATAGGCCGCGAGCGAGAACGGGATTCGCCCCTCACCCCCGGTGACGCCGCCACTAGGGTGATTCGATGACGCTCTGACGGTAGAGCGATGACAGTTCGAAGACTCCTTTGCGTCACATCGGTGACAAGCGGCAGGAACGCTCGCTCGCGCCGGAATGGCCGCAAAAAATAAATGTGGCGAAGCTCGCTTGCATCGCCCGAAACGCTTTGCTAAGCGCCCGCTCCTACCCGGTGCCGGACCCGTTTCGGCTCTTCATGATGTGCGGTCGTGGCGGAACTGGTAGACGCGCAACGTTGAGGTCGTTGTGGCCGAAAGGCCGTGGAAGTTCGAGTCTTCTCGACCGCACCAATCTCCTTTGAAAACAAAGGATAATTTCGGGGGTTTGGCACAATTTGGTGCACTGACGGCTTATCCAGAAGCTGTGAAGCGTGCCAAATCCACGACAAACTGAACGCCTCCCGACGCCATTTTTCAGCGAATGTTGCGGGGTCTGCCGGTCCGATTGCGCAACGGCTCGCTGTTCGTCTTGGCCCATTCTCTGACAAGCTCGGGAAGCCAGCGCGGTCTCGCTAGAGCGACAACCCTGGGTGGCAGCTTTTCCGGAGACTGCGACACCATTCGGCAGATGGTGCTCTCCGAATAGCCCAAAAACTTCGCCAGCTCCCTCGGCGTCCAGAGGGCCTCGTCATCCAAGGCTTCCCCCTTAGGACTGCGAGCTCTTCCGGGACTTGGCGAAAGCGCGATCGCTCGCGAGGAATGCGGCGAGCATGTGCGGAACCAGCTCGGCGATCGGTTCCTCGGCCCCATAGGTCTCGCGATAGAATGCCGCGTAGGCGACCAAGTCGGCATGGAGAACCAGCGGCAGGTTGACCGAGAGCTTGACGGGCGTTCTGTCCGGCAGCTTCTGCAATTTGATCTCGACCATCGCTATCTCCGTCCGCTCTGCCAAGGCTGCAGGACAATATCCTTGTGAACCACGATCCGGAGCGGCCAGCCCGGGCGCACGCGGACCGTCGGCTGGACGTTGAGGTTCTTCATGACGATCTGGTCGCCCGCGCGGGCACCGCTCTGCTGCGCGGACTCGCGGATCGCGCGTACCAGATCGCTCTCGCTGGTCCCGAAGCTCAGTTCCGTGCCGACGCCAAGCAGGGTCGAGAGAGCAACGCCCTTCAGCAACTGCCACGTATGGACGTCGACCTTGTCCGAGAGCCCAGCATAGCCCGCCGTATCGCTGGCGGGGACATTGTCGATCCGGATCGACGAGCCATCGGGCAGGATGATGCGCTGCCATACGACGAGCGCGCGCTTCTGGCCGAACGCCACCACGCTGTCGTAGCTGCCAATAAGCCGGGCGCCCTGCGGGATCAGCAAGATCCGGCCCGTGACGCTGTCATAGGCGTTCTCGGTGACTTGCGCCGTGACGATGCCAGGCAAGTCGGAATTCAGCCCGGTAATCAGGCTGGCGGCAAGGACGGTGCCGGCGTGCAGGGTAAAGGGCGAGATCTGCGGGGTCAGCGCGTGCGGATTGATGTCGCCGCCCGTGTCCTTACCCGCGATGAAGTCCGCCTTGCGCTGCTGGCTTCCCGGGTCTCGCTCGGCATCGAGGGCGATCTTCGGCACAGATGCGCTGCCGTCGCTCGGCTGGCTAACTGCGATAGCGGGGGTGACAGCATTCGCAGTTTCCCGCCTGTCACCCGCCAGTTGCATCATCACGCCGGACTCGCGCGCGGCTCGTCGTTCGGCGGCGTTCCGCTGCCTTTCCGCCTCCGCAGCCTGCGCGGCCGGATCGGGACCAGCTGGAGGGACGGCCGCGTCGATCGAGCGCTGATGTTCGAGGATCGGACGTCCGAGATCGCCAGGGAGCGGCGGGCCAAGCTGCGGCACATCGCCGTAGCCCTTCGGCGCATCGGCAAGGGCATCCGCCGGCGCCTTGGCGCTCAGATCGACTCGATCTTCCTCGCTCGCGACCATCCGAAAGGTGGCGGGTTTGAGCGCGATCCAGGCCGTGCCGACGATCGCTGCCGACCCGAGCGCGGCGATGGCGATCACCGCGCCGCGGCGGAAGCGCACGACACGGCCGGGAGAGCCGCGCAGCACCAGCGTCTCGGGATCGGCCTTCGGCGGGGCCGCCGTGTCCAGCGCCTCTTCGGTCACGACCCCCTCCGCCGACGCTCGGCGCCGCCGCGAGTGATCCGGACGATTGCCTGTTTCTTTTCGCCGAGCCTCAATTCGGCCACGTCGAACAGGCGATCGACCACGTAGAACCGACCCGACATGCGATAGTTTACGAGTTGGGCGTCGCCGCCGGGTCCAAGCACGAACATTGGAGGCGCTTGGCCCTGCGCGATGCTCGGCGGGAACTCGATATAGGTCTGGCGGCCGTCATCG
Source organism: Sphingopyxis sp. CR5 (assembly GCF_059693785.1). NCBI lineage: Bacteria > Pseudomonadati > Pseudomonadota > Alphaproteobacteria > Sphingomonadales > Sphingopyxidaceae > Sphingopyxis > Sphingopyxis sp. CR5. Next base: position 203,004 of record NZ_JCATIE010000003.1, on the reverse strand, counting down.
AACGCGCGCAGCGGTCGCCATGGCGGCTTGTCGCCGGTGATTGCGTAGCCGAAGTAGAGCTGGTCGAGGGCGATTCCGGCCGCCACCGGTGCCGCCGCCCTCGCTTCGTCGGCAGCGCGGCGGATCGCGATCAGCTCATCCTGCGGATAGGTCCAGGAGAGCGCAGCCATCGCGGTACTCGCCGTGCTTTCGAGCTGGAGGTGATAGGCCCTGCGGTCCGTGGTGATGACGAGGTTCGTGGTAAGATCGGGCGCGAAGGGCTTCACCAGAATGTGCACGCGCTTGGCATCACCGCTGCCGCTGCTGGTGTCGCCGACGGTCCAGCGCACGGTATCGCCTGCGGCAACCGATATAACCGCTTCGCCGGGTTGCAGCGCGATGTCCGTTACCCGCTCCGGCGCGGCATAGAGCCGGTAGAGCACGCCGTCGCTGAACGGATAGACTTGGACGGCATTGATGTAGGCCTGTGTGCTGGGCTCCAACGTCGCCGCGCGATTGGCGTCGCTGACGCGAACCATCGCCGGCGTCAGCGGCTTTGGCTTGGCGTGCCGGATGGGCTGGGCCACTGGCGATGCTGGCGGAGACGCCGGCCGTGCCATGTCGATCGCGGGCGGCGTCGCGCTAGGCGGCACGCTCGGCGGGGCGGTCTGGGCATGCACCGAGGCCGTGCAGATGAGCAGCGCCGACGGGAGGGCGAGGAAACGGGTCATTGGCTGTTCTCCGGTAGGGATGGCGGCATGGCGCCGAGATTGGGGTCGAGCGGCGAGCCAAGCGGCAGGTCAGTCGCAGGCGCAGGTCGCGGTGCGGGCGTGGCCGTCGGCGTTTCGAGCTCGCGGCTCCAGTCGATCGCATCGACGTAGAGACCGAGCGGGTTCTTCCGCAGCGTCTCGGCATTGCGCGGCGGCTTGACCACGACCGTCAGGATCGCGGTCCAGCGTGAACTTCCCGCGAGACTCCCGCGCTCGAAGGCGGTCTCGAGCCATTTGACCTGAAAGCTTGTCGCCGACGCGCGCACGACGCTGGTGATCTGAACCGAAACTGTCCTGTCGCCGATGTCGGCGAACGGATTGGCCGAGCGGGCATATTCGCCAAGGAAGATGCTTCCGCGCGGCGTCGCGAAGTCATAGGCCGCCAGCCAGTTATCGCGCATCAGCACCGGATCGAGCGACTTCGAACGGATGTTCGCGATGAACCGGCCGAGATGCCACGCGATCTGCGGATCCGTCGGTCGATAATCGGTCTCGGCAAGTGTCACCGCCCGGGCTTCGCCGAGCGCATCGACCTCGACCACATAGGGCACGACGCGGCTCTGCAGCGATTGCCAGACGAGGCCGGCGGATAGGCCCGTCGTCAGGAACAGCCCGCCGAACGCCATCAGCCGCCAGTTCTTCGCCTGGGCGCGCGCCGAGCCGATGCGCTCGTCCCACAGCTGGCCAGCGCGTTGATAGGGTGTTTCGGGTTCTGGTGTTCGCCCATAGCGCTGCACCGCGCGTCTAAATCGCATCGATCAGTCCCTTTCCTTGATGTCGGGAGTTGCGGAGGCGCCGCCACGGTCGCCCGATTGGAGCGCGTGGATGGCCATCTGCCGGTGGTGGCGAGCATTCTGCGTCGCTTGCAGCGAGCGCGCCCATGCGGGCGTGGATTCCGAGGCCGCCGAGGCCGACCCCGCAGCGGCGGGCTGCGCGCTACCTGCGCTCCACGCCGCCTGACGGCCTCGCTCGACCGCGTCACGCAGGCCGAAGGCGCCGCTCATCTTTTGCGCGGCGGCGCCCCGCGCCGCCGTGGCGATGCCGCCAACGCCTGAAGCGATTGATTTGGACCCGGCGGTTTCCTGGCCGAGCTTGTAGGCGGTCGATGCGGCCGATCCCATCGCCGTGCCGGCGCGGATCGCGCCGAGCCCGGCGCCGGCCACGCCGCGTGCCGCCGCCATGCCTGCGCCCCCGGCGACGGCGAAGCCTCCGGCCGCGAGCGCGGTCGTCGCGACCGCGGAGCCGGCGCCGAGCTGCGGCGCCCCCGCGACCAGCCCGGATGCTATGCCGGGACCGAAGATGCCGAGCCCGAACAGCGCGAGGCTGGCGAGAACGAGGCTCATCGCCGCGCCGATGTCGGGTTCCTGGCCTTGCAGGGCCGAGACGAATTCCGCGAAGAAGTTCGAGCCGATGCCGACGATGACCGCGAGCACCATCACCTTGATGCCCGAGCTGACGACATTGCCGAGCACGCGCTCGGCGAGGAAGCTCGTGCGGTTCCACAAGGCGAACGGCACCAGCACGAAGCCGGCAAGCGTGGTGAGCTTGAATTCGAGGATCGTGATGAAGAGCTGCACCGCCAGGATGAAGAAGGCGACGATCACCACGACCCAGGCGATCAGCAGCACCATGATCGTGAGGAAATTGTCGAAGAAGGTCGTGAAGCCGAGCATTTCGCTGGCCTGGTCGAGCAGCGGCCAAGCGGCCTCGAAGCCAGTGCCGGCGAGCCGGCCGGGCTTGAGCAGGTCGTCCGCGCTGATCGATCCGCCGCCCGCGACCAGGCCGAGCCCGGCGAAGGAGCGGAAGATGATGTCGGCGAGCGTCGAGAAGCTGTTGAGGATGAGCGCGAAGGCGCCGACATAGAGGATCTTCTTGAGGAAGCGGCCGATGATGTCGTCCTCGCCGCCCATCGCCCAGAACAGGCCGGCAAGCGTGATGTCGATGCCGATCAGGACCGTGGTGAGGAACCCGACATCGCCTCCCAAGAGCCCGAATCCGCTGTCGATGTAGCGAATGAAGGCTTCCATGAAGCGGTCGATGACATTGAGGTCATTCAAGGCGCGTTCCTTTGTCCAACTTGGTGCCGCGGGGCCCCGGCGGGGGGAGCGGGAGCCGGGACCCCGCGGGCTGCGGCCGCGGCGGTCAGGGGGCGATGCCGCCGCGACCGGTCTCGTCAGCGCGGCGTGTAGGCCTGGACCTTACCCAGGAATTTCTTGGTCGCCGTGCGCGCCTCCTGCTCGGCCTGAACACGGCGGGCCGCTTCGGTCGCCTCGGCGCGATATTGCGCGGCCATCAGGTTCTGGATCTGGAACTGCTGTTTGGCGGTGAGCGCGAGCAGCTGGTTGGTCGCCTGCTGGGCCTGCAGCGCACCTTCGGCGCCTTGGCTGCGACCGACGAGCTCGGAGAGCAGCTGCGTGTCGGCCGCGACATTTTCGACGACCTGCGCCTGCACGGCCATCGTGTGGCGAAAGCCTTCCATGCTCGCGTCGAGGCGCGAGCGGGCGCCGATGACGCGCTGGTTGGTGCGCAGCGCCTGGCCGAAATCGGACGGGAAGAGCTGGCCGAATTGCCGATCGATCCCGGACACCTGGAACCTGATCGCCTGCGCCTGACCCATCAGCCGGTCGATCTGCTGCAGCGTCTGGGTGATCGCCTGCAATTGCGGGAAGTCGATGCGGCTCAGGTTCTTGGACTGGTTGATCAGCATCGTCGCCTCGTTCTGGAGCGACTGGATCTGGTTGTTGATCTGCTGGAGCGTTCGCGCCGCGGTCAGGATGTTCTGGCTGTAATTGTTGGGATCGAACACGGTGAGCTGGGCGTGGGCGGGCGTGCTCGGCACGCTCACGCCGATCGCGAGCATGCCGACGGCGCCGAGGCCGAGAGCGGACGCGGTCAGATATTTCTTGAGGGCAATGCGGGTCATCACGAGGACTCCTTGGGGCTGGTGGGGGCGGAGAAGCCGGCCACGAGCGGCGCTGCCCAGTCGAGGCCGGCGGATGCGAGGAAGCGGGCAGCGAATTGATCAGCGCCGTTCTGGCCAAGCAGCGCATCGATGCGCTGTTGGGATGCCGGGTCCGACGCGCCGCACAAAGCCAGTGCGACGGGACCGAGCCCCAGCTCGAACAGCCGGTTGCCGCGCGCCGATTGCAGATAATATTGGCGCTTCGGCGTCGCGCGGCTGACCAGTTCGATCTGGCGGTCGTTCAACCCGAACCGCTCGTAGGCGGCGCGCGATTGCGGTTCGATCGCCCGATCGTTCGGCAGCAGAATGCGTTGCGGACAGCTCTCGATGATCGCGGGCGCGATCGCGCTGTCGGCGATGTCGGCAAGGCTTTGGGTGGCGAAGATGACCGCGACGTTCTTCTTGCGCAGCGTCTTCAACCATTCGCGGATGCGGGCGGCGAACAGCGGGTGGTCGAGGAAGATCCAGGCCTCGTCGAGCACCAACAGGGTGGGCCGACCGTCGAACCGCTCCTCGAGCCGATGAAAGAGATAGGTGAGCACGGGCGCGACCACGCCGGCCTGGCCCATCAGCGCCTCGGTTTCGAAGCACTGGACATCCGCGATGGCGAGATCGTCCTCGGCGGCGTCGAGCAGCCGGCCGAACGGTCCTTCGAGGGTGTAGGGCGCGAGCGCCGATCGCAGCGCGGTCGACTGGAGCAGCAGGGACAGCCCGGTCAGCGTTCGCTCCTCGACCGGCGCGCTGGCGAGGCTGTTCAAGGCCGACCAGAGCGCCTCCTTGATCTCGGGCGTGACGATGACATGCTCATGGGAGAGGAGCGCTGCGATCCACTCCGCCGCCCAGGACCGCTCGTCGCCGCGATCGATGTGGCGGAGCGGCTGGAACGCAATCGCGCGTCCCTCGTCCTGATCATCGCCGCCGAGCCCAAGCGCATGATGGGCTCCGCCCATCGCCAGCACGGCGGCCCGCGCCGAGAATCCCTTGTCGAAGATGTAGAGCTGGGCTTGCGGGTAGCGGCGGAACTGGAGCGCGAGCAGTGCCAGCAGCACCGACTTGCCCGCGCCGGTCGGGCCGACCACCAGCATGTGGCCGACATCGCCGACATGGGTGGAGAGCCGGAACGGCGTCGAGCCGCTCGTTTCGGCGTAGAGCAACGGCGGAGCTTCCTGTCGGGTGATTTTGGCGAGATGCTCATTGCGGACCGGCCCCGCCCACACGCTCGACAGCGGCATGAGGTGCGCGAGGTTCAGCGTGTGGACGAGCGGCTGCCGGACATTGGCGTAGACATGGCCGGGCAGCGATCCGAGCCAGGCTTCGACCGCGTTCACGCTTTCGCGGATCGTGGTGAAACCAAGGCCGTTGACGATCCGCTCGACCGCCCGGACCTTGGCCTCGACGCGCGCGCGATCGGTGTCGGATACGGTGATCGTGGCGGTAAGATAGCCGAAGGCGACATGATCGCCGCCCAGCGCCTGGAGCGCGAGATCGGCGTCGACCATCTTGTTGTCGGCATCGCTGTCCATCAGCTGGACGGGCTGGTTGTAGATGACCTCGCGCAGTAGCGCGGTCACCGACTTGCGCTTGTTGAACCATTGGCGGCGAAGCTTGGTCAGCGCCTTGGTGGCGTCGGTCTTATCGAGCGCGATGAAGCGCGTGACCCAGCGATAGGCGAAATCCTGATGGTTGAGCGCATCGAGAATCCCGGGCCGGCTGAGGTTCGGAAATCCCATTACCGTGAGCGTGCGCAGATGCGCATCGCCGAGGCGCGGCTCGAGGCCGCCCGTGAGCGGCGTGTCCGCGAGCAGGCCGTCGAGATACATCGGCGTCTCGGGCACGGCGACCCTGTGCCGGCGCGGCGAGATCGTACCGTGGAGATAGGTCAGCGTGTCGGCGTCATCGAGAGGCCGGATGTCGGCCATGAAGCCCGCGAGGAGATCCATCGCGCGATCGGTTTCGGCGACGAAGGCGGCCAGCGCCTGGCGCCAATTGCGTCCCTGTCGGTCGTCGCCGCGCTCGACCAGCGCGCGGCCCGCGGTGTCCGCTTGGTCGGGTGGCGGCATATAGGTGAGCGTCAGATGATAGCGGCTCTCGAAATGAGCGTCCGCGCCTTCGAACGCCGCCCGCCGCTCCTCGTCGACGAGCCACGAGGCGGCATCGGGAAAGGTGCTCTCCGGGTAGCCGAGCGCCTCGCGCCGTTCGGCCTCGACATGCAGCGCCCAGCCCGTACCGAACCGCCGCAGCACATTGTTCGCGCGCGCGCAGGCGGAAACCAGTTCGGCCTCGGTCGCGGATTCGAGGTCGGGTCCGCGAAACCGGGCGACGCGCATGAAGCTGCCGTCCTTGCCCAGAACCACGCCGGGGGCGACCAGCGCCGCCCAGGGCAGATGGTCGGCCAGTCGGTCGGCGCGGCTGCGATATTCCCGCAGGCTCAGCATGCCAGATGCCCCTTCTGACGAAGATGACGGGCGAGCACGGCTGCGAAGTCGGGATCGCGCTTGGCGGCAAACACCGCGAGCGTGTGCCCGAATGCCCAGACCACGAGGCCCGCGATCCATTGCTGGAGCCCGAGGCCGAGCGCCGCCGCGACCGTGCCGTTGATGATGGCTATGGCGCGCGGCGCGCCGCCCAACAGGATCGGCTCGGCAAGCGAGCGATGGAGCGGGGCCTCGAAGCCCTCGACATGGGCGCTGGCGCCGATCATGCGATCAGGGCTCCGCCGCCGAACGAGAAAAAGGACAGGAAGAAGCTCGATGCCGCGAAGGCGATCGAGAGGCCGAAGATGATCTGGATGAGGCGACGGAAGCCGCCGGCGGTCTCGCCGAACGCCAGGGTCAGCCCGGTGACGATGATGATGATCACCGCGACGATCTTGGCCACGGGTCCCTGGACCGATTCCAGCACCTGCTGGAGCGGCTCCTCCCACGGCATGCCCGAGCCCGCGGCCTGGGCGGTGGCGGCGAGGGTCAGTGCGAGGCCGAGCGCGGCGGCGCTCATGACGAAGTCGCGGGACGTGGGAAGGCGAAGTGAGGACATGGCTATTCTCCTTGGTGTTGGCACGCAGGGTCGGGGGTGAGGTCGAGGACGGCGTAATTGCCGTCGGGATCGAGTCCGGCGACGCGGGCGATCGTGTCGATCCGGCGAGCGAGCCCGCGCCCCGAGATGAAGACGATCCGGTCGATCGCGTCGGCGATCAGCCGACGCGGGACGGTGACCACCGCCTCCTGCACGAGCTGCTCGAGCCGAAAGAGTGCCGATAGCGCGCTGTTGGCGTGCACCGTGGCGATGCCGCCGGGGTGGCCGGTGTTCCAGGCCTTGAGCATGTCGAGCGCTTCGGGTCCGCGCACCTCGCCGACGATGATCCGGTCGGGTCTCAGGCGCAGCGTCGAACGGACAAGATCGCCCATGGCGACCGATCCCGTTCGCGTGCGGAGAGCCACGACATCGCTCGCGGCGCATTGGAGTTCGCGGGTGTCCTCGATGATGATGACGCGCTCGTCGAGATCCGCCATCTCGGCAAGCAGCGCGTTGGCGAGCGTGGTCTTGCCCGAACTGGTCCCGCCGACGACGAGGATGTTCTTGCGCTCGACGACAGCGCGGCTGAGCAGCCGGGCGGTGTCGGCGGACATGATGCCGTCCTCTACGTAATCGAGCAGCGTGTAGATCCGGGCTGCGGGCTTGCGGATCGAGAAGCACGGGCCGAGGCTGACGGGCGGCAGCACGCCCTCGAACCGTTCGCCCGCGCCCGCGCCGTGTGGCGGCAATTCGGCCGAGACGATCGGTCTTTCGCCATGCACCTCGGTGCGCGCGTGGCTGGCGACGAGGCGGATGATCCGCTCGACCTCGGGAGCCTGCATCCGCGTGCCGGTATCGGCGCGCCCCTCGCCCAGCCGGTCGAGCCGCAGCACCCCGTCGGGATTGACCATGATCTCGACGACCGCCTCATCGCGAAGCGCTGCCGCGATCGCGGGGCCGAAGGCGGTGATCAGCATGCGGCGTCGCCGCTCGGCGGACAGGCTCTCGGTCACTGCCTGGCCCCCGCTTCTTCCATGGCGCCGATCGAGCGCTGGCCGCCGGCGATCTGGCGGCCGACCTGCGCGACGAAAGCCTCGAACCGCTCGCGCCCGACCGCACGCGCCGCGCTGTCCGCCTCGGGCAAGGGCGCGGTCACCGTCAGCTGATAGCGGACGAACAGCGACAGGCTTTCGAGTAGGACCTCGACATCGCGGGCGAGGCGGGCGATGTCGCGCGACATGCGGTCCAGCCGGACCTTGAGGAGATCGTCGACCTCCCTGGCGCCGCGCCGCGCGAGATGAGCCTTGAGCGCATCGTTGACGATGCCGCTCTTGGTCGCGCCCGGCTTGGCCGCGAGCGCGTCGAGCGCATCGCTGAGTTCGCGGTCGATATAGAGGTTCTGCCGGAACTTCATCGGATCAGAGCCCCGGCAGCAGGTCGCGCCTGCTGCTCTCGTTGATGCCGTAGCCGCGCGCGACCGCGCTCAGGCCGCGGGCGCGATCCATCGTCCGCTGGTCGGCCGCGGGATCGGCTTCGTCCTGTTCGGTGCCGAGCAGGTCGAGCTGCTTGGGTTCCTCGCGCTTGGGAGCCGTGTCCTCCGCCAGGCCCGGATGGCGCTGCTGCTGGAGGCCGCCGTCCTCAGCCTCGCCGTCGGCCGCCTCCTCGGCCCGCACGAGGCGGGGATCGGGCTTGCGAACGAAGCTCCCCCAATCGTTGGTGCGCGGCGCCGGCCGATCGGCATAGCGTCCAGTCGAGAGCGTCGGCGCCGCCATCAGACGATCGCTGAAGTTGGGGTCTTCATAGTAGCGCAGCTTGCTCGCGCGGATCGGCGCGAGGCCCGAGACCAGCACGAGCTCGTCGCTCGGCGGAAGCTGCATTACCTCGCCCGGCGTCAGCAGCGGGCGGGCGGTCTCCTGCCGGCTGACCATGACGTGCGCGAGCCAGGGCGCGAGCCGATGTCCCGCGTAATTGCGCATCGCGCGCTGCTCGGTCGCAGTGCCGAGCGCATCGGAAATACGCCGTGCCGTGCGCTCGTCGTTGGTCGCGAAGGCGACGCGAACATGGCAATTGTCGAGGATCGCGTTGTGCTCGCCATAGGCGCGGTCGATCTGGTTGAGGCTCTGCGCGATCAGGAAGGCGCGGATGCCGTAGCCGGCCATGAAGGCGAGCGCGGTCTCGAAGAAGTCGAGCCGCCCCAGCGCCGGGAATTCGTCGAGCATCATGAGCAGTTGGTGGCGCCGGCCCTTGCCGGTCTCGCCGTCGAGCTTCTCGGTCAGCCGCCGGCCGATCTGATTGAGCACCAGGCGGATCAGCGGCTTGGTGCGGCTGATGTCCGAGGGCGGGACGACGAGATAGAGCGAGACCGGCTGCTCGGCGTCGACCAGGTCGGCGATCCGCCAATCGCAGCGCGATGTGACCTCGGCGACGGTCGGGTCGCGATAGAGGCCGAGGAACGACATGGCGGTCGAGAGCACGCCCGAGCGTTCGTTCTCGCTCTTGTTGAGCACTTCGCGCGCGGCCGATGCGACGACCGGGTGGACCTGCGGCGCATCCTTGGTGCCGAGATGATTGGTGGTCATCATCCGCCGCAGCGTCGCGGCGAACGGGCGCTGCGGATCGGACAGGAAGGTCGCGACGCGCGCGAGCGTCTTCTCCTCCTCAGCGTAGAGGATGTGGAGGATCGCTCCGACCAGCAACGAATGGCTGGTCTTTTCCCAGTGGTTACGACGCTCGAGCGCTCCTTCGGGATCGACCAGGATATCGGCGACGTTCTGCGCGTCGCGGACCTCGTGCTCGCCGCGGCGGATTTCGGTGAGCGGATTGTAGTGTGCGGACGCCGTGTCGGTCGGATTGAACAGCAAGGCGTGGCTGAAGCGCGAGCGCCAGCCGGCGGTCAGCTGCCAGTTCTCGCCCTTGATGTCGTGGATGACGGCGGAGCCGGTCCAGCTGAGCAGCGTGGGAACGACAAGGCCGACGCCCTTGCCCGAGCGGGTCGGCGCGAAGGCCATGACATGCTCCGGCCCGTCATGCCGGAGATAGCGGGCATGATGCCGTCCGAGAAAGGCGCCCCGATCGCCATAGAGGCCGGCGCGCGCGATCTCGCGGGACTCGGCCCAACGCGCCGACCCGTAGGTGGTGACGTGGCGGCGCTGGCGCGCGCGCCAGAGCGAACCGAAGATTGCCGCCCCACAGCCGATGAATCCGCTGGCGCTGGCGAGCGTGCCTGCCTTGTCGAAGACGCGCGGGGCATAGGCCTCGTAATGATACCACCACGTGAAGAGCTGCCAGGGACGATAGACCGGAATGTCGAACAGGATGAGCCACGGGTGGCCGAGCTCGGGCTGGTAGCCGAGCATCGCCGCGGCCCATTGGGTTGCCGCCCACAGGCCCGCGAGGACGATCGCGTACACCACGAGGATCTGGCCGATGAGCAATTTGGTCGGGGTCATGAGGCTGCTCCGCCCGGGCGGAGTGTGCCGACCGGTGACGGGCCAAAGGATCGCTCGGGACGGAGGTTTGGGAAATTACGGTCTTGCGGCAGCCCGACGCGCCATGACGCAAGTGCGCTTTATGGTTTTGTTCAAGAAAGCACTGCAATGCCCGTAAGGAACGTATGTGCGTTTCAGATTTGCTTTTTTTCTGTTTCTCCACGCTGGCGCTGGCTGGAAAGATTGATTCTGTCTCTACCGAGGGTGGTTGATCAGAAATTCTGTATCCTTCCAATCCAATTTTACATATGTTCAATATTGCTTAATCATTTTCATGATGATAAGGCGTGTCGTCTCATTAGCTTGATCGGGTTTCGCCATCGCCGACCGCCACGCCATCGTCACCTTCAAGCGCCGTCCTGTCGGTCGGCTCAGCGAGCAAGGTCCGGACACCCGCTTCGTCTATGACGAGGGCTGGCGCGAGACGATCGCCTGCGCGCTTCCAGCGGAGACACGGGACCATTACTGGCGCGGCGGCCTGATACCCTTTTTCGAACATCTCGCCCCGGAAGGCTGGCTGCGCGGGCGCCAGGCGCGCGCCGGCGGCACGGCGAACCAGGACGATTTCGGACTGCTGCTACACTATGGGGCGGACTGTATCGGGGCAGTGGGTCTTATCCCGGCAGACGGAGAAGCGCCGGTCCATCCGATCGAGGACGACCTCGTCGACGAGGCGGCGACCACCGCCGGGCGCACTTTGTCGGGGGTGCAGAAGAAGCTGCTCGCCTTTCGCGCCGACGATGGCTTCCGGCCAGCCGTGGAGGCTGCCGACCCGGCCACGCACATCGCCAAATTCAACCGCGAGGATCTTCCCACGATCGTCCAGAACGAGCATCTTTCGCTCAGCCTGGCCCGCGAGCTCCTCGGCGACGCCGATGTTACGCGCGCGCAGCTTGCAAAGCTGCACGATATCGATGGGATCGCGCTTCTGGTCGAACGCTTCGACCGCCATGGCGAGGAGCGGCTGCGCCTCGAGGATTTCGCGCAAATCCTCAGCCGGCCACGGGGGCGGACCTTCGAAGGCAAATATGACGGGAGCTACGAGGAAGCGGCCGAAATTGTGACCCGCTATTCCGCGCGCGGACGGGTCGACCTCGACCGGTTCTTCCGTCTTGTCGTCTTCAATCTGGTCCTGGGTAACGCCGACGCGCACCTCAAGAACTTCTCGCTGCTCGAACGGCCCGAAGGCCTGCGGCTCTCACCCGCCTACGATCTCATCAACACGCTCGCCTACCCCGTCTACGACCGCATTACCGCGCTTTCGATCGGCGGACGCAAGCGCGAATTCGATACGATCGACCGCAAGATCGTCGAGCAATTCGGTCTCGATATCGGCTTGCCCCGCGCGGCCGTCGAGCGCGCGCTCGCAACACTGGGCAAGGGGTTGGCGACCGCGCGCACGCTCGCGTTCGGGGACAAGGTTCAGCCCGATGATTTCCGCGAAACCTATCGCAACGTCATCCAGAGCCATGCGCAAAGGATCTTCCCATGACCGACTGGCCGATCGATTGGCGCGCGACGGTCGACGAAGCCATTCGCCGCCGCAAGGAAGAAGGTCTCAGCCAGCGCAGCCTGGCCGCCTTGGCTGGCGTCAGCCTGCCGACGGTCAATGCGTTCGAGCAGGGTCAGATCAACCTGCGCTTCGAACGGGTAATCGCGATTCTAGAAGCGCTGGACCTCTTCGTGCGACCCGCCGACGAGGACAGCTTCGAGAGCTTCCTGCACGACTCGCGTCGCCGATGGGAGGAGCTTGTAGCGCCGCTGCCGCCCGACCACCCCTCGCGCCAACCGCTCGGGCACAGCGAGCAGACCTACGCCATCCTCGGCCTCAAGGACGTTCCTCCGCCCAGCCAGCTTCGCGAGCTGCTGACCGAAATCCCCAAGAGTTCCGGATGGACGCCGTTCTGGGTCCCCACCCGGACAGACCTGCGTCCCGTCATCGAGGACGGAGCGCTCGAATGCTGGTTGGGTCGGCCCGACACCGACCGGCATTTTCGCGATGCGGCGCATAGCGATTTCTGGCGCGTTACGCGCGATCCCTTCGCCTATCTCCAGCGCGGCTATCAGGAGGACGGCCCGGACAATCTCGAACCCGGTACGATCTTCGACCTCACCTTGCCCATCTGGCGCACCGCCGAGTTCTTCCTGCACGCGGTGAATTTCGCCCGTGCGCTCGGCGCGATCGATACGACCGAAATCCGCTTCGTGGCGCGCTATACGGGCCTTGAAGGACGCACGCTGATCACCTGGGCAAAGCCGCTGCTGCGCGAGGATCTCGACCATCGGCTGCGCGCCCGCTCGCACAAGGCCGAACTCGCCACGGTAGCGCAAGTATCCGACCTCGAGCGCAATCTCGAGGATGTCGTCCATGATTTCGTCGAGCCGCTCTACGAACGCTTCGACGGCTACCGGCCGTCGATCGAGCTGGTGGCGAACCAGCTGTCCGAACTGAAGCGGCAGCCTGGTTTCGGCGCTCGCGGAGGGTGAAATGGGACCGTTCGAGGTCACCAAGGAGCTTGTCGCAGGTCTGGACGATGTTCAGCTGCGCGCCCTTCTCGAACGCCTGCTTGTCGCCGAGGCCAATTCGCGGGGCATTTCGCATTTCGCCATCGCGGTCGGTGGAAATCAGACAGCAGCCGATGGCGGCGTGGATGCTTCGATCCGATGGAACGACTTGCCGGAGCCCGCCGACTGGTTGCCGCGGCGGCTGATCTATTTTCAGTGCAAGGCCGAAGCGATGGGCCCGGCAAAGATACGTGACGAGATGAGACCTGCGGGAAAGCCGCGCCCGATCTTTTCCGAGCTCGCCGCCGAAGCCGGGGCCTATGTTATCTTTTCGACCGACGATCCCACCAAGTCGGCGATGGACAATCGCTTGACGGCGATGCGAGACAGCCTGGGCGACGTCGAACAGGCTGATCGGATCCAACTCGATTTCTATGGGGCCGATCGCATCGCGCGCTGGGCCAATCGCCACCCCGGCGTGGCGATCTGGCTGCTCGGCCAGGGCGGCCGTTCGCTAGGCGGATGGCGGCCCTATGGCGATTGGTCGGCGGAAGGCGCGACCAGCAAGCCCTTTATCGTCGACGACCAGGCCCGTGCGACGTTCGGCGATGAATTGGTCGACATGCATTCGGCGATCGCGAATATCCGTGCCACCTTGCGCGAGCCAGGAGGCGTGGTGCGGCTGGTCGGCTTGTCCGGAATGGGCAAGACACGGCTTGCCGAGGCCCTGTTCGACGAGAATCTTGGCGAAGGGGCATTGCCCAAGGCCAAAGCCATCTACGGCGACGCCGGACGCGATCTTGAGGTGGGTGCCGCGCGAGTCGCCGAAGAACTCATGCTCGCGGGCGCCGACGCCATCCTCGTCGTCGACAACGCCAACGCGGCGATCCACGGCCAATTGGCCGAGATAGCGCGCCGGTCCGGCAGCCATATCAGCGTGCTGACGATCGATTATGACATGGGCGGGGAGAAGCCGGCGGGCCTACTCGTCGCGCTCGGCGAGAACAGCGAACTCGTACTGATGTCGCTCCTAGAGCAGCGCGTTCCCACGTTGAGCGAGGCCGAATGCCGCCACCTTGCCGAATTCTCCGGCGGCAATGCCCGGATTGCGCTCAAGATCGCGGAGGGAACGGACAAGGGCATCGACCTGTCGGCGCTCAACGATGGCGAATTGCTCGAACGGCTTTTCCAGAGCGGCCGCCAGGAACGCGATCCCAGCGCGCGTGCCTGTGCCGACGCCGCATCGCTCGTCTATGCCTTCTATGTCGAAGCGGGCGATCATCAGATGGCCGAGCATCCCGTGCTGGCCGCCATCGCGGGCGTGAACGTCGACACCTTCTTTCGCAACGTGGCGACATTTCTGGAATGGGGCGTGATCCAGCAGCGCGGGCCGCAACGGGCGGTGATGCCGCCACCCTTCGCGAACATGCTCGCGGCGCCCTTCATCAGGCGAAGCGATCCGGAGACGCTGCTCGGTCATTTTCTGACGGCCTCGCCCCGGCTGCTCGCTTCATTCGCGCGCCGGCTGGGGCAGCTCCACAACGAGCCGGCGGCAGTCCGACTGGCGGAGCGCCTGCTGGGTCCGGATGGCGCGTTCGGGGAACCGGCGGTGCTCGACGATGTCTTGCGGCGCGGTTTCAACCACATGGCGCCGGCAGCGCCGGGGGCCGCGCTGGCTGCGTTCGAGCGGTCGCTTGCTGGTCCGCAGCGCGACCAGCTGCTCGACCCGCATTCGGAAGGGCGGCGATATTATCCGGAACTGCTCGTGCATCTGGCGCACGCGCCGACGCTCTTTGCGCGAGCGATGGAGGTGCTGCTTGCGTTCGCGCTGGCCGATGGTGACGCGCGGGACGATCACAAGGCGAGCAAGCACTTCCTCGAGCGCTTCTGGACTCACCTGTCGTTTACCTTGGCAGACCAGGCAACTCGGCTAGACCTCATCGACCGGCTTCTCGACGATCCCAACCAGGACGTCAGGACGCTCGGCCTCGAAGCACTCGATCACATGCTCGACGCCGGCCACTTCAGTTCATCGCTCAACCTCGAGTTCGGCGCCAAGGCGCACCTGACCGAATGGCGGCCGGGCGGTCGCGCGGGCTACCGTGGCTGGTTTGGCGCCGCCTATGATCGTGCCACGCGTATTGCCTGTAGCGAAGGACCGGGTGCCGAGCGAGCACGCGATATCATCGCCAACCACTTCCGCGAGCATCTCGACGCGGGGCTGCCCGAGTTGCCGTTAGCGGCCATGCGCGCGGTCCGCGGCGAGGGGTATTGGGATGGTGGATGGCGCGCGGTCGTCGATGGTCTGAGCTTCAGCGGCAAAGGCCTTGGCGACAACGTGCTGGCGGAAGTGCGAGCGCTCGAACGCGATCTGCGGCCGCACACGATCGATGAGTGCTTCGATGCGTTTGTGCTTGGCGAGCCGTGGCGTCATTGGCATCCCGTAAGAACCGAGAAACGCTCGACGCGCGATGTCGGCAAATTGGCGGAGGCGACGGGAATCTGCATCGCCAGGCACGCCGATCCCGTTGCGTACCTCACCCGCGCCGTTGACGGCGAAGGGCAAAACAGCGTGTTGCAATTCGCGCGCGGCGTCGCTCGAAGCAGCGGCGATCCGACATTGCTCTGGCAAGAGACCCTGGCTGTCTTTCGAACGATGGCGGACGACAAGCGGAATCCGGTCGTCTTGACCGGACTGCTGGAAGGCGCTGCCAAGCGGAACCGCGAACGGGTCGAGCTTTGGCTGGATGATGCGGTGACGGATCCGGTGCTTGCCGAGCATTTCGTCATTCTCCAGCTCGCTCTGCCGCTCGACGAGGTCGCAATGGCGCGCTTCGAACGCGCAATCGCGCACGGGGCCGTCCCGCTATGGCGCTTCGGCCATTTGCAGATGGGGGGAGTCAGCAAGCCGGTTCCCGGCCCCGCTCTGAGCCGGTTTCTTGAGATACTCTACGAGCTGGACGGCGGCGCACTTCCGGCCCTCCAGGTGCTCCATATGCGAATTTTTGGCGATCGCAGCGACAAGCGCGCGGTCGATCCCGCACTGATCGGGCTCGGGCGCAAGTTCCTCGCCGACCCACGCTCCTTCGCTAAGGAAGGCGCGCGCGAGGATCACGGCATCGCCACCATCGCCAAGGTCGCATTGGCCGGTGAGGGAGCGGAAGACTCGGCCCGGGCGACCTGCTGTGCGCTATGCGCATCGCGGGACAGCGGGACCTATCACGACGGCGGGTTCGACAAAATCTGCAGGCTGCTGATGACGTCCTTTCCTCGCGTCGTCCTCGATGAGATTTTCACGCGCGACGTCGACCAGGATCTTGCCGCCCGCTTTTTCGGAGGCCACGTCAGGAACGACAGCGATTCGAACAAGAAGACCGTGAGCTTCGACGAGGATATTGCGATCGAGTGGGTCCGCGAGGCGCCTGAGGAGCGGGCAAACCGACTTGCCGAATTGATCCCTTATACCGCCCGCGAAGCAGAAGACGGGCCGCTTGTTTGGTCGCCCTTTGCCCTTGCGCTGATCGATGCCGCCCCCGATCCCGTTCCGGTCCTGCGCAGGTTCGAGCGCAGATTCTTCACCGGCACGAGCTCGGGCCCCTTCTCGGGACGGTTTGTCAGGCGCCGGCCGCTGGTGGCCGCGATGCGTGAACACAGCGATGTGCGCGTTCGCAATTGGGCGCGCGAGGCCGGAAAGGCGCTGGAGGAGAACATTCTGCGGTGGGACGAGCACGATCGCGAGCGCGAAAGCCGCTTCGAATAGGTCAGTTCGCCAGCGGCAGGATGTTTCGCGCGGCGACGGAACGGTTCCAATAGTCCCGAAACCATTGCCATTTCGCGGTGATCGAAGATCCGAGCTCGGGGTTCGACGCGCACTGCGAAATCTGCCGGGCGATCTGCGCGGCTAGGCCGTCGAGGACCACTTTCCCGGCAACCGGCGTCGGGTCGTAGTCCTCGAACTCAAGCAGCGTATGAAGCATCGCCGTCTGGTCGGAAGGATCGTTTCGCACCTGCTCTTCAAATCCCAGGTCAGCACCGTAGGACGCAACCTCGGCGATAAGTTCTTGATCGAGTGCGATCCGAGGCATGCCTCCCGACCGGTCGAACCCATGGGCCGCGACCAGCCCCATGCCGAAGAGTTCGCTGTCGGTGTGGATCATTTTGCCCATCGCGATGCCGCCGCGCAGCAGAATGCCGTGGGAGAGGAGATTTGTCGCCAACATCCGGCACCCGGAAAATACGGCATAGAGTCCGAGCAAATTGCAGTTCGCCGAGATCACGATGCAGTCCGAAAACTGGGTGAACTGAAACCCCGTGCGCGGGTTGCGCGCCAGCGTCTCGCGAAGGATCGCGACGATGCCGTGGATTAGCTGCCTGATGGCGGGATCGGTATCGCCCGCGCGGACGAGCGCGCTGAAGCCCAGCACATCGAGAAAGGCGACATATTTGCGCCGGTATTCCTGATCGCCGATCGCTAGCTCCATGCCTTTCCCCTCGTCGTGCCGGACTCTGCTATCGCATCGCGGCTTCTCCATCCTAAGTCCGGGTACGCGTTCCCGGATTGCTTGGCTCGATTTATCTCTGTTCAGGAGATACTGGGTCCTGTGCGGCCTCGTCCGATGCTCCAGCTAATGCCGTCGCCGCGCAGAGCGCCGGTGACCGATTTGCCGAGATGGCGATCGAGCACCGGCCGCCAAGGAACGAGTGTGAATTCGCGTGACTTCTCGATCACCGCAAACCGCCCACTCGCCGCGTCGACCGACCGGCGGTAGACACCGCTCACCCGCGTCTCTGGCTCATTCTCGACGAACGGCATACCCAGCTCGCGCGCAAGCTGAGCGCCGATGCGCAGCATTTCGCGGCGCTGAAGTTCGGCGATCATGCCCGGCCGGTAGATCGTGCCGCTCGCGGTCTCCTCGGCAAACCCCTGCGCGATCAGCCATTGCCTGCGCCGCCCCTGCGCCTCGCGCGCGTCAAGGCCGAACCCGGCGTCGCGCAACGGCGCCGGATCGGCGGCGACCAACTCGCGATCGAGCCAGGTCGCGGCCTCCACGCCGACGAGTTTCTCGATCGGTTGCGGCGACAGAGTCTCGATGGTCACGGGGCGATCCTTCGCGCGCGCTGCCTCATAGGCGGCGGCGCGGTCCAGATGGTCGGGTGCGATCGTCCATGTGCCGTCCGCCTCTCGGGTCACGCCGCCGGTCAGCCGGCGTATCGCTTCCAATCGCCGGACATGCGTCTCGGCGAACGCTTCGGTGGCGGAGGGGTCGTGGCGCAGATGCGCATCGACATCGTAGCGTCCGCCATTGGCGGCCGCGACCTCCGCGACGGTCCGGTCGGCCGGGCGGACGCCGATCTCAGCCGGATCGACCCGAACGATCGCGCCTTCGATGGACGGCTCGACATGCTCGCCCTTGCCGATCGCGACATAATGGGCTCGCCCGTCGGTCGCCTCGACGATGAGATAGTGCCGATCGTTGAGCTCGTCTGACAGGCCGCGCTCGACGATGCGTCCGACCAGTGGCCGCGCGCCCTCCGACGCCGGATCGTAGATGGCCTGGTCGGCCAGCGCCGGTGCCTGCCCTCGCGCCGCGAAGGAGCGCTGCATTGTGCGAATGATGTCGCCGCGCTCACCCATGCGCCTGAGCGTGTCGGCAAGATCGGGCGCGAGCCGCCAATGCGCCGCGCCCACTGGCTCGGCCAGGCCCATCCGCTGGAGTTTTCGCAAACGCCCCATGCGCATGGCCTGGTCGAACGCGCCTTCCGACGCCGAACCGACCAGCACGTCGGCCTCGGCTTCGCGCAGCAGCGTGCGATCGATGCTGGTCAGCCGTTCCTGCTCGACTTCGCCAGCGAGCTTCTGGCGGATGGCGTCGGTGGACCGGGGGCCGAGATCGATATCGACCAGCTCGGCCGCACGCTCGCGCATGCCGCCGGTGATATATTCTCGGGCGATGATCAGATCGCGGCCGGACTCATCCTTGCCGCGCACGATGACGTGTGTGTGCGGATGGCCGGTGTTGAAATGGTCGACCGCGACCCAGTCGAGCCTGGTCCCGAGATCCTCTTCCATCCGCGCCATCAGCCGCCGCGTGAGCGGCTTGAGGTCGTCATATTCGGCGCCGTCCTCCGCCGAGACGATGAAGCGGAACTGATGGCGGTCGCCCTTGGCGCGATCGAGGAACTCCCTGCCGTCGGCCTTGTCGTCATCGGCGCGATAGAGCGCGCCCCGCCCGCCGTCGCGCGTCGTGCCGTCGCGTTCGACATAGCGGACATGCGCGCGCGCCGCGGCCATGCCTTTCCCGCCGAGCCGGACGATGCGCGACTTGATGATCACGCGGCGCTGGCGGAAGGCGGCGTAGCGGTCGCGGCTGGAGAGCACGCGGCCGACCCCGGCGCCGCGCCCGATCCGGCTGCCGTCGAAGCGGGATCGCCGGCCCGATGTCGCCGCCCCGCCGCGCGCCAGATTGGCGGCGGCGAGTACGCGGTGGAGGTACTTCTTTCCTCGTCCCTTGCCGCGGGTGCGCATGCGCCCCAGGCGCGGCTCGAAATCATCGTCGCTGCTCATCGAAAACCTGCTGAATACGCGGTGTCGGCGGCCACGATGCGCGAAGGGCTGCGCCTTGAAAACCGGTGCCAAATTTTGCGAGGATTCGTGCGACTTCGGCAGTCTGTTGGCACCAAGGATGAAAGAGTGGTGCCATCATCTCGCCGGAGGCAGTCGAAAAAACGATGTGTAGACAAGGGCTTAAGGTGGCGGCGCTTCGAGCCGGCACCACTGCTTCATCTTGCCTTACGCCTTCCCCCTTCCGAACCTGCCCCTTTCTACCGAGCCGAGGCAGAAAGAGAGGAGCGCCGCCGGTCGAGCGACGCTCCTCGCAATGGTCACGCGCCATCATGCGATAGCGAACGCCGTCTCCGCGTCTTCGCGCCGCTGGAATGTCCGCTTTCCCGTCATCCCGTGCGCGTTCCCATCGCCATCGACGATCATGACGCCCACGAACCAGCGCCCATCGAGCTGCCCGAATATCGCGATCCGATCGAGCTCCAGGTCATCGTCATCGGCGCTTTCATAAGTGCCGATCCAGCGTTCCCCGACGCGTGCATCCCAGTGAAAATCGACCTCCTCCGCTTCGAGAAAACGATGCGCCAAGGCCTCTCCCGCACCGCGTCCGAATTCGATTTCCAGGCCCGCCACCAGCGCCGCCATCACGCGGTCCGACACCGAACCGATGCTCTGAATCATGCTCATGATCTCGCTCCTTCACCTCCTCGACCATTCGAGGACGACGCCTCGACGACGGGCGGCGGAGCGGCTGTCAGGGCTGCCGAAGCGTCAGCGCAGGCACCGCGAAGCGGCGGCGGAGGAACCGATTTTGTTGCCCGAAACGAACAAATGCGCGCGCGCAGCGCGCTCGATCGTCAACAAAATTGGAGGGGCCGCCGGCCTTGATAGCCGTTCCGGCGGCCGTCATGCTGGGACTTGCTCGAGACGAGCCCCTACCTTACCCCGACACCCGGCACTACCTCTGGCAAGACAGACCGAATCAGGAAAAAGCAAAGCTATGGGATTGCCAACCAGAACGGAGCAGCAAGCGGCTGAGGCGCGATCATACAATATTCTGCAATACAAGATTGAGCAGAAGGTGGGCATCTTCCGCAGGCAAACGGAAAATGACTTCGGTATCGATTTCGAGATCGAACTCGAGAGCAGAAAGCAGGTTACCGGCCGTTCCATCAAGGCGCAGGTGAAGTCCAGCAAGGGGTTGAAACCGCGACGAGACGGGGTCGTGACCGTTGGCGGGGTCAAACAATCAACGCTGCTCTATTGGTGCTCGGTGTCGCAGCAGACGAACGTCATCGCCTATGCCGTCGATCTCGAATCGGAGACGATCTCCGTCACCGGCAACCTGTTCTGGCAGGCGACACAGCTGATCGATGGTGGGGAGAAAACCAAGTCGATCGAATTCCTGCCCGCCGGCGACCAACCCGATGAACGGGCCGTGCTGATAACGCTCCTGCACTTTGCCAAGCCGACCGTTCCGGTCCTCGTCGCTGCGCATCGCACGGCACTGCGCAACCTGGCGCAGGCGCTGGAATTGCTCGCCGATGCCCATCATTACGACGCCGGCTCCACTCTCCACGAGCCGCAGCATTTCAACGACCTGCTCGAAGTCTGCAAGATCATACTGTGGGGTCAGGAAGACGAACTTTGGCCGGATAAGCGCGACCGGGCAGGCTGGGATGATCCCGCCTATTGGGACGCGAAGGCGATGGACGAGGGTTGGGGCGAGCTTTGCTACTTCTCAATTCAGCCGGTTCTGGGCACGCTGATCCCGGCGCTCATCAAACGACTCCGCGATCTGCGCAAGGCCGTGCTCGCGGGAAAGTTCTATTGGGCGCATAACGATCCACGATATCTGAAATCGGTATACGCCACGGCCCTGCCCGACGATCTCAGTATCGAGGGGCTTCGGGAAGCCGCGCGATGCTATGAGCGCCATCAACTGGATAGTTGGGATGCCGATCGCTTCGTCGACGAAGCCAGGCGGCCTCCGAACAACGCTTGACGTGACGGTTGGGAAGCCTTCGCCCTACGCTCGCGAGGGCCGCTGGAGGGCGCGACGCTCGTAAAGCGCCTGCATCTCGAGCATGCGAAGACCAGAATTGGAGTTCAAAAGCCACAAGGCCCGTCTGCTGTGGCTGAGAAAGGTCCGATAAGGCGAAGGGGGGAGCTCATCGAGCCGGGCCATGTCCTCCATCGCGCCCTGGCAAGCGCGTACCTCGGGACGGTCCCAATACTCGATCAACGCGGCGTAAAGCGCGAGGTGGATCATGTCATATTCGGTCATCGACTGGGTGTCGGGCGCGAGATCCGAGAGGCGATGTGGAGCGTCTGTGCTCACGTCCCGATCCCCGCGTCGAGCGCTGTCCAATTCGTTCATCATGGAACTGACGACAAACGGCTCGGCGGATTGGGTAACGCAGAATTGGATTTTTCGCCCGCCGCAGGTGCGCGGTGATAGGGTGGACCGATGACGAGCACGCCTGCCGCCCCATACGAAGTCGACGACCTGCCGCCCGATCCCGATCCGACGGCGCTTTTCAGCGCCGAGCATTTCGCGCGCTACATGCGCGCACAATGGATGCAGAAGGGCGAGACGCTCGCACCCGATGGGCGGCTCGGCATCGAGATCGGCGAACTCATCCGCGCCTCGGCCGAACGAAGCGACAAGCTCGAGGCCCCCTATGTCGATCTGTGGGTCGCGATCCTCGACGAGTTCAACAGCTGGCTCGTCAGCCTCCTCGGCACGGTATACCGGCCGGACAGGCAGCGCGACGCCGCCATGAACGACTTCGAGCGCTCGGTCGTCGTCCTGCTCGGAAAGCTGGTCGCCGACACCACCGCGCTCAGGCATCTGGTGACGCTCGGTTACGATGGCGCAGCGCGCACGCTGCTGCGTTCGATCACCGAATATGTGCATGTGCTGGTGGCGCTGATCGACGATCCCGCGCTGGCGGGCGAATTCGTCGCGGCGGATACGCCCGAGGCGGCCAACGCCTTCTATTTCCGGCAGCTCGCGCGCGGCAAGCTGCACAAGCGGCTGGAAGCGGCCTGGGCCGGGTTTTTCCGGTCGAGCGACGACGCGGCGCGCTGGTTCACCGACCAGCAGCGGCGGCAGGGCACGCTTTTGTCGGGCACCGCGCATCCGAGCTTCGCGGGCTGCACGCAGGCGGTGATGGGCTTCATCGAAGCCGCGCCAGACGAGAACTGGCTCGGCCATTGGGGCGCCCGGTCGAACATGTCGGTGCTGACGATCGCGCTTTATTCCGACTGTTTTCTGCCGCTCGTGCTGCTCTCCGACTATCCGTTCGAAGGCTTCGATGCCGCGCTCGGCGCGCCAATCGTCTTCGATCCCGCCGACGAGATGCACCGCCATGTGAAGCTCGGCCGATCGGTGCTGGCGAGCCTGATCCTTTCCTTATCCAAGGAGTCCAACATCGGGCACATCTATCCGCCGGGTTTCGAACCTTTCGAGACGATCGCGGACGCCGAGGGCGAGGCCGGCGCGCTCCCGCTAGTCGCCGGAGCGGCGGATGAAGAACAGCGGGTCTGACGGCGGTTTGGCGGGCGGTCGAGATTCGGTGGCAATAAACGCCGGGGCGGCTGCGGTCGGCTGGCTCAACGTGACGCTGGCGAGATAGGCGACCGTTTCGGATGGCAGGCGGGACCGGCCCGCGCGATAGGCGGCATAGCGCGCCGGTCCGGCATTGTAGGCGGCGAAGCAGCCCGGATAGCCGAAGCGGTCGTACATCAGCCGCAGATAATAGGTGCCGGCGAGGATGTTGTCGCGCGGATCGTCAGGATTGCTCCCGAGTGCGAGCGCGGCGCGCATCTCGGTCCAGGTTCCCGGCATCAGCTGCATGAGGCCGATCGCGCCCGCGCGGCTGCGGATCGGGCGGCCGTTCCACCAGGCATTGCCGCCGCTTTCGGCCTGCATGACGCGTTCGATCCAGGATTGCGGAACGCCGAACCGGGCGGATGCCTCGGCGATATGGGGCCGCCAGGCGGGCACGCCCTGCGCGTCCGCCGGACGCGCCAGGGCGAGCAGCGCGAGGCCGATCGCCCATCTCAGCGGCGCCATAGGAGCCGCGCCTTGCCGATGATATCGGCGCCTGCCGTCGGCCCGAAATAGCGCCCGTCGAACGACGCCGGATTGTCGGCGATGAGCAGGAAATAGCGGGTCCCGCGAAGCCGCACGCAGCCGGTCCACCACGGCATCGGGCGCCCCATCCCGTCGGTCCGGCGACGAAGCGCGGCGCGGCGACCGTTGATCCAGATCGCGTCGCCGAGCGCGCAGACCGCGTCACCGGGCACCGCCGCCACCCGCTTCACCAGCGGCACATTGGCGGGCAGGTAGCGCCGGCGCGCGGCCAGCTCGCGCAGGGCGGCGGGCAGGCGCGCGACCACGTAATCGCCGCTGTCGAGCGGCGCGCCCGCCGTCACCGCATAGAGGCCGACCGGCGTGCTGGCGCTCGCGTTCCAGACGAGCAGCGGTGTTGGACGCAGCGCGATGGTTGCACCGAGCGCGGCGGCCAGCACAGCCACGGCGATGGCGCGGCGACGCAGCGCGCGGCGCTGTGCGCGCTGCCGCCTGAAGGCGTCGCCGGCCGCGAGAAGCGCGCGGTTCATTGCGTGCCACCGTTCGAGACGCTCGCCGACCAGGCATCGAGGTCGGCGATATGATAGCGGACATGGCGGCTGTGGCGGCGATAGCGCGGGCCGGTTCCGGCGCTGCGGTGCTCCTGCAGCGTGCGGGTCGAGAGGCCGAGATAATGCGCGGCCTGTTCGGGGCTGAGGAAGGGCGAGCCGCGCTGCGCCAGGCGCGCGCGGGCAATCGCGTCTTCGTCGTCGGTCATCGGTTCTGCTCCTGTCGGCGGGATGCCGCTCGCAGAAGCGTGACGCGGGCGGAGACGCGCCGGCAGGGTCGAAAACCGCGTCGCGATCTTCGACCCCGCCGGGCTTGCCGGTTCAGCGCGACCAGATGAGCTTGTGCTCGTCCTTGTCGCCCTGCACCAGCGTTGCGTAGATCGGGGCGGGAAGCGAGGGGTCGTCGAGCTTGACGCTCAGATATTCGGTCCCGCTGTCGCGCGCCGCCTTGGTCCAGCAGGCGCCTATCTCGACCGCCTGGGCCATCACCCGGTGGTCCGGGGCCTTGTCGCTGTCGCGCTCGACCGGGCGGATCGTCGCCTTGACGTTGAGCGTCAGGGTCCGGATCGAGCCCGTGAACACGCCCGTCTCCGGGTCGCGGGTGAAGCTTCCAATCTGTGCCATGTTCGTTCTCCTTGGCTGTGCCGAGGCCGCACCGTGCCGCCTCTTGCAGGCGGTCGATGAGGCGACGGCGCGGCGCCTTGCACCCGTAGGGACGCAGCGGAGCGGAGCACGGCAACGCCGTTGCAAGGAAAAGCCGCGCACGGTGCCAGACAGCCGTGCAAGAGAGGTGGTGCGGTGTGGTCGTGCCAGGCGGAGGGCGCGGAAAACATGCGGGGAAGTCGCAGCCGGACGCGGCGGGACGGATCGCGGCGGCACATCCGGTAACGCTGGATTACATCGTCGGGGCGCTCGATTGTCTTATACGCGATAGCGGCACCCGGATACGCACCGGTCGATGTCTGCCGCTCGCAAAAAGGGGGCAGCATGACCAGGCAGGATATCGCGAGGACCATCGCCGAGACGAGCGGCGTCGGTCTCGCCGAAGCGCTCGCGCAAGTCGACGCGGTGCTCGAGGCGATCATGGCGGGAACGCTTCGCGGCGAGGTGGCGCTGGCCGGGTTCGGCAAGTTCAGGACGACGCATCGACCTCAGCGAACCGGACGAAACCCGCGCACCGGCGACCCGCTCGTGATCGCGCCGTCGGTGCGTATCGGCTTTTCGGCGGCGAAGGCGTTCAAGGATCGCGCTCAGCGCTGAACGGACCATGCCGCCGCCACCCACCATCGCGGACGTGCGGGCCGCTGCCGCGCGCATTGCGGGAGCCGTCATGCAGACGCCCTGCATGCCAAGCGAGACGCTCTCGGCGATCACCGGCGCGCAGCTGTTCTTGAAGTTCGAGAACCTGCAATTCACCGCCTCGTTCAAGGAACGCGGCGCGCTCAACAAGCTGCTCCTGACCGATTCGGCGACGCGGACACGCGGTGTCTGCGCGATGTCGGCGGGCAACCACGCGCAAGGGGTCGCCTATCATGCGCGGCGCCTAGGCGTGCCCGCGACCATCGTGATGCCGGTCGGGACCCCGCTGACCAAGATCGCGCGGACGCGCGATCACGGCGCGAAAGTGGTGATCGAAGGCGCCAACCTGTCCGAGGCGCTCACGCTCGCGCAGGGCCTCGCCGAAGCCGAAGGGCTGGTGTTTGTCCACCCCTATGACGATCCGGCGGTGATCGCCGGACAGGGCACAATCGGCCTTGAAGTGCTCGACGCGGTGCCCGAACTCGACGCGATCCTCGTGCCGATCGGCGGCGGCGGACTGATCGCGGGGGTCGCGATCGCTGCGCGGGCGATCAATCCCGAGGTGAAGATCATCGGAGTGCAGAGCCGCACCTATCCGTCGATGGCGCGCGCGCTGGCCGGCGAGAATTCCCCGTGTCCCGATGGCATGACCATCGCCGAGGGGATCGCGGTCAAGACCGCCGGGATGCTCACCCGCGAGATCGTGCGCCGATGCGTCAACGACATCCTCCTAGTCGAGGAAAGCGCGATCGAGGCGGCGGTCGCGCTGCTGCTGTCGGTCGAGAAGACGGTGGTCGAGGGCGCAGGCGCGGCCGGCCTCGCCGCGCTGCTCGCGCATCGCGAGCTGTTCAAGGGCAGACGCGTGGCGACGATCCTCACCGGCGGCAATATCGACCTGCGCGTGCTCGCCTCGGTGGCGATGCGCGAGCTGGTGCGCAGCGGGCGGCTGATGCGGATCGCGGTCGCGGTGCCCGACGCGCCGGGCGGCCTCGCGCGGCTGGCGACGGCGATCGGCGAGGAAGGCGCGAACATCGTCGATGTCGCGCACGAGCGCATGTCGCTCGCGCTGAATGCCAGGGGCACGCGGCTCGAACTGGTGGTCGAGGTCGAGAGCGAGGAGCACGGCGAGGCGCTGCTCGGCGCGCTCAAGCAGCGCGGGCTGAAGGCGACGAGCAGCCCGCTATGATAAGACCGCGCGGGGGCGTAGCCCCGCGCGGCACGAATGATCCGTTCCGGGCGACAAGGCCCGGAGTGGCGCGGGCGGACCCAGTCCTCCCGCCCGCGCCATTTCCGTCAGGCGGCGAGCCGGTTGGTAGCCGGGTCCGGCTCGCCGCCTGGCTCGCAGCGCGCGGCGCGGCGCGCGGCGGCGACGGTCGCGACCCCGCCGCGCGCCGTATAGGCGGCGGGCGGGAAGCGCATCCAGCGCGGCACCCAGCGCTCGACCTTGGCGCGTCCGTTCTCGCCATCGAGATGGTCGCGGGCGATGCGCTTGACGGTCTTGGCGATCTCGCCCGCATTGGCCTTGGCGACCACCTCGCCGCCGATCTCGGCGAGCAGCGCGCCCGCCAGTTCGCGGTCGCGGACCAGTTCGAAGAACACCTCGTCGGCCTCCCACCAGTCGGCCATGTCCACCTCCAACTGCACCCCGAGCGTCTCGACGGCGGCGCTGCCGACGGCGAGCGTCTCGCCCATCGCCACCGCGATCACGTCGAGCACGACCGGGTCGGGAAGGTCGAGCAGCCGGTGGAACAGCTGGCAGAGCGCGTGATCGTCGCCATTGCCGCCGGTGACGGTCGGTTCGTCGTCGGCGAAGCCGAGCACCGCGAGCACCGCACGGCGATGCTCGTCGAACCGCGTCTCGGCGGCACAGGTTTCGACGCTTTCGCGCACCTCCTCCTTGCGGCTCGATTGCGGGTCGGGGCGCACGGTCCACAGCGGCGAGCCGACGATCATGTGCGCGACCATCAGCCGCAAGGCGATGCCCGTGTTCCCGAGCAGCGCGGCGCGCACCGCCGCGTGGCGATGCAGATCGACATAGCCGGTCAGCGGCCCTGACAGTTCGGGGCGGGCCGGTTGCGCGTTCTCGACGCTCTGGCCGCATTCGCGGGCGCGGGCTTCCTTGCGGGTCATATAGCCCTCGTGGACGATCACCTCGCCGGTGCCGCGCACGTCGATATAGACGCGCCCGCCCTTGCGCTTGCCCGCCTTCTCGTACTCCCATGTGTGGAAGTGCTCGGACGGGGGCACGATCACCACATCGCTCCATCCGGCTTCGATCAGGCCCGCGCGGCGCGTCTCGATGGCGGCGTTCTGCGCGGCCCAGAACGCATCGCCGTCGGCGAAATAGCGGTCCTCGCCGAACAGGTCGGCGATGGTCGCCAGCCCGCTCGCTTCGACGTCGAACAGCGCGTGCTCGGCCTTGACCGACTGTCCGCCGAACAGCCACGCCTTCAACTGGTGGCCGGTCGGGACATAGGCGTCGGCGTCGTCCATCAGCGCGAGCCACGCCTTCTGCTGCGCCTTGCTGGCGAGCGTCAGGTGGCGCACGGTCACCGCGTCGATCGCTTCCTTGCGATAGAGGTCGCGGATGCGTGGCAACAGGTTGCCGAGCGCCAGCACGCGGCGGACGGTCAGTTCGGGCAAGCCGAAGGTGACCGCGATGTCGCCCGCGTCGCGCCCTTCCTTGACCAGCCGGACGAAGGCATCCCACTGGCTCACCTCGTCGGCGTCGAGCCGTGCCATGTTCTCGATCATCGAGGCTTCGATGGCGTCGGCGTCGTCGCCCTTGTCGAGGATGGCGCATGGGAGCGATGCGGCCTCGCCGAGCGGCTCGTCCGCCGCGCGCCGTTCCTCGGCGACGATGCGCGCGGCGTGGAAGCGCCGTGCGCCCGCGACGATCTCGAACATGCCGTCCTGGCAGTTGGGCCGGACGATCAGGCTCTGGATGACGCCGCGCTTGCGCACGGTCGGAAGCAAGTCCGAGACATCGGGCGGGCGCTTGGCATAGCGCATGTTCGCCTTGCTAACGGCGAGCCTGTCGAGGGGGAGAAAATCGAGTTTCATGGGTTGCACTCCTTGGCTTGGATGGCGGCGAACGGCCGCCGCGTCAGTCGCCGGGTCCGTTGCCGGGCGGCGAAAGGTCGGGGGACGGGTCACTCGCGGCGGCACGGCGGAGCAGCGTTTCGGCATGGAGGATCGAACCGGCGCGGCGCGCCCATGCGCTCCAGACCGAGAGGCGGAACGGGGTGCGGAAGGCGATGTCGCGCTCGATGGATAGACCGAGCGGCAGGCGGACGCTGGCAATTTCGGTCAGGCTGAACACCCCGAGTTCGGGGCACCCGAAACCGAGGTCGGCGAGTCCGAACAGGGTGTCGCCGTCCTCGTCGAGTTCGGTTGCCAGCCACGTCGCCGCGCCGACAGGCGAGAACAGCTTGACGATGGGGACGGGATCGAAGTCGCTGTCCCGCGCCCGCGCTGCGGCGCTTTCGACGCCGTTGGCGCGCAGCGCCACGCGGAGCGTTTCGGGGAGCAAGGCAGAGAGGTTCGCGCTGCGCTGGCCCGTGTTCGGCATGGCTCGTCTCCACGCCGCCCTTCAAAAAAAACCTGCATGGCCCTCCCGCGAAGGCGGGGGGTGGACGGCGAGAAGCGACCGAGAGGCCCGCATCGAAGCGGTCGCCTGCACCGCATGGGCGTAACGTAAGTGGAGCACCCGGCGGCGCAGCCGACGGGTTGCAGGCGACCGCGGCGGGCCTAGCCGGGAGCGCCGGCCACCCCCGCCGTACGCCGGGAGAGGCCACCCAAAAGCGCCGCCGCGCCGTGACGCCCGTCGCCAGCGATGGCACGGAATGCGCGATCCGCGCGGCGTCCGCAGTCGCTGCGCCAAGCGATCGTCACCGCCAGGACGAGACCCGATACGGGGCTCGGCGGCCCGCGTTCACCGGGCCGTAGAGCGCGGTCGCGCGGCAACGCCGCGCGAGGCGCCGGAAATCAACTTCCGAAAGGAGTCAGTCGGCTTTGTCGGCCGCGGAATTAGGCAACTCGATCAACTGCGGAAAGCCGACCTGCTCGATCCAGTGCGCGCGGGCGAGATGGTCCTGCCAGCAGCGATGCGCCGCGTCGCAATCGCCGAGATCGAGTTCGAGGATACCTTCGGCCGCGAGCATCCAGTCGATTCCCTGCGCCTCTGCGTCGAGCAACAAGGCGTAGGTCATCGCGTGGCGCCGGTCATAGTCGGTGATCGTGGGCGCCGGGTCGAGGCGAAGCAGTACAGCCTCGCGCCGACCCGTCCCTTCCTCATCTATCGCCACCGCCTAGCAACCCCAAGATCCGTCAATCCTAAAATGGGATAATCCGATTCTGGGATCATGGAAAGTGCCAAACCATGGCACGCTCGTTACGATCTCCCCACCATCAAAAGTTGCAGGCGCTGCTCGCCGACGCCCGTGCTCAAGCCGGATTCACCCAGGCCGAGCTCGCCGCCAAGCTCGACCGCCCGCAGAGCTTCATCGCCAAGTGCGAAACCGGCGAACGCCGGGTCGACGTCGTCGAATTCTGCGAGATTGCCGAGGCGCTCGGGATCGATCCCGAGACGCTGTTCGCCCGAATGCTCGCGCGCTGACAGGGCGATCGACAGTCGGTCGCTCGAAGACTATTTGATCGTGTCGGAAATCCACAATCCGATCTGCCACAGCCCGACGCCGATGGTGATCGTCGTCGCGAGAAGGCCTACCGCCTTGGCAGCGCGGCTTTCGAAGATCCGGTCGAGCGCGACCCCGATGCCCCTAGACGCGGTGCGCAACTTTCCGCTGAGCAGCTTGCGGATGACAGCGTAGAGGAAGCCGACCTTGGCCAAGGTCGAGTTGTGCATGCGGATGAACTCGTTGTTCTGAAAGGCCTGCACCTCCTCTTCGCCGCTGAGGAAATGGCGGTGTATCCCGCCGTTCAATTCCATCAGCGATTTGAGCTTGGGATGCGGGGCGTAGCGACCGCCGTAGCGATCGGAGAGCAGGTCGTTGAGATTGAGGCGCCGCTCGACGGGAATGACGGGCGCGTCAGCGCCCCCCAGCACGCGATAGCGGTGCTCGAGATGCTCGAAGCCGTAGGTCAGATTGCGCATGTTCCAGTGAATCCAGAACTTGTCGCGCCGGTCCCGAACAAAGGCATAGAAATCGCGCAGCAGCTTGAGCTCGACCTCGTCGAACCTGTCGCGCCCATCGTCGCGGGGAATATGGAGTTCCTCGGCGATCGAATGGGTTGAGAAACTGACCGTCTGCTCGGTTGCGTAATGCGTGATCGCGATCGAGGTGATGCGCGGCGACAGCGCCTCATTGTCGTCGTAGAGGCTCTGGCACGAATAATGGATGATGTAGAAGTTTTCGGGGTTTTCCCGAATTTCCTTGATGAATTCCCGGCTGTTGTTGATGCCCACACCTATCCTCCCCGGTTTGGAGCACGGCAACGTCCATCATTACGGCAGCCGGTCAAGCGTCATCTCATCAAACATTGCGATGAAGAATGCCGAGCGGTCCCGCCTCGGCCAGCCGCCGTGCGCGTAACACGAGGCGCCGGACGCGTGATCGCAGATGGTCGCTCGCGCCATGCCAGCCTCCGTCGGGCGATGCCGAAACGATCAGGGCAATCTCACGCTGGGTCGCGCCCGTGCGCAAAGCGTCGAAGGCCCGCAGGGCTTCGACGAGACGGGGGAGTCGCGGATCGGTGCGCGGCGTCCGCCGACCGGGATCGCGGACACGCAGAGCCGAGAGCAGACACTGCAGCGCGGCGAGCTGGATGGGAGCAGTGCGGTCGGCGGCGAGCTGGATCTTTAGGCGCACGGGGGCGTCGGCGATGGAGGTTCCGCGCAGATCGAGGCGTAGGATCATGCCAGGCTGACGCCAGGCGAGATGTTCGATACCGTCGCGGTTACGAAGCAGCAAGGCGCCCCCACCCAACTCGGCCAGTTCAAGCG
Source organism: Sphingopyxis sp. CR5 (assembly GCF_059693785.1). NCBI lineage: Bacteria > Pseudomonadati > Pseudomonadota > Alphaproteobacteria > Sphingomonadales > Sphingopyxidaceae > Sphingopyxis > Sphingopyxis sp. CR5. The sequence goes on along the minus strand of NZ_JCATIE010000003.1, from coordinate 171,815 downwards.
CCGGCTCCCCATCGACCGCCGGCGACGCGACGGCGGCCAGCACCGCCGGGTCGTGGGCAGCCGACCAGAACGGCCACGCGATGCGGAAATCGCGCGCCGGATCTTCGGCGAAAGTGCAGCCCCCACCGCGCCGCAAAGACGCTGTCGGCGGCAAGCGGCCCCGCGCCGCTCTGCCTCTGGGCCGCAACGGCTACGCCGTAGGCGGGTTCGCGGCGCAGCAGCTCCCAGGCGAGCGCGGCCCGTCCGGCAGCAGCGAGGCCGTCATAGTCGGCCGCGCACCACCAGCGTGCGTGCACCGCATCAGTCCTGCCGCGCACCGTCGGCGACCCAGCCGGCGAGCGCCTCGGTCTGATCGGGACGCAGCGCATCGATCGCCGCCAAGGGCTCGTCGCAATCGCCACCGAGCAGTACCGATGGGCATTGGCCTTCGACATTGCCGAGATTGGGACGGTGCTGTGCATAGCCGACCAGCGCCGCGAGATCGGTATCAAAGGCGCGCGCGACTGGCGGCGGATAGACGAGCCACTGCAGCTCGAACGGCTTGAGCCAGCCGAGGCAATAGCTGACGATCACGCCGCGCCGGGCGAAAGCCGTGCGGTTCGCTCCGCCGCCGTGAAGCGTCGATCCCAGGAACAGCAGCGCGTCACCCGGCTGCAACTCGGGAACCACCGCTTCCGCCTCGTCGCGAAGATCATGGGGATTGCCGACATGGCTTCCCGGCCAGAGTCGTGTCGCGCCGTTGGCGCGCTCGAAGGGCAGGAGCGGCCACATGACGTTGATCAGATATTCCATGCCTCCCTTGGGTCCGCCCCACATATCCTGATCGCGGTGCGGGAACTGCGCGGGTGCGCCGGGGTGGATTTCGACGCCTTGCGTGAGATTGAGGGCGACGCGGTCGCACCAGGGCATGAGGAAGCGCTCGGCGAGCGACAGGATGCCGGGATGCGCGACCAGCTCGGCCGCAAGCGACGAGCGCCGCAGCAGCGCGCCGAAGCGCTTGGTGCGCGCGCCGTAGAAAACGCCCCGGCAATAGGGTGTCGCCGCGAAGACCGGGTCGAGATCGCGGGCGAGCGCCGCGATGCGCTCGGGCGCGAGCGCACTTGGGAACACGCAATAGCCCGTCGTCTCGAGGGTATCGCCCAGCGTATCGAGCGAGGCGGGTGGCCGAGGCGCGGTCATGCCGCGACCTCGACACGATCGTGCAGGGGCGCCGCAATCCCGGTCCAGCCGAGCCTGCGGCACGTATCGCTTGCGATATGGAGCGCAAACGCCCCCAACGAAGCGCCGTCGCGGCAAACGGCCGGACCCAGCGGCTCGGCTAGCCATCCCATCGCGAGGACCTCCTTGCGGAAACCCGCTTCGACGACGCCGGTCAGACGGTCGATGCCATGCGCCTGGGCATAGTCGACCATCGCGACGATGAGCGCGTTGCGGACCGCGAGGCGCTTCGCCGCACCGAGCCGCGAGGGCAGGCAGAGCCGGGTGATCTCATATGTGTCGGCGCCGATCGGCACGCCGAGCGGACAAAGGTCGGCGAAAAGCGTGTCGAGCAGGTGAGGACGCGTGGTCGGAAGCAGGCGCATCGATCCGATATGCACGCCGCCTTCCGCGGCGATCAGGTAGACGGCGTCCACGCCGTCGAAGGCATCGATCTCGAAACGGCCGTCGACGACCGGGACCTGCCAGCGGAGGAGATCGACGAAGAGTCGCTTCCTGTCCGCGAACATGCTCTCGACAAGCGGACGCTGCGATGGCTGCGGGCCAGCGATGATGTGGATCATGGGTGCTCCCCTTGGCTATTGCGGTCGCACCAAGGGGAGCAGAGGGCGGCGCGGCGATCGATACGGCTGGTTAGCCCTATTGCCGCGGCATCAGCTCGATCAGGTTGATCTCGCCGGCGAGGAGCGCGCAGATGAGGAGCTGGGCGCGAGTGGCGACATCGAAGCGCAGGCGGGCATCGTCGAGATAATGTTTGACGGTCTTACCGCTGAGGCCAAGCAGCTGGCCGATTGCCCAGTCGGATTTGCCCTGTCCGACGAGAAGCAGGCATTCGCGCTGGCGCGGAGTCAACCGGGGTCCGCCGGGCAGCACGAACTGTCCTCCGCGCGCTATGCGCCGCGCGGCTTCGAACGCGAAACTGCCGACCCATTGCGCGAGCATCATCGCTCGGACGGGGTCGGTGCCTGGCCGCGGACAGCCGAACGAGCACGAGCCGGTCGGTTCGCCGGGAATGCAGCAGGGAACGGTGATGCCCGCATGAAGGCCCGCACGGGCGGCGCGTTCGAGCGTCGCCGAATGGGCCGCGTCGAGCGCGATCCATTGGGCGATGTCGCGCCACCAGAAGGGCGTGGACGTCCGCAGGCAGGCGTGGACGGCCGGATCGACGCGATAGAGGCGTTCGTGAATGAAGGCTTCGGCCCAGCCATCGGGATAGTTGTTGAGATTGATGAGGCCTGGACGCGAGACGCGCAGATCCTCGTGATGGATCGCGGCGAAGCGCCGAAATCCAATCTCGCGCGTCACATCTTCCATCAGCGCGGTCAGCTCCGCTTCGCTCGCGGCCTTGCGCGCGAGCGGGAGAAACTGGCTGCCGATGGCAAGTACATGGTCCGCATGACCAGCGGACGATGAACCCAACATCGCGACAGACCTCCGGCCGGCGTCGGCCGGCGACCAGGCCCCCTCCAATTAACGCGGCTCCGGCCGCTGATCGTCAGGACAAGTGAAGCGGCAAACGATGTAATCCAGCGAACACAAGCACTTCGGCTTCGGAGATAAACAACGCCGCGATTCCGGCTCTAATCGGGCGCGAAGATTTTTTCCCGCCCGTAATCGTCACTTTGGGATTACATTGGATCGGTGTTCGCTTGTCTTGGACCCGTGACACGCATGGATGCAAAGGAGAACCCGGCCGGATAGATGGTCGACGATGAAGCTCTCGATGAGTGGTTCTGCCGAGAGGTGCTCCCTCTCGAAGGGCCCCTTACGCGCTTCATCCGCCGGAACTGGAGGGTTGCAGACGACGTGATGGATCTCAGGCACGATGTCTATGAACTGGCGTTCGCCGGAGCCCGCAAGGAGCTGCCGATGAACACGCAGCAATATCTGTTCACGATCGCGCGCAACCATCTGATCAACTCGGCCAAGCGCGCGCGCATCGTCAGCTTCGAGCATGTCGCCGACCTCGAGACGGTCGACCGCGAGGTCGATCTGTTCGAGGCCGAGCGTCACCTGACGGCGCGCGACACCCTGCGCCGTGCCCTCGCCGGCCTCGAGAAGCTGTCGCCTCGGGTGCGCGAGATCGTCGAGCTCCGGAAGATCGAGGGCCTAACACCGCAAGAGACCGCCGACCGGCTCGGGATCGGCAAGGACGCGGTGAACGGCCAGCTGGTGATGGGAATGAAAGCGCTCGCGAGCCACATGCTCGGCGGACCGGGACGGATCGTGCGGCCCCGCTACGGCGCGCGCGGGCGCGGAGAGAAGTCATGAGCCGGGCCGAACTGGCTGCCGACCGCGCGGCGCGCTGGGTGCTGGCGCAGGAAGACGAAAGCTGGAGCGAGACCGACCAAGCCGAGTTCGAAAACTGGCTCGCCGAATCCGACGGGAACCGCACCGCCTATCTGCGGCTGCGCCACAGCTGGCGCGAAGCCGATCGCATTTCGGCGCTGAGCCGCAGCCATCCCGAACCGGTCGAGCGCGGCGAATATCGTCCGCCCTCGCGCTGGTACGTGCCTGCCGGCCTGGCCGCCTCGATCGCGCTCGCGCTCGGCGGCACCTATCTGTACCGGCCCGAGATGCTGCAGCCGGCGGCCGAACAGGTCGTGGGTGACAGCTTTGCAACGCGGGTCGGCAGCCGCAAGATCATTTCGTTCTCCGACGGGAGCAAGGTCGAGCTCAACACGGCGTCCAAGGTTCGCACCGCGGTGCTGCCCAAGAGCCGGGAAGTCTGGCTCGACCAGGGCGAGGCGTTCTTCGAGGTCGCGCACAAGGACGGGCAGCCGTTCATCGTCCATGCCGGCAACCGTCAGATCACCGTCCTCGGCACCAAGTTCTCGGTGCGCCGCGACGGCGACAAGGTGACGGTATCGGTGCTCGAGGGCCGCGTGCGGGTCGACGAGATCGCACAAGGCCAGGCGGTTCGGTCGTCGGTCATCGTCGGCGGCGACATCGCCATCGCGCGCGGTCCCGCGACGCTGGTCGCGTCGCGTTCGGAGCAGAAAGTCGAGGACGCTCTTGCGTGGCGGCAAGGTATGCTCAGCTTCGACCAATCGAACCTCGGCGAGATCGCCGCCGAGTTCAACCGCTACAATGCGAAGAAGCTCGTCATCGCCGATCCATCGGCCGCCAGCTTGCGGATCGGCGGCATGTTCCCCTCGAACGATCCCGACGCGTTCGTGCGACTCTTGCGTGACGCTTACGGTCTCAAGATCGAAGAGACGCCGACCGAGGTCAGGATCAGCAACTGATGGCGCGCCACTTCAACCATCATCGGCGACTTAGCATCGGCGGCGCTGCGCCGGTGCTCGCCTGCTGCCGTCCAACGCGAATTAGCACCGCCCGGATCAACTGATCCGGTTCGCATGACCTTGCGCGCCTCAAACAGGGCTGCGCGCTCCGATCTCGTGGTGCTTCTCATGACATATTCGCATTCGCAGCGGCCCAGCCGCGCTATCTCCGATTCACCCTCGCCGTGCGCTAAGGTGGCGCGCGAGGACATCCTGTATCTGGAAGGCGAAGCGGAGCTTTGTCCGCAGGTCTTCTGTCGCGTGCTCGACCGGCTGGCCCTGCTCGGCTTGATCCCCCTGTCGATCGACTATCGACGCGGCAAGGACGGGTTGTGGTTTTCGATTCAGATCGATGGGCTGACCGCCGAACGGATGGAGACCACGGCGTACAAGCTCGAAGCCCTCCCCATGGTTCGATCAATCACGTTCGGCCAAGGGTGTCCTGACGCCTCCGAATCCGCCACAAACCGCAAAGTGACTTTTTGATTACATCGATTGGCGGTTCGACTGTCTCAACCCTGAAAGGTCGCATTGTGCGGCCAAAACACAGGGGGTTTGAATGCGGACATATGGAATGGGGGCGCTCGCGGCGAGCGTGTGCATGGTAGCGCTGGCTGTACCGGCGCAGGCGCAAGCACAGGAGCAGGCGTACAACATTCCAGCAGGCAGTCTGCGGTCGGCACTCGATGCGTTCGGCCACCAGTCGGGCAAGCCGATCATCTATAAGGTGGATGAGATTCGCGGACTACGCTCGCGCGGCTTTCAGGGAACGGCAACACCGCCGGCGGCGCTTGATGCAATTCTGGCGGGAACGATGTTTACGGCGCGTATCGACGGATCTGGCGCGATCGCGATCGTAAAGGTGGGAAACGGCGCCACCAAAGATGAGTCTTTGCTGTCGGTAGGAGACGGTGAAACAAGTCGAAGTGAAAATTCCGAAATCGTGGTGACGGGCTCACGGATACGCGGAAGTGAACCAACTTCACCGGTGAGGACCACTACCCGCGACGATATCGAAAAGCTAGGTATCAATGACCTTGGTACATTCGCCCGTAGTATCGTCCAAAACTATTCAGGCGGCCAAAACCCCAGTATTCCTGGGGGCGGACAGGGCATTTCTGAAAACGTTAGCTCATCGTCAACTCTCAACCTTCGGGGGCTCGGCCCAGACGCTACATTGACACTTTTTAATGGCCATCGTGTCGCATACGACGCGATGAGCCAAGGCGTCGACATATCCGCAATTCCACTTGCCGCCATTGACCGTGTGGAAGTTATTACAGACGGGTCATCTGCCCTTTATGGATCAGACGCAGTCGGCGGCGTTGCGAACGTTTTATTTCGTAAAGATTACGAAGGCGCGACGATCTCGGCAAGGATCGGAGGATCAACTGACGGCGGAGACTTCGAACAACAATACGACATTGTCACAGGTAAGCGTTGGGCCGATGGCGGCTTCATGATCGCTTATGATTTTCGCGACGTCACGCCGATCACTGCCCGTCAGCGATCATATGCCCAAAGCAACGACCCAACTGATACATTGCAGACTGGAGAGAAGCAACACAGCGGTGTTGTCGCAGGACACCAAAACATAACAGATCAGCTCTCATTTGAATTCGACGGTCAACTTAACAATAGGACCAGTCGACTATGTGTAAATTATACTGTAACAGACGGATGCCTCGGAACAGGCGCGGATATACAAATCGAAACACGGTCCTGGACGGCCTCACCAAGCATAAAGCTCGCTGTTGCGCAGGCGTGGGACCTAAGGCTCGCATCAATTTTTGGCGAGAGCAGAGCTGAGCAACTCGCAGCAGTCGCTCTAGGCGGATTTCCCTACCTTACGCGACGAGGGACTTTCACAAATCGTGTGCAATCCTTGGAAGTCAACGCCGAGGGACCATTGTTTAGATTACCTGGAGGTAGCGCGCACCTAGCCATCGGCGCCGGCCAGCGAAAATCTAAATTCATTCTTGATATTGCGGACATTGAGGGCGACCGCGCCATCCCTGTGCAGAATTTAAGTATCGATAGATCTACGAATTATGTTTACGGTGAGATATTTCTTCCTTTAGTATCACAACTTAATAATGTTCCTTTAATAAATCGCCTAAATTTTACGGCAGCTGTCCGTTACGAAGATATCAGCCATGTTGGCAGCATAGCCACACCCAAACTGGGATTCGTATACGCTCCTACGAGAGAAATTGCTCTTAAATTCAGTTGGGGAAAGTCCTTTAAGGCGCCAACTCAATATCAATCGGTCCGACCTCGGAGCGGCTACTCTCAGGTCGGCGCCACAGCTTTCTTTCCTCCGAGTCCAGTCGAAGGGACTGTGCTTTATGTGTCAGGCGGAAATGCTGACCTTAAACCGGAGCGTGCGACAAACTGGACGGTCACTACCACCCTGACCCCCTCAATGATCGAGGGGATGAAAATTAATGCAAGTTATTTTCGCATTGATTATCGAGATCGAGTAGTGTCCCCAATACCACAAAATTTACTGGCATTTTCCCCAATTTACAGTGCGTACGTCAATTTAAATCCGAGCAGCGAAGATGTTCTGGCAACACTCGAGGGTATAACCACACTTTATGATCAAGGTGGTGGCGATCCGTCGCCGGCGAACGTGATCGCAATTGTCACTAACTATCTGCAAAATGCTGCAATTCAAAAGGTAGAAGGCGTCGATTTTAGCATTGATTATAAGTTTAAAATCGGATCTAGCAATCACATCGATTTACATGGATCGGCAAGCTATCTGGATAGTGAGCAGCAACTAAGTTCCAGTCAGCCAATAGTCCAAATTGCCGGCATTCTTTATAGGCCACCTCATTGGCGTGCCTCTTCATCCGTGCAGTGGAATAATGAGAACCTCTCGTTAACTAGTGTTTTCTCCTACATTGGCGGTACGCTTGATAATCGACTGACACCGTATGAAAAAGTTGGTGGATTTAAATCAGTCGACTTAGTTGCTCGGTACGAGATTGCCAATGATCATGGACTTTTTTCGAACATGACGTTCTTAGTGTCCGCTTTAAATATTTTTAATGAGAAGCCAGCTTATATTCGCACCACCAGTAGCGGAGGTTACCATTATGACGCGGGTAACTATCCCATCACTGGGCGCTTTTTAAGCATAGCGATTAGCAAGAGCTTCTGATGCAACGACCCTCGTCAAAGCTATCAGCATTTTTTTCGCTCACTACAATCGCTTGGAGCGTTGCTGCCGCTGGCTCAACTATTGCCTCGCCCAACACGAAAATTCCACTTTCTGCCAGCGATCTGGTCCGTCTCTCCGAGATAGGGCCATCCTATCCAGGTCCCGGAGAACATATTTTTGCGCTGTCCCCCGATCAAAAGATGGCTGTTGTGCAGGTCAGGACTCCAGACCCTTCCTCAAACCGATATCTAATTCGTTTAGATGTAATCGATCTCTCGGGGAGCGGCCACTCAAGGACAATTGACGAGGGTGGAGACATAAGGCTCCAGTATGTTAGTGGCATCGGCGGTGTGACAGTAAGCACCGGATACGTAGCGGCCACACCTCTCGCATGGTCAAGTGATGGGAGATTTGTCTATTTTTTAAAACGATCGGTGAATACGACGCAGGTGTGGCGTGCGGCTACGAACGGAGCGGGTAGCGAACCCATAACGCATGAGAAGGGAGAAGTGCAAGATTTCCTCCTTCTGGATGACGATCGCCGTCTGGTTTATTCTTCGCGTCAACGAGACCCCGGTTTGGAAGCCGCCGTCAGTGCAGAGGCCCTACGAGGATTTCGCTTTGACTCGCGCTTTGTCCCGCTATTCGACAACAGGCCGCAGGGTTCGGTTAGCACGCTCGTTACGAAGACAATAAATCTTTCGACCGGCCAATTCCGCACCGCAACTGTCGACGAAGAAAGCGATCTGCTTCGGCATGACAAGCTAAGAACCACCGGTCCTGTAGCGACATCCAACTCGGGCGAAACGGCATTTATCTCTACGTCGGAAGACCAGAAGGATCCAAACAGTGGCAGGATTTCCGTAAGGCAGGTTAACGACAAGGTGCAAATTTGCGCTTCGGCAGATTGCGTCGGAGCCTTAGCCGTTTGGTGGACGGCCGATGGCGATCGTGTGCGATACATTCGTCGGGATGGGTGGGCTGACAGCGAGATGGCAATTTTCGAATGGCAGCCAGGCAGATCGGCGCCAAAACGCCTTTATATCACGCAAGACTTGCTGATCGATTGCCAGGCACTGGGCCAAGGGATAGCATGCGCCCGGGAGCGATCCGCAGATCCCCGCCAAATTGTTCTATTGAATCCAGATAGCGGCCGCGTCAAGGTAGTATTTGATCCAAACCAGGGATTTAATCGCTTTTCGACTGGAAAGATTGAGCGGCTTAATTGGCGTAATGAATTTGGGATCGAGACTTTCGGTGACCTTATATACCCTATCGGATATATAAAAGGCCGGGCCTATCCACTAATTGTTGTTCAATATTTGTCTCGCGGTTTTTTGAAGGGGGGGGTCGGAGATGAATTCCCGATTCAATTATTTGCGACTAATGGCTACGCGGTCCTGAGCATTCAACGTCCAAATGTGGGATCATTGAAAATAAAAAGGGACGATGCCCAAACAATTGTCGACCATTCCTATGAAAAGCTAAAAGATCGTCAGAGTGTTCTTTCATCAATTGAGATTGGCGTAAATTCACTGATAGCCCGTGGGATCATAGATGCACGTCATATAGGGATTACTGGATTAAGCGACGGATCATCGACTGTTCAATTTGCCCTCGTGAACAGTTCGATGTTTAGCGCCGCGTCAGCAAGCGGATGCTGTTGGGACCTTTTTCAGGATGCGATTGTCGGTCCATCAGCAGCAGATGCATATCACGATAGTGGCTGGCCAACGCTGCTCAACTATGATTCTACTTTCTGGCGCCATATCTCACTCGTTAAAAACGCAAGGCGGGTTTCTACACCATTATTAATTCAGCAAGCTGACGACGAATTCCGTGCCGCTATGGCGAGTTACACTGCGCTACAACAAGCTGGTAAAGCTGTGGATTTGTTTGTATTTCCAGGTGAGCATCATGTAAAATGGCAACCTGCACACCGTTTGGCAGTGTATGAACGCAACTTGAGATGGTTTAATTTTTGGCTCAAGGGGAAGTTTCCAAGTGACCCTGATGGGCAGAAGGAAGCCGCACATTGGCTTGAAATGATGAAAAAGCAGTAAATCAAGCGCTCGCCGTTGTGGCGACCGGGGATCACCGTGATCGTGCTCTGCTCGCGCAAGGCCGGCGTGATGCGATTAAGTTCGATGCGACGTCTCAGCTCCAGCCACAACTATTCGGTCGATACGTAATTTTTGCGATAGGTGCATCAGGCATCAAGACGAGCAGCAAGGTCGGCTGCTTTCGGCTTATAGTAGATCTGGAGCATCGAGAGGGATTTGTGCCCGGTGATCGCAGCCAGTTCCAGGACATTCGAGAGCTTGGGCGCCATCGTCGTGGCCGCTTCGCGCCGACTATCATGAAAGCGAATATGCAGCAGGCCTGCATCACGCCGTGCTTCGCGAAACAGCTTGTCGAAATGGCCCTGCTTGACAGGCACGACCGAGCGACCAGGGTTCCGGTCCTCGACCAGTTTCAGCAATGCGGTGGCGGCGCTGGACAAGGGGACGTCGCGCTCTTCTCCATTCTTGGTCATGTCGAGGTGAGCCGAGCGTCCCGCGAAGTCGATATCGCGCCATTGGAGAGAAAGTATCTCGCCCTTCCGCATGGCGGTTTCGAGCGCGAAGTAGAATGCGAAGGCGACCCACTGGGGTGACGTCTGCGGTGCGCTCTTCCGATCCCAACCGAGCTCGGTGACAATCTTTTCTCTTTCGTCGACCGATACGCGCTGCGTTCGCGACCGCGGCTTGCGCGGCTTCTTGACGAGCAGACACGGATTGTAGGTGAGGCCGACACGGCATTCCTGCATTGCGAAGGTGAAGATGCTCGAAATCAGGCACAGTTCGCGATTGACGGTGGAAGCCGAAACCTTGCGTCTGCGCTTGTCCCGAAATTCTGCGATGTCGGGACCGGAGATCGCCGTGATGGGCTTCTGGAACAGGCGTTCGTCGCGGATCAGAGCCTTGATCCTCACCTGTTCCCAGCGCGCTCCCCGCTTGGTCGGCGAAACCTCGTCGCTGTAACGCTGGAGGATGGTGACTGCGGGCGTCCCGCCCGGCGGCATGAGGGGCTCGCTCCGGGCCGCTTCGGCGGAGTAGCCTTCCAGTATCTTCGCCTCGGTCTGGACGCCCCAGGCCTCCGCGTCGGCCCTGCTGTCGAAAGTAGCCGAAGCGTATTGCCCTTTGCGCCTAACTGTGACGCGCCAGGCATTCTTGCGCCTTTGAATAGTTGCCATTGCACCATTTCCTCCGTCTCATTTGCCGAGAGCGCACCAGTCTTTTCGGCGCTCGTGAGCCAACTGCGCCACAGATTTTTGCGGCGGTGCAGTTGAGCAGAATCGGCTAATCAGATTGGCGCAAATGGCGCAATGGGGGGTCAGAAATGATCATTCTGCGTAAAATTGCGTCGGAAAAAATATATTGAATTGAGATGTTTAGCGGAAATACGTGGGCCGAGAACGAATCTCGACCGCACCATGAATGCTGATTTCATCGGATTTTCCGGATATTCGATACGATCTGGCCCGATGCTTCGGCGACCGCATAGGAGTGTCGGTTTCTGCCCCGCTGGATGCAGTTTGGCCCAGTTCCGACGAGCGGGCCGACGGACGACACGCAGATCGTCTGCATTTTGCGGTTGGTTGTCATTCGTGTCGATCTGGATTGCTTCGCCCCGCTCACAATGACAATTCAGGTCGATGTCATCCCGTTCTAGCGAGCAGGGTCGCAAGCCTCGCCGCCCCTCCCGAAAGCGGGTGGACCGCTTATCCGGCCGCGTTGCCCCGGACCCTTCGACAAGCTCGGGACAGGCTTGATCCGGGGTCCATGACTGCGGCGCTGCCATAGATCCCGGACCAGGTCCGGGATGACGAATGAGCGCGAAAGAATGTCCACTCACCACCCCCAAACTCGGTCCGGTCGGCGCGGGCCGAGGACCGACGTAGCCTATTGCCGGCGGCCATGTCGCGCCGCAGGGCCCATGGAGAATGGCGCGCCCGGCAGGATTCGAACCTGCGACCACCCGCTTAGAAGGCGGGTGCTCTATCCAGCTGAGCTACGGGCGCGCGGCACCGCCGGTGCGCCTCGCGCGATAGCGTGGTTTGCGTGGGGTGCAAAGCGCGTTAAGCAGCAAGCCGATGACCGAGTCCGACGAATTCGCGCCGCGCGCCATTCCCACGCATGTCAGTGCGGATACCATCCAGCATTTTCGCTATTACGACCTCGTCATGGCGGCGTTCGTCGCGATCCTGCTGCTCAGCAACATCATCGGCGCATCGAAGCCCTCCTATATTCCGATGCCCGACGGCAGCCAGTGGGCCTTCGGCGCCGGCGTGCTCTTCTTTCCGATCAGCTATATCATCGGCGACGTCCTGACCGAGGTCTATGGCTATGCTCGCGCGCGGCGGGTGATCTGGACCGGTTTCGCGGCGCTGGCCTTCATGGCCTTCATGGCGGCGGTGGTCGTCGCCCTGCCCCCGGCAGACGGCTGGCCGGGCCAGGACAGCTACGAATTCGTGTTCGGCAACAGCTGGCGCATCGTCCTGGCCTCCATGACCGCCTTCTGGGTCGGCGAATTCGCCAATTCCTATGTGCTCGCGCGCATGAAGATCGCGACCGGCGGACGCCATCTGTGGATGCGCACGATCGGTTCGACGATCATCGGCCAGGGACTCGACAGCCTGATTTTCTACCCGCTCGCCTTTTACGGGCTTGCCGGCTGGCCCCCCGACCAGTTGATGCAGGTCGTCCTCTCGCAATGGGTGATCAAGACGGCATGGGAAGCGGCGTTGACGCCCGTCACCTATGCCGTCGTGGGCCTGCTCAAGCGGCGCGAGGGCGTCGACGTCTTCGACGACGGCACCGATTTCACTCCCTTCCGCACCAAGGTTTGACTCTCCATGACCCTGATCCAACTCGCCTGGCATTTCGAAGAACGCAAAATGTGGCTCGTGACCACAAGCGGCCTCGAAAAAGATGCGCTCCACATCTATTTCGGCCTGACCCTGTTCTTCGCGGTCCGCCTGCTCTGGCGCTGGCGTGGCAGCTGGCTCGCCGCATGGGTTTCGGTGGTGGCGATGGCTTGCGGAGGTGAATGGCTCGACCTGACCGCCGAAGCGTCTCACGCCACGATCCAGCCCGACGCCGCGCATTGGCACGACATCTGGAACACGGCCTTCTGGCCGACGGTGATCCTGTTGCTCAATCGCTGGTTGTTCGCGGCGCGGCCGTCGGCCGTCGTGTCAGGCGAGGACGCCGAGCGCCGCCTCGAACAGGCGTAGTCCGTCGGTGCCGCCGTGTGCCGGGTCGATCGCGCGTTCGGGATGCGGCATCATGCCGAGCACATTGCCCGCATCATTCAACACCCCGGCGATGCCGCGCGCCGATCCGTTGACGGGATCGGCGTAGCGGAACGCGACGCGCCCCTCCCCCTCGATGCGATCGAGGGTTGCGCGGTCGGCAAAATAATTGCCGTCGTGATGGGCGACCGGGATATGGATCGTCTCCCCCGCACCATAGGCAGCGGTGAACAGCGACTGGCTGTTTTCGACCGTGAGCGGCACGGTGCGGCACACGAAATTGAGCCCGGCGTTGCGCATCAGCGCGCCGGGCAGGAGCTGCGCCTCGGCCAGGACCTGAAACCCGTTGCACACGCCGAGCACGGGAACGCCGCGCCCCGCCGCGTCGATCACCGCGCGCAGGATCGGCGAGCGAGCCGCCATCGCGCCCGAGCGCAGATAGTCGCCATAGGAGAAGCCGCCGGGCAGCGCGATGAAGTCGGTGCCCTCCGGCAGCGCGCTCTCGCGGTGCCACACCATCGCTGGAGCGCGGCCGGAGACCGTTTCGAGCGCGACGGCCATGTCGCGGTCGCAGTTGGAGCCGGGAAAGACGATGACGGCGGTCTTCATGGGAATGGCTCCTTGACGTCCAGTATCAGGCGCGTTCGATGCGGTAGTTTTCGATCACCGTGTTGGCGAGCAGCTTGCCGCACATCGCATCGAGATCGGCATCGCTGACGTCGTCGGCGACTTCGAGTTCGATGAAGCGGCCCGCGCGGACGTCGTCGACGCCGGCGAAGCCGAGCCCCTCGAGCGCATGGTGGATCGCCTTGCCCTGCGGGTCGAGAACCCCCGGCTTGAGCGTCACATAGACATTCACTTTCATGGCTGCGAACCTTTGCGGATGGGCATTCGAGGATGCGCGCGCCTATGCCCGCGAATCGCCCGGCGGGCAAGGCCCGCCCCACCCTTTTTGCCCTTCCCGGAGTGCGAACCAGTCGCAACTTTCCTATTGCGAATCTGTCGCACTATCCCTAGATCATCCTTGTTGAGAGGGATTCGCACATGGTCGTCTGTGTCTGCAACGCAATAAGGGAAAGTCAGCTGCGCGATGTCGCGCGGAGTGGCCAGTTGCGCTGTGCCAAGGCGGCCTATGCGCAATTGGGTCGCAAACCCAAATGCGGCCAGTGCCTGTCATTCGCTCGCAATATCATCAGCGATGTCGCCGAGACCGCCTGATTTTTCCCGGAAATCCGTCATTTTCACCCTTGGCCTGATCGGGCCCGGGGCGGTATAAGACCGCCCGACATCCCACCCGATAACGACAGGACAAGATATATGAAGGGCGACGAAAAGGTCATCGACTTCCTCAACGAGGCGCTGAAGAACGAGCTGACCGCGATCAACCAATATTGGCTGCATTATCGCATGCTCGACAATTGGGGAGTCGCACGGCTCGCGCATTTCGAGCGCGAGGAATCGATCGACGAGATGAAGCACGCCGACCGGCTGGCGGATCGCATCCTCTTCCTTGACGGCCTCCCCAACTTCCAGCTGCTCGGCCGGCTGCGCGTGGGCGAAACGGTGGAGGAGATACTGAAGGCCGACCTGGCTCTCGAGGAAGAAGCGATTCCGCTTCTGCGCGACGCGATCGAGCATTGCGAGACGGTTCGCGACTATGTGAGCCGCGACCTGTTCGCCGACATCCTCGAAAGCGAAGAGCATCACGTCGACGAACTGGAAAAACAGTTCGACCTGATCGAGCGCATGGGCCTGCAAAATTACGTCCAGCTCCAGTCGAAGCCGGTCGGCGACGACTGAGCCGAGCCGCCACCCCGGAGTCCGGCCGCCTTGCGCTGGCAGGTAATCCGTTGATTCATAAAGTCATTGAGAGGCGTTTTTCAGCGCCTCTCTTTTTTGCTTGTATTTGCGAGTAATTCTCAATAGCACAGTCGAGCAGTCCCCTCCTGCCGGCCGCCGCGTCGTGCGCGGCAGCCGGCAGCTTTTCCTGGAAGCCCCGGTGGGACCGCCGACAGGCAGGCCGGGCGCGGGAGGATCGATGTTGGAAAGCCATGCCCTGATCCGCGAAATGACCCGCCAGCCGCTCGTTCGCGACCTGCCGGTCGAGGCGGCGCAGGCCGTTCTCGCGCTACGCTATTGCATCCTTTGCCGCCGCGCCGAACGCGACCCGATGCCCGAACTCGAACGGCGCTGGGGCAATATCCTTGCCGCGCGGCGCTATCGCGTCGTGGTCGAGGCGATCGCCCATGTCTGGCCCGAAGCCTTCGCCGTCGCTCCGCCATGCTGTCCGCGCGTCAGCCACGACGAGGCGCTGCTGGCGGCGATGGTCAACGCCGCCGATCACGGCGACCGGGTTCGTTTCGACTGGCTGACCGCGGAGATGCTGGGCGGCGATGCGCGCGCAATGCTCTTCGTCGCCCTCGGCAACTTCCTCCGCGCACAGCGACCCTGATAACCGCGCCACCGCGCGGGAGTGCTACGAACGTCGTTAGCGCCCGGCTCGTCGCACGGACGCACGTCGTCCACGCGAGTCTCGGCGCTTTCGTCGGGGAGCACCGGGAGGACTGGCTGGGGCGGCAGGATTCGAACCTGCGCATGCCGGTACCAAAAACCGGTGCCTTACCGCTTGGCTACGCCCCAATCGCCGGTGCGAGCGCGCTCCTATACGCGCCGCCCGAACTTGGCAAGGTGCCGCTTCAGAGTCGCGTGACCCAGCCGTGCGGATCGGCGGCGCGGCCGCGCTGGATGTCGACCAGCTTGTCCTTGAGCATGGCGGTCACCTGTCCCGGTCCGCCCGCACCGATCGCGAAACTCGTATCGCCGCGCGTCACCTTGCCCACCGGCGTCACGACAGCCGCGGTGCCGCAAGCAAAGCTTTCGGTCAGCCGGCCGCTTTCCGCATCGGCCTGCCACTGGTCGATCGCATAGGGCTCTTCACGCACGGTCAGGCCCGCATCGCGCGCCAGGGTGATGATCGCGTCGCGGGTGATGCCGGGCAGGATGGTCCCGGTCAGCGGCGGCGTGACGATGCTGCCGTCGTCGAACACGAAGAACATGTTCATCCCGCCCAGTTCCTCGATCCAGCGATGCTCGGCGGCGTCGAGGAAGACGACCTGATCGTGCCCCTTCGCGATAGCCTCCTGTTGCGCGATCAGGCTCGCCGCATAATTGCCTCCGCATTTGGCGGCGCCGGTGCCACCCGGTGCGGCGCGGGTGTAATCCTCCGACACCCAGAGCGAGACCGCGGGCGCGCCGGATTTGAAATAATTTCCGACCGGCGAGGCGATGACGAGGAAATGATATTCGGCGGCGGGTTTCACGCCGAGGAACACTTCGCTCGCATACATGAACGGGCGCAGATAGAGCGCCCCGCCCTGGACCTGGGGGAACCAGTCGGCGTCGACCGCGACGATTTCCTTCACCGCGGCGACGAACAGATCTTCGGGAAGTTCGGCCATTGCCATGCGGCGCGCGCTGGCGTTGAAGCGCGCGGCATTGGCCTCGACGCGAAACAGCGCCATCGAGCCGTCGTCGAGGCGATAGGCCTTCAGCCCTTCGAAAATCTCCTGCGCATAGTGGAGCACCGCCGTCGCCGGGTCGAGCGACAGCGGGCCGCGCGGCATCACCTGCGCATCGTGCCAGCCCTTGCCCTCGCTATAGCGAATCGAGACCATGTGGTCGGTGAACACGCGCCCGAACGCCGGATCGGCGATCGCCGCCGCGCGGACCTCTTCGGCCGTCGGATTGGGGTGCGGCAGACGGGCGAAAGCGGGAGCGGACATCGACAAACCCTTGTAGCTTGGGGGCGCCGGCCGGAATTGGCCGGTGCGCGCCTCTTGCCAAAGCGTGACGCGGCGCGCAACGGTAGTCGCCATGTCCGATGAAAATTTTCTTTCACAAGTCCCCGCTGCTTCTGCACTTTTCTTACGCGAGGAAGAAGTGCGTCGCGGCATCGACTATCTGTTTTTCGGCCATGCCGCGCTGTGGCGGACGATCGATGCGCGACTTGCCGAAAACGGGCTGGGACGCGCGCATTACCGCGCGCTCTATCTCGTCGCGCGCGCGCCGGGGCTGACCATTTCCGACCTCCTCGCGTTGCTCGGCATCACCAAGCAGTCGCTCGGGCGGGTCATCAAGGACCTGGAAGCCCGCGATCTGGTGACGACGCGCCCCGGCAATCGCGACCGGCGGCAGAAGGAATTGCGGCCGACGAGCGCCGGCAAGCAGATCGAGGGCGCGGTCTTTTCGCTCCTGCGCGATGCGATGAGCCGGGCCTATACCCATGCGGGCCAGGCGGCGGTCACCGGTTTCTGGCAGGTCAACGAAGCCCTGCTGCCGCCGCGCGATCGCGAACGCGTGGCGCGGCTGACGCGCGAAAGCCAGGGTCAGGCCTCTTAGGGTCAGGACCCATTAATTCCGCGATCGAGGTTTGAAGCGATTTTGCTCAGGGCGAGGAGAAAGGGCGAAGGAATATGTCAATATTTCAAGGCCTTTCGACGATGCCATGGGCAAAATCGGTCAAATCCCGGAGGGACGTCGAAATGGCTTCGATCTCAGGCTCGCGCGGCCTTGCGGGTAGCGATGCTACCCGCTGCACCCGCCCAAGCCCGATATCTTCGCCATTTCGACGCCTCGAACGTGGAATTAATGGGTCCTGACCCTAGCCCTCGCCGCGCGCCAGCTCTGCCAGTTCGCGCCCGCGATCGCGCGCGGCGCGCAGTACGTTGGTCATCAGCGCGACGAGTTCGCCACCCTCGTCGAGCACGTCGAGCCCGGCTTGCGTGGTGCCCCCCTTGCTCGCGACCTGTGCGATCAGCACACCCGGCTTTTCTCCGCTGTCGGCGAGCAGCGCCGACGCGCCGCCAAAGGTCGCGTTGGCGAGCTTGAGCGCCTCGTCCGCCGAAAGCCCGAGCCGCTCACCCGCGGCGGCATAGGATTCGATCAGGTGAAAGACGAAGGCGGGACCGCTGCCGGTGAAGGCGGTGACCAGGTCCATCGTCGAATCGTCGTCCAGTGCGACGACCTGCCCCAGCGGTTTCAGCAAACGGTCGATCGCCTTTGCATCGGCATCGCCAAGCGCGGCCACCGCCGAGACGCCGGCACCGATCCGCGCCGCGAGGTTGGGCAGGATGCGGACCTGCGCCCTTGCGTCGGGAAAGCGCGCCGCGAGGTCGGCGAGCGAGACACCCGCGAGAATCGAGAGCAGGTGGACGTCCCCAGCCGCCACCGGCGCCAAGTCCACGGCGACCTCCGCCAGCTGTTGCGGCTTCATGCCGAGCATGATCCAGTCGGCGCTGCCGCCCGCGTCGCGCCAGTCGGCGAGCGAGCTATGCTGCGTCACCCCTGCGCGCGGCGCGGCGGCAGGGTCGACGATCGCGACCTGCGCGGGATCGAGCCCCGCCGCCAGCCAGCGATCGAGCATCGCGCCAGCCATGTTTCCGCAACCCACCAGGAGCAAGCGGCCAGCAAAGGTCCCCAAAGTTTTCGTCATCGTCCCGTTCTTTTCTTTCCATATCCTATCGGCAACTGTCGCCGGGTCCCGACAACAGGTCGAGACAGCGGCCGTCGATCTTCGTCTTGTCGACCGGCAGGCCGATCTGGGCGGCCAGGGTCGGCAGGATATCGACCGTCATCACCGCATTGGGTTGTTCAAAACCCGAGATTCCCTTGCGCCAGAACAGCATCGGCACGCGCCGGTCGTAATCCCAGACCGAACCATGGGTCGCGACGCGCCCGACCGACGATTCGGGGATCGGCGTGACGCGCGGCTTCAGCACGACGACGAAGTCGCCCGACCGCGCGGCATTATAAGATGCACGCAACTTGTCCATCAACGACCAGACGTCCGGTGCGCGTTTCGAGATAGGCCATTGCGCCAGTTCCTCTCCGGTAACCACGGCTTCGACCTGCGGATGCGCGCGGTACCGGGCGACGAGCGCGGCCAGCGCCGCCTTGCGCTGGTCCGCGGTCAGCGTCTTCGCGAGATACATGTCGCCGAAGGGGCCATCGCCATAGAGAAGCGGCTGCGGCAGACCGAGCTCGTCGGCGACCGCCTTGCCCATCGCAACGGCATCGAGCGCGGGATCGACGCGCTGCGCGCCAGGCCAGGCGTTCTGGCGGTTGCGTTCGGGCATGTCGTGACCGCCGTGGTCGGCAGTCAGCGCGACTTCATAGTCGATGCCGGTCGCATCGAGCCTGGCGAAGAAATCGCCGAGCTCGCGATCGAGCCCCATCATCTGCAAGCACATTTCGCTGCCTTCGGTGCCGAAGCCGTGCCCGACATAATCGGTCGCCGACAGGCCGACGATCAGCAGGTCGGTCCCGGAACCTTCGCCCATCTTGCGCGCCTGGCGCAGCGCCGCCGCGGTCGCGAGGACGGCGCCGTCGGCTTCGGGCGATGCCATGAAGCGGCGGAAATCGCCGGCGTCGCGCGCAAGCCGGCCGGTTCCGACCGTGCCGCCCTTGTCGACGGGGATCGCAATGTCGTGCGACGCGCAATCGGCAGGGAGAGTCAGGCCGGGGCGCGGTTCGGCGATCGCGGCGGCAATCGCCATGCTTGCCTGCTGTGCGGTCGGCGACAGGGTCACGCCGCGAAAGCCGGTCAGTCCCTTCGGCGTCAGCCACATGAGTTCGTCGGCCTTGTGACCGCCCATCATGATCGCGGCGCGATCCTTGCCGGCGACCGAGACCACCTGCGCCTTGGGATCGCGGTCCTTCATCAAGTCGCCGAGCGTCGGAACGAGGAGGTGCTTGACCGACGCGGCGTAATCCCTCGAGCTGCTGCCCGGCACCGTTTCGTCCTCGGCACAATAGAGCAGCTTGTCGGCCCGCGCCGCCGACAGGTCGTAATAGTTATTGGCGATGATACCCGTATGCGCGGGATGATTACCGGTCAGGATCGTCGAATGACCGGGACAGGTTTCGGTCGCTCCGTGCGACTGATAGCCCGCCGGAAAGACCACGCCCGACGCGAGCCGCGCGAGCCCGCCGGTGAAATGACTGCGATATTCGGCGAACAGATCGGCGGAGAATTGATCGACCGCGATCATCACGAGAAGTTTGGGCGGCGGACTGTCAGCCGTAACCTTTTGTACCGGCGGCGCCGTATCCTGGGCGAGGCTCGCAGCGGGGCCGGCCAGGCATAGTGCGGCAGCAAAGGCGGCGGTCCAGTGTTTCAGCGTCACGAGGTCATTCTCCATCACGAGGTTCGGCGCGGGCTGTCCTCTCGGCGAAACCCGCCTATATGGCAAGCCTCGAACGAAGGACGGGTGTGGAAGCGGCCATGATGGGAAAGCGGGACGGCATTATGACAGCGGCGTTGCGCGCGATCCTGCTGCTGCTCGCGATCCTTGGTGCGGCAGCCTTTCCCGCTGCGGCACAGCCGACACATATCGCCCCCCGACTCGTCGTCGAATCGGCGGTCCCGGCCCCCGGCGGCTCGACGACGCTCGCGCTGACGATGGCGCCGGACAAAGGCTGGCACGGCTATTGGCGCAACGGCGGCGACGCCGGATTCGGGCTCCAGGTCGAATGGAACGCGCCGCAAGGGGTCACGATCGGTCCATTCCGCTATCCGGTGCCCGAGCCGCTGATCCTCTTCGGGCTGATGAACCATGTCTATGAGCATCCCTATGCCCTGCTCGCCGATGTCCGCGTCGACCCGTCGGTCGCACCGGGGACCGACCTGACGCTCTCGGGCGTCGCCGACTGGCTCGCCTGCACCGACAAGGTCTGTGTGCCCGAGCGAGCGGTCATCTCGGTCGCGCTGAAGGCGGGGGACGGGGCGATAACCGACGCCGCGCGGGCACGCTTCGATGCCTGGCGCGCGAAACTGCCTCAGCCGCTCGACCGCCCCGGGCACTGGGAACGCCAGGGCGATGCGCTGCGCTTTGCGGTCCCGCTGCCCGCGGCGACCACGCTGGACGCGCCGCACCTGTTCGTCGCGACGCAGGGGGTCGCCGACTATGCCGCCCCGCAAGCGTTCAGCCGCAACGGCAGCGACCTGATCATCGAAACGCGCGCCAATGGCGCATCGGCCGGCGATGTCGATGCGTTGCTCAAGCTCGCCGACGGGCGCGGGCTGGCGATCCGCTTTCTCCCCGGCGCGGTACCGAAAGCGGGAGATCCGATCGGTATCGCCAAAGGCGGACTCGATCTTTCGCTGTTCTGGACCGCACTCGGCGGCGCGATTCTGGGCGGTTTGATCCTCAACCTGATGCCATGCGTGTTTCCGATCCTGAGCCTGAAGGCGTTGAGCCTCGCGCGGTCGGGCGGTACGCCGCGCGCCGCAAAGGTCGAAGCGCTGGCCTATACCGCCGGCGCGGTGGCGACGGCGCTGCTGCTGGGGGCCGTGCTGCTGGGCCTGCGCGCGGCGGGCGAGCAGGTGGGGTGGGCCTTCCAGCTCCAGCATCCGTTGAGCGTTCTGGTACTGCTGTTGCTGGCGATCGCGATCGCGCTCAACCTCGCAGG
Source organism: Sphingopyxis sp. CR5 (assembly GCF_059693785.1). Taxonomy (NCBI): domain Bacteria; kingdom Pseudomonadati; phylum Pseudomonadota; class Alphaproteobacteria; order Sphingomonadales; family Sphingopyxidaceae; genus Sphingopyxis; species Sphingopyxis sp. CR5. The sequence continues at coordinate 150,376 of NZ_JCATIE010000003.1, read as the reverse complement.
CGTTTATGACCTCCCTTCCTTCGGCAGCGGGCAGAGGCTGGCGAATCAGGACGGCGCGGCGGGCGGGTTCTGGACGGGCGCGCTCGCCGCGTTCGTCGCGACCCCATGCAGCGGCCCCCTGCTCGGCGCGGCGCTCGGCGCGACGCTGGTCTTGCCGGCCTGGGCGGCCTTGCCGATCTTCGGCGGACTGGGCCTGGGGCTCGCACTTCCCTTCCTCGCGATCGGATTCGTGCCCGCATTGCGGGGGCGCCTGCCCAAACCGGGACCCTGGATGGCGACATTCCGCAAGTGGATGGCGATACCGATGGGCCTGACCGCGCTCGCGCTGGCGTGGCTGTTGGTGCGACAGAGCGAGGCCGTCGACTGGAGCGACCTGATCTCGGTCTTGATGGGGTCGGCCTTTTTCATCGCGCTGTACCGCCATTGGATGAAGGGCCCGGATCGCGGTCGTGTCGGGCTCCTTCTTCTTGTCTTCCCCGCCCTGCTGATCGGGGGCTTGGGTTACATCGTGTCCGAAGGCGGAGCGAGCGCATCGACAACGGCCAACGCCAGTACCTATTCGTCCGAAGCCCTCACCAAGGCGCGCGCAAGTGGGAAGCCTGTCTTTGTCTATTTCACGGCCGACTGGTGCCTGTCGTGCAAGGCGAACGAAGCGGGCGCAATCGAGCGCGATGCTGTGCAAGCGGCCTTCGACAAGGCCGGAGTGATCACGCTGGTCGGCGACTGGACCAACGGCGACCCCGCGATCACCCGCACGCTCGCCGAGCATGGGCGCAACAGCGTGCCGCTGTATCTGTGGTACGCGCCGGGAGCGGAGAAACCCGAAATCCTGCCCCAGATCCTGACCCCGGCGCTGTTGGCTGGCAAGGCAGGCGCTCGCTGATGGCAAAGCAGCGCGCCGACCAGCTTCTCGTCGACCGCGGGCTGGCGGAAAGCCGGACGCGGGCGCAAGCGCTTATTCTCGCGGGACTTGCCTTCGTCGGCGATCGCAAGATCGACAAGGCGGGACAGCAACTCGCCCCCGATGCCGAGATCAGCGTCAAGGGCCGCGACCATCCCTGGGTGTCGCGCGGCGGCATCAAGCTGGACCATGCGCTGACGCATCTGGGCTGGGACGTCGCGGGGGCGGTCGCAATCGACGTCGGATCGTCGACCGGCGGCTTTACCGACGTGCTGCTGAGCCGCGGCGCGGCGCGCGTCTATGCGGTCGATTCGGGAACCAACCAGCTTGCGTGGACGCTGCGGCAGGACGACCGCGTCGTCGTCCATGAACGGACGAGCGCGCGCATCCTGACCGCCGAGCATATTCCCGAACCGGTCGACCTGATCGTCTGCGACGCCAGCTTCATCGCCCTGTCGAAGGTGCTGCCGGTGCCGATGTCCTTTGCCAGGCCCGGTGCGCGGCTCGTGGCCCTGGTCAAGCCGCAGTTCGAGGCGGCCCGGCACGAAGTCGGGAAAAAGGGGGTCGTACGCGATGCCGCCGTGCATGCCCGCGTGTGCAGCGAGGTCGGGAGCTGGATCGAGGGCGAAGGCTGGCGGGTCGTCGATCTGGTCGAAAGCCCGATCACCGGCCCCGAAGGCAATGTCGAATTCCTGATCGCGGCCGAAGCGCCCGCCGCTTGACGCGAGAGATTTCAATCGCGACACCGGCTCACAACCGAATCTTGCGCAAAGGACCAGGTGCATGACCGAATTAGCGACGCCGGGGCAGCTCCGCATGTCCTATTGGCGATGGGCCCTGGTAACGGTTCCCGCGATCGTCCTGATCGGCAGCCTGATGGGCATCCTGTCGAACAGCGGCTACGACAATCGCTGGTTCGCGGCGCTCGATCGTCCGGCGGTCGTGCCGCCCGGATGGGTTTTCGGGGCGGTCTGGACAGCCCTCTATATATGCCTCGGCCTTGCCCTCGCGATGATCCTGCACGCGCGCGGCGCCAAGGGGCGTGGCTTCGCGCTGCTGCTTTTCTTTGTGCAGTTGATCGCCAATTTCGCTTGGTCGCCGCTTTTCTTCGGCCTGCACCAGGTTTCGAGCGCGCTCTATCTGATCATCTTCATCCTGATGGTGACGATCGCGACCGCCTTTGCCTTTGCGCCGATCCGCAAGGCGGCGGCGTGGCTGCTCGTCCCCTATATGCTGTGGTTGAGTTTCGCGACGATCCTCAATTTCCAGATCGACCAGCGAAACCCCGACGCCGAGACCCTTGTTCCCGCAGCGGCGAGCACCCAGATAGGATAAGGGACAAGGGGATCATCCCCACGAAGGATTATTCACGATGCAGAGCGAGAACCGGATCTTCGACGATTTCGCCAAGATGGTGAACGGCATCGCCGGAACCGTCGCCGGCGCGAGCCGCGAGGCCGAGGCGGCCATGCGCGAGCGGGCCAAGGAATTTATCGGACGCATGGACTTCGTCAGCCGCGAGGAGTTCGAGGCAGTGAAGGAAATGGCCGCAAAGGCACGCGCCGAAGCGGACGCGTTGAAGGCGCGCCTCGACAAGCTCGAAGCTACCGCGAAACCCAAGCCAGCGGCCGCGAAAACCCCGACAAAACCTGTTGCGAAACCGGCGCCGCGTAAGCCCAAGGTCTGAGGCGACGATCGACGATATCCACAGGACGCTCCCCCGCGATGCGGGGGCGCGGACTCGCATGACCGGCCGTTTCGGGCTAAGGCGCGCGCCATGAGCGACGATATCTACGACGACGACAATCAGGAAGCCGCGCCGATGGACATGCTGGCGTCCTATTTCGGGGCGCACGACTGGCCGCACGAGATGGTTGGCGAGGACGAGATTGTCGCGACCGCCCAGGGTAGCTGGACGACCTATGAATTGCGCGCCGTCTGGCGCCCCGACGACGGGGTGATCCAGATGCTCGCGTTCCCCGACATCCGCGTCGTCGAAGACAAGCGCAGCGTCGCCCACGAAGCACTGGCATTGATCAACGAACAGCTCTGGCTCGGCCATTTCGAGCTATGGTCGAACAGCGGGACAATATTGTTCCGCCACGGCATGCTGCTCGGCAGCGACGCGGCGCTGTCGCTCGACCTCGCCGAAACGCTGATCGAAAGCGCGATCGACGAGTGCGAACGCTTTTATCCGGTGTTCCAGTTCGTCCTGTGGGGCGGCAAGTCCCCGTCCGAAGCCCTCGCCGCTTCGCTGATCGAAACGCGCGGCGAAGCCTAGCCGACTAGCGCCGCTCGAAGCGGGTCAGCCCCTCGCCGAGGTCGTTCTGGCCGATCGCCAGACGGTCGCCGCTCCAGTCGGCGACGAACACCGACTTGCGCCCGATGCCTTCGGGAAGGCGCGCGCGGTTGCCCGCGATCGACAAGCCGGCCGAGCTATTCTGTTGCCCTTCGGCCGCGACCGCGATCAACGCCGAATGATTTTCCTTGTCGCGGCCCTGTACGAACAGGTTGTTCGCGATGCGGCCGGTGGCACCCGCAGGGAGGTCGATCATGTAGTTGGTCGCCTTGCCCTGGCTATCGTCGAAGCTGTTGTCCTCGACATCGACGCGCGCGGCGCGCGTTTTCAGATAGTGGCCGCCGCTCCCCTTTTCGAAGCGCGTGTTGGTGACCGTCACCTGTCCATAGGCGCCGGTATAGACGCTATGCGCGCAGCTGAGCCCGCGGTCGCAGCGTCCGAGGCGCGAAAAGGTCGAGCGGTCGATCGTCAGCGACGCCTGTGGATCGTCGCCGGTCAATATCCCTTCCTCGCTGCTGCGGAACAGACTGTTCGCGACGTCGAGGTCGCTGCGTTCGAGGCGAATCCCGGCGCCATTGCCGTCGGGAACGCGCATGTTCTGGAAGACAATCCCGTCGACGCGCGCACCATTCCCTCGCAGCACCAGCGCCGCCTTGCCTTCGCAGGTCACGCCGTCGAAGATCGCGCGGCCGGGTTCGGCAGCGACGAAGGCGATGCGGCCGCCGCTCTGGACCGCGCAGTCGCGATGATAGCCGGGCGCGATACGAATCGTCCCCTGTCCATCGCCGATCGCGTCGACCGCATCCTGCAACCGTCCATAGCCACGCCCGTTTTCGGCGACGACATAGGGCGCATTGCCCGCCTGCGCGGGCGCGGGAACCGGTGCGAGGAGCAACGGCAGGGCGAGCAGCGGCAACAGCGGCCGGCGAAGAATGGGCGTGATCATGCCGCGCCCTATAGCGGATCGTGCGGTCCCAGTCGCTGACGAAGCTGGTTAACCGCAGCGCCGTCTCTTTATCGGACAGCGCCGGCACCGGGCGTTAATGCCAGTTCAGCAGAATGAGATAGAGGCTGGACCCGACGATCCAGAGGCCATCGAGCGTCTTCAATCGCAAGCTGCCGAGCCAGAGCGCGATCGGGCGCGCGAGATAGCCGCCGGCGAGGGCGCCCGGCCCGGCGAGCAACACCACCTCCCACGGCACGGTGCCGGCATCGATGTGCCAGACCGAGCCCGCGAGGACGCTGACCGCCGAGATGACGCAGGCGGTGCCGGTACTCAGCAACACCGGATAGTGGCGCGTGAAGAGATATAGCGCGACGAGTTCGCCGACCCCGACCGAAAAGAAGGCCGTGACGAACCCGCCGGGAACGGCCAGAAACGCCAGCACGGCAAGATCGGCCCGGGCCAGTCGCGTGCGTTCGGGCGCAGCACGGTTGATCGTCCACGTGGCGATCAGCAGCGCGCTGCCGAACAGGATCGAAAATCCCTTGAACCCCAGCAACACCCGGTGCGGGTCGAAGGCCGCCATGCGCTGGGTCGCGAGCATGACGGGCACCGCGATCGCAAGCACCACGACGCAGATGCGCGCATAGTCGCGCCCGTCGACGCGGGGATGCGCGGGATCGGCGGGCTGGCAAAGCAGCCGGTCGGTCCAGCGCGCTGCGCCCATCGTCATGCCGAAGCACTGGATCAGGAAGCTCGCTGCGGCGACCTGAACCGGCGCCAGGTCGAGGATGCCCCATTCGCGAAAGATGCTGAACACCGGGATGAAAACCACCCCGCCGCCGGTGCCCGACGTGTTCGCGATCACCGCCCCCATCACCCCGACCAGCGGAAGGAAGAACAGCGCACGAACCAGCGCCCAGTCGACCGGGGCAAACAGCAGGATCGCGGCCCAGATCAGGGCTGCGTTGGCGAGCCCGATCCACGGCAGACTGCGGCGCATCAATCGAGGTTGGGCCGCAGCCAGCGCGTTGCCGTTTCCACATCCACCCCCCGCCTGGCCGCATAGTCGGTGAGCTGATCCTCGCCGATGCGCGCGACGCCGAAATAGCTAGCGTCGGGATGGCCGAAGTAGAAGCCCGAAACCGCCGCGGTCGGCAGCATCGCGAAACTTTCGGTCAGGGTCGCACCCGACGTCCGACCGGCATCGAGCAGGTCGAACAGGATCGGTTTCAGGCTGTGGTCGGGGCATGCGGGATAGCCGGGCGCCGGACGAATCCCGCGATACTCCTCCTTGATGATCGCCTCGGGCGTCAGTTGCTCGCCGGGCGCATAGCCCCACAGATCGGTCCGGACGAGCGCGTGAAGCCTCTCGGCAAAGGCCTCGGCAAAACGGTCGGCGAGCGCCTTTAGCAGGATGTCGCTGTAATCGTCGTGCGCGGCCTTGAAGCGCGCGAGATGCGGTTCGATGCCGTGAATCGCCACCGAAAAGCCGCCGATCCAGTCGCCGTCGTGGCTGACGAAATCGGCAAGGCACATATTCGGCCGGCCTTCGCGCTTGGCGATCTGCTGCCGCAGGAAGGGAAGGCGGACATGCCGCTCGTCCTCCTCGATATGGACGATCACGTCGTCGCCCTCGCGCCGGCATGGCCACAATGCCGCGACACCCCGCGCCTTCAACCAGCCTTCGCCGACGATCTTCGCCAGCATCGCCTGGGCGTCGGCAAAAAGATTGCGTGCGCTTTCGCCGACGACCGTGTCGTCGAGGATCGCGGGATAGACGCCGGCGAGTTCCCACGCGCGAAAGAAGGGCGTCCAGTCGAACCAGTCGACGAGATCGGCGAGGTCCCAGTCGTCGAACACATGAATGCCGGGCTTTTCGGGCGGGAAGGGCCGGATATGTTCGTCGATGGCAAAGCCGTTGTCGCGCGCGTCGGCGATCGGCACCAACGCACTCTGCCCCTTGTTCGCGCGCACATCGCGGATATGCGCGTAGTCCTTCTTGTAGCCGCCGACGAAGGCGTCGCGCCCGGTGGTGCTGACGAGCGAGGTGGCGACGCCGACCGCGCGGCTCGCGTCGAGGACGTGGAGCACCGGCCCCGAATAGGCGGGGTCGATGCGCAGCGCGGTATGAACCTTCGAGGTCGTCGCGCCGCCGATCAGCAGCGGCATGGTCATGCCCGCACGCTGCATCTCTTCGGCCACCGTCACCATCTCGTCGAGCGAGGGGGTGATCAGGCCCGACAGGCCGATCATGTCGGCGTCATTCTCGTTCGCCGCCTCGAGGATCTTCGACCAGGGCACCATGACGCCCAGATCGACGATCTCGAAGCCGTTGCACTGAAGAACGACCCCGACGATATTCTTTCCGATATCGTGGACGTCGCCCTTCACGGTCGCCATCACGACCTTGCCCTTGCCTTTCGCGCCGGGCTCCTTCGCCGCCTCGATAAAGGGGAGAAGGTGCGCGACCGCCTTTTTCATCACCCGTGCCGATTTGACGACCTGTGGCAGGAACATCTTGCCCGACCCGAACAGGTCGCCGACGACGTTCATCCCGTCCATCAGCGGCCCTTCGATCACCTCGATCGGACGGTCCATCAACAGCCGCATTTCTTCGGTATCGTCGACGACATGCGCGTCGATCCCCTTGACCAGCGCATGTTCGAGCCGCTTTTCGACCGGCCAGCCGCGCCATTCCTCGGCGGCCTTTTCCTGGACCGCGTCCTTGCCCTTGTAGCGTTCGGCGAGCGCGATCAGCCGCTCGGTCGGCGATTCGGCTTCGCCCGCGACCTTGCGGTTGAGGATGACATCCTCGCAGGCGGTGCGCAGTTCGGGGTCGATCGTGTCATAGACGTCGAGCTGGCCCGCGTTGACGATCGCCATGTCGAGCCCGGCGGGGATCGCATGATAGAGGAAGACGCTGTGCATCGCGCGGCGCACCGTCTCGTTGCCGCGAAAGCCGAACGACAGGTTCGACAATCCGCCCGAAAAATGGGCGTGCGGGCAGCGAAGGCGGATTTCCTTCACCGCCTCTATGAAATCGACGGCATAATTGTCATGTTCCTCGAGCCCGGTCGCGACCGCGAAGATATTGGGGTCGAAGATGATGTCCTCGGGCGGGAAACCGATACCGGTGAGCAGCTTGTAGGCGCGCTCGCAGATTTCGATCTTGCGCTCCCTGGTGTCGGCCTGTCCCACCTCGTCGAACGCCATCACGACCACCGCGGCGCCATAGGACAGGCATTTGCGCGCGTGATCGAGGAAGGCCTCCTCCCCCTCCTTCATGCTGATCGAGTTGACGATCGGCTTGCCGGGAACGCATTTCAGACCGGCCTCGATCACGTCCCATTTCGACGAATCGATCATCACCGGCACGCGCGCGATGTCGGGTTCGGCGGCGATCAGCTTCAGGAAAGTGGTCATCGCACGCTCGGCATCGAGCAGCCCTTCATCCATGTTCACGTCGATGACCTGCGCGCCATTTTCGACCTGCTGGCGCGCGACCTCGACCGCGGCGGTGAAATCGTCGGCGAGGATCAGCCGCTTGAAGGCGGCCGAGCCGGTGACATTGGTGCGCTCGCCGATGTTGACGAAGCTCGAGGAAGAGAGGGTTGTTTCGGTCATTGTCTTCTTTTCAAGCCCCTCCCCTTCAGGGGAGGGGTTGGGGTGGGGTCGCGAGGTTGCGGAGGCTTCGATGCCCACCCCCGCTGCGACTAGCCGGCAAGCCGGCAAGTCTCGCTGCCCCTCCCCTGAAGGGGAGGGGTGTATTGGTCACGCCGCCATCGTGAAGGGCTCCAGCCCCGCCAGCCGCGTGCGCACCGCCACGTCGGGAATATGGCGCGCGGGCAGGCCCTCGATCGCCTTTGCCATCGCGGCGATATGCGCGGGTGTCGATCCGCAACAGCCGCCGAGGATGTTGACCTGCCCATGTTCGGCCCACTCGCGCACCAGCCCCGCGGTCGTGTCGGGCAGTTCGTCATATTCGCCGAGTTCGTTGGGCAGCCCCGCGTTCGGATAGACCATCACCAGCGTATCGGCGAGATCGGAGAGCACGCGCACATGCGGGCGAAGCTGCGCCGCGCCGAACGAGCAGTTGAGCCCGACCGTCAGCGGCTTCGCGTGGCGCACCGCATACCAGAACGCTTCGACCGTGTGGCCCGACAGGTTGCGTCCCGACAGGTCGGTGAGTGTCATCGAGATCATCAGCGGCAGCTCACGCCCGACCTTCGCCTCGGCCTCGAGCGTCGCGGCGATCCCCGCCTTGGCATTGAGCGTGTCGAAGATCGTTTCGATCAGGATGAAGTCGGCGCCGCCTTCGGCCAGCGCCACCACCTGTTCGCGATAGACGTCCTTCAGTTCGTCGAAATCGATCTCTCGATAGCCGGGATTGTTGACGTCGGGCGATAGCGAGAGCGTCTTGTTCGTCGGCCCGACCGCGCCGGCGACGAAACGCCGCCGGCCGTCCCGCGCGGCGAATGCGTCGGCGGCCTTGCGGCCCAGCCTCGCGCTTTCATGGTTGATGTCGGCGACAAGCGCCTCGGCCCCATAATCGGCCTGGCTGATCCGGTTGGCGCTGAACGTATTGGTCGAGACGATGTCCGACCCCGCCGCCAGATAGGCCTCGCCGATTTCGCTCACGATATCCTGCCGCGTCAGCGCAAGAATGTCGTTGTTGCCCTTCTGGTCGTGCGACAGGCCAAGCGAGCCCGCATAGTCGGCTTCGCCGAGCTTGCGGAGCTGGATTTGCGTCCCCCAGCCGCCGTCGGTGAGCAGGATGCGCTCCCTTGCTGCCGCCATCAAAGCGTTGCGCGCGCTGGTCATGCTGCCTGGTCCTTTGCCGATGCAACCGGCCGCATCCCTAGCAAATGGCATATCGCATAGCTGAGTTCGGCCCGGTTGAGCGTGTAGAAATGGAAGTCGCGCACCCCGCCCGCGTAAAGGCGCCGGCTGAGTTCGGCCGCGATCGTCGCCGCGACAAGCTGGCGCGCCGCGGGGTGGTCGTCGAGCCCGTCGAAGAGCGAAACCATCCACGCCGGGATCGCGGTGCCGCACATGTCGGCCATGCGCTTCGTCTGCGACACGTTCGTCACCGGCAGGATACCGGGAATGATCGGCGCGGCGATGCCCGCCGCCGCCGCCGCATCGCGAAAGCGCAGGAAGGCGTCGGGCGAAAAGAAGAATTGCGTAATCGCCCGCGTCGCGCCGGCGTCCAGCTTGCGCTTGAGATTGTCGAGGTCGGCCTGGGGACAGTCCGAATCGGGATGCACCTCGGGATAGGCGGCCACCGAAAGCTCGAACGGGGCGATTCGGGCGAGGCCCGCCACAAGCTCGGCGGCATTGGCATAGCCATCGGGGTGGGCGTGATAGGGCGCACCGCCGGGCACGTCGCCGCGCAGCGCGACGATATGGCGCACCCCGGCGTCCCAATAGGCGCGCGCGACGTCTTCGATCTCCGCGCGCGAGGCTTCGACGCATGTCAGGTGCGCCGCCGCGGGCACGCGGCTTTCCCGGGCGATGCGCGCGACGGTCGCATGCGTCCGCTCGCGCGTCGACCCGCCGGCGCCATAGGTCACCGACACGAAACGCGGGCTCAAAGGCTCGAGCGTGTGGAAGGTGTCCCACAGCTGCGCTTCCATCTTCTCGGTCTTCGGCGGGAAGAATTCGAAGCTGACGCCGATATCGCCTTCGAGATTCGCAAAGAGCGGGGATGCCGCGGCCCGGCGGGCCTCTGCAATGGAGTCCAGATTTGCCGTCATGCCGCAAGCCTCTTACGTGAACCGTCGCCTTCGCGGGCGGCCGGCGATTGATCTTCGTCGCTACGCCGGCGGCCGAGCCACAGCTTCACGGCCAGCGTGCCGCCTTCCAGCGTCTGGGCGGTTTCGAGCAACAGGCCCGCCGAAGCGAACCAGCCGCGGATCTGCGCGTCGGAAAAGCCAAGCCGCGCATGCGCCGCGAGCGCGCGCAACTCCTCATCCTCGTGCGGTGCGAAATCGACCACGAGCAAATGCCCGCCGCCGCGCAGCACGCGCGCGGCTTCGCCGATCGCCCGGTCCGGTTCGTGCGCGAAATGAAGCGCCTGGTGGATGACGATCGTATCGACGCTGGCATCCGCCACCGGCAGGTCCAGGAAATCCCCTTGGACGAGGTCGATCGGCACCGGCTGGTCGGCGAGCTTGGCCCGCGCGATGCGCAGCATGTCAGGGCTGCGATCGAGCGCGGTGATACGGCGCGCCGTGGGTGCGAATATCTCGGCCATGCGGCCCGTTCCCGTGCCGATGTCGAGCAAATGGCCGAGCCGCCGGTTGTGCATCATGGCGAGCATGGCCGCCTCGACTTCGCTTTCGGCGACGTGGCGCGACCGGATCGCGTCCCATTCGGCCGCATGGTCGGCGAAATAGCGTTCGGCGGCCGCGACCCGTTCGGTGCGGACGGCCGCAAGCCGCCGCGCGTCGTGGGCGATCACGCGCGCCTCCCGCACGGAGAAGGGCCAATCTTCGGCGCGCGCCAGGACGTCGCCGACGGGCCCCTCGCGCACGACGCGGAGGAAAACCCAGCTCCCCTCGCGCCGCCGTTCGACCACGCCGGCGTCGACCAGAATACGGACATGGCGCGAAACCCGCGGCTGGCTTTGGTCGAGCACCGCCGCGAGTTCGCCGATCGCGAGCTCCATTTCCCGCAGAAGCGCGACGATTCGCAGCCGCGTCGGATCGGCAAGCGCGCGAAAAATGTCGAGAAGCTCGGTCATGGAAGATGGATATAAAGAATTCTTTATATCGGGTCAACCGGACACACGCCCCCCTTTCCTGCCGTTTGCGCCCCGTCCGTGCAGAGGGTGCGACAAAATGAACCGGCGATTGCCAAAAAGGGCGTTGCACCCGTTTTTGGCAGATTGTAGCTCTAGGGGCGATTGGCACCTTGCCGGGTCGAATGGGTTCGCATCCGCATGCCGGTCGATCAGTTCAATCGAGAGGGGTATTCCCACATGAAGAAGTCGATCACTCTGTCGCTCGTCGTCGCCGCTTCGCTCGGCCTCGCCGCCTGCGGCGAAAAGGCTGCCGACGACACGGCCGCGACCACCGAAGACACCGCGACCGTCGAAGGCGCTGCCGATGGTGCGATGGATGCCGCGGCCGGTGCTGCCGACGCCGCTGGCGATGCGGCTGCCGCTGCCGGCGACGCCGCCGACGCCGCTTCGGCTGGCGACGCCGCGACCGCGCAGGACAAGGCTGCCGAAGCCGCCGGCGCTGCCCAGGAAGCGACCGACGCTGCGAAGGGCGCGATGGAAGAAGCCAAGCAGTAAGCTGCTGCTTCCTGGCGTTCAAGCCACAGGAAAAAGGGGTCGTCGGCACGGTGCCGGCGGCCCTTTTCCATTCTGGAACAAAGGATTGACTCGAAGGCGGGGTCAGCGCGGTTGCCAAGCCCTTCATCCGCAGTTAATCCTTGGTACCCAGTGGCCGGTATAGGGCCACCAAAGGCATTCGAAAGGAATTCATATGCGCAAGTTCATCATCGTCTCGATGGCCGCAGCGGCCTTCAGCCTCGCCGCCTGCTCGGAAAAGGCCCAGCAGGAAACGTCGGAAGCCGCTGACGCCATGGGCAATGACGTCGCCGCCACCGGCGATGCGATGGCCGAAGGCGCTGCCGATGCCGCCGATGCGACGGCTGCGGCCGCCGACGACGCCGGCAATGCCGTCGAAGGCACCGTGAACGCTGCGGGCGACGCCGCTGCTGCGGCCGGCGACAAGATCGAGGAAGAAACGGCCAAGGCCGAAGCCAACGATCAGTAATCGGGTCTTGCGCGCCGCGGCGCGCAACCGGAAACAGGGGGCTTCATTCCGCGTGGGATGGAGCCCCTTTTCATGCGAGTACCAGCGATGACGAGCAACGGGTGGATCATTGCAGCAGGCTCGGCGGCGGCCCTCCTCCTCGCCGCATGCAGCCGGACCGATAACGAGCCCGGCCCCGGCGGCGTGACGGTTAGCGAAGCCAAGGCGCTCGACGAGGCGGCCGAAATGCTCGAAAGTCGGCAGAGCGCGAGAGCGGACGACCCGGCCGAACCCGACGCCGATGGCGCCGGCGCGCCCGAATAGAGTCCTGACTCTGGACCTGGGGCACGCGGCGCGGTAAACACCGCCCTGTCCCGCGACTGGCGCTGCAAGATGGAGCCCCATCGGGGAGCGGGGCCGGCGATCCGCCGCAAAAGCCGTGCGCCTGGGTGATCCACCGCTCCGGAAAGGACCATCCCTATGCCCGACGCCCAGCCGACCCAGATCGTCTTCCTGCTGTTTCCCGGCATCACCCAGCTCGACTTCACCGCGCCCGCCCAAGCGTTGAGCCGCATGCCGGGCGCCAGCCTGGCCGCCGCGGCGGCGCGTGTCGAACCGATCGCGACCGACAGCGGCTTCGCGATTCTGCCGACCCATGATTTCGCAAGCTGCCCCAAGGCCGACATACTGTGCATCCCCGGGGGCCATGGCGTGGCCGAGGCGTTGGGCGATGCCGCGACCATCGACTTCATCGTGGCGCAAGCCGCCGGCGCCAAGTGGGTGACGAGCGTCTGCACAGGCGCTTTCCTGCTCGGCCGCGCGGGGCTGCTCAAGGGCAAGCGCGCGACGACGCATTGGGCCTATACCCATCTGTTGCCCCTCGTCGGTGCGCATCCCGCGTCCGGGCGTGTCGTCGAGGACGGCCACCTCGTCACGAGCGGCGGCGTGACCAGCGGGCTTGATTTCGCGCTGACGCTGATAGCGCGGCTGAAGGGCGATGCGGTGGCGCAGGCCATCCAGCTCGCGATCGAATATGATCCGGCGCCCCCATTTCCCGGCGGCCACCCCGATCGCAGCCCGGCCGAGGTGACCGAAGGCCTGAAATCACGGGTCTATGACGCGGCGGCGGCGCGCATGTCCGATGCGCTGCGTCGCTAGGATCCTTAGCAGCCGGTCAGTGCAATCTCGTAGAGTTTGGGCCAATATTTGCCCGTAACGAACAGCCGCCTGGCCTTGGCGTCCCACGCGATACCGTTCAGCACGCTGTCGGAGCCGGAAACGCCGGCGTCCTGCCTGAGCCCCGTCAGGTCGATGACGGCGCGCACCGCACCGCCGTCGGGATCGATGCGCACGATGGCGTCGGTCATCCAGACATTGGCCCAGATTTCGCCGTCGATCGTTTCAAGCTCGTTGAGCATGGCGAGCGGGCGGTCGGCAAAGGTCACCCCGACTCTCCTGGTCTCGGTCATCGTCGCGGGATCGAAGAAGCGCAGGTCGGGCGTTCCGTCGCTGAGCACCAGCCGGTCGCCGAGCATCGTCACCCCCCACCCTTCGCCCGCATAGCGAAAGCTGCCGAGCGGTTTCAGGTCCCGGAGCCGCCAGCGGTGGCCGATACCGCTGCGCCAGGTGACGCCGATGATCTGCTTGCCCCAGCGCACGATACCCTCGCCGAACTGATCGGCGGGGAGCGGTGTCTGGGCAAGCGCCTTGCCGGTGTCGAGGTCGAGGCGGGCGACGCGCGAGCGTCCATATTGCCCCGTGCCTTCATAAAGATGGCCGTCGTGCCAGAAGAGTCCCTGGGTAAAGCTCGACGCGTCATGTGGATAGCTGTGGACGATCCGGTATCCACAGCGGGCAACGGCGGGCCGGGCCACCGCCGGCGGCGGGTCGACGGGCGCCGTCGTCGCGGCGGGCGCGGCCATGCCGGCGAGGAGGGCCAGGATCAGAGTCATGCCGCCCGCGCTATGCCAGCACAGATGAACAGGCAATGGCCGGTGCGAAAGAAAAGAGGCCGGGGATCGCTCCCCGGCCTCCTGTCGATCGTCGGCCGGAGCCAGACGGACCGGACTTTAGAAGTCCATGCCGCCCATGCCACCCATGCCGCCGCCGCCGCCCATCGGCATCGCGGGCTTGTCTTCGGGCAGCTCGCTCACCGCCGCTTCGGTGGTGATGAGCAGGCCCGCAACCGAAGCCGCATCCTGCAGCGCGGTGCGAACGACCTTGGTCGGGTCGATCACGCCGGCTTTGACCAGATCCTCATACGTATCGGTCGCGGCGTTGAAACCGTGGCTGGTGTCGTCTTGGTCGAACAGCTTGCCAGCGATCACCGCACCGTCGAAGCCAGCGTTTTCGGCGATCTGGCGAACCGGGGCCTGAAGCGCGCGACGGATGATGTCGACGCCGCGGGTCTGGTCTTCATTCTCGCCGGTCAGGCCGTCGAGCGCCTTGGTCGCATAGAGGAGTGCGGTACCGCCACCGGGGACGATGCCTTCCTCGACCGCGGCGCGGGTCGCGTGCAGCGCGTCGTCGACGCGGTCCTTGCGCTCCTTCACCTCGACTTCCGAGGCGCCACCGACCTTGATGACCGCCACGCCGCCCGCGAGCTTCGCGAGACGTTCCTGCAGCTTTTCACGGTCGTAGTCCGACGTCGTGGTTTCGATCTGCGCGCGGATCTGCTCGACGCGACCCTTGATCGCATCGGCTTCGCCGGCACCGTCGACGATGGTCGTGTTGTCCTTGTCGATGGTGACGCGCTTCGCCTGGCCGAGCATGCCGAGCGTGACGCTTTCGAGCTTGATGCCCAGATCTTCGCTGATCATCTCGCCCTTGGTCAGGATCGCGATGTCCTGCAGCATCGCCTTGCGGCGATCGCCGAAGCCCGGCGCCTTCACGGCCGCGACCTTCAGGCCGCCGCGCAGACGGTTCACGACGAGGGTCGCGAGGGCTTCGCCTTCGATATCCTCGGCGATGATCAGGAGCGGGCGACCCGACTGCACCACGGCTTCGAGAATCGGCAGCATCGACTGGAGGTTCGACAGCTTCTTTTCGAAGATCAGGATGTACGGATCGGCCAGCTCGACGAGCATCTTTTCCGGGTTGGTGATGAAATAGGGCGACAGATAGCCGCGGTCGAACTGCATGCCTTCGACGACGTCGAGCTCGAAATCGAGGCCCTTCGCCTCTTCGACGGTGATCACGCCTTCCTTGCCGACCTTTTCCATCGCTTCGGCGATCTTTTCGCCGACTTCACGGTCGCCGTTCGCCGAGATGATGCCGACCTGGGCGATTTCCGACGATCCCGAGACCACCTTCGACTGCGACTTGATCGTCTCGACGACCTTGGTCACCGCGAGGTCGATGCCGCGCTTCAGATCCATCGGGTTCATGCCGGCGGCAACCGACTTCATGCCTTCGCGCACGATCGCCTGGGCGAGAACGGTCGCGGTGGTCGTGCCGTCGCCGGCCTTGTCGTTCGCCTTCGATGCGACTTCGCGCAGCATCTGGGCGCCCATATTCTCGAACTTGTCCTTGAGTTCGATTTCCTTGGCGACGGTGACGCCGTCCTTGGTGATGCGCGGCGCGCCGAAGCTCTTGTCGATCACGACGTTGCGGCCCTTGGGGCCGAGGGTGACTTTTACCGCATCGGCGAGCGTGTCGACGCCCTTCAGGATGCGCTCGCGCGCGTCGCGCGAAAATTTAACGTCCTTGGCAGCCATGTGGATGCTCCTTCAATAAGCGCAGAAAACTGCGCAACTTCACTTTGAATCGACGATCGGGGCTCAGGCGAGGACGCCGAGGATGTCCGATTCCTTCATGATGATCAGCTCTTCGCCGTCGACCTTGACCTCGGTGCCCGACCATTTGCCGAACAGGATGCGGTCGCCGGACTTGACGTCGAGCGGGGTCAGCTTGCCGTCTTCCGCCTTGGTGCCGTTGCCAACGGCGACGACTTCGCCTTCCTGCGGCTTTTCCTTGGCGGTGTCGGGGATGATGATGCCGCCAGCCGTCTTTTCCTCGGCTTCGATACGGCGGACGAGCACACGATCGTGCAGCGGACGAAATTGCATGGATGTCCCTCCAGAAATGCAATGGATGTCACTTTAGCACTCACATGAAGAGAGTGCTAACACGCGGGCATATGGGTCGGGGTCCCCGGAGCGTCAAGCGGCTTGCGAAGATTCTTTTTCGCTATCGGGCGAACCGAAACCGGGCCGCGTCGGTCCGCTCGCCTGGCGGCGGACGATCACCCCGGCAGCAGGCCCAGGCGCTCGCGCATCCGCCAGCGGATCAGCAGCAATCCCGCGACGACGACGAGGCCGACCGCGAGCCCGATCCAGATGCCCACCCCGGCCAGCGGTGTCCAGAAACCGAGGTAGATCGCCGTGCCATAGCCCGCGAGCCAATAGCCACCCACCGCGATGAGCATCGGAACGCGCGTGTCCTGAAGGCCGCGAAGCACGCCCGCCGCGACGGTCTGGGCGCCGTCGAAAAGCTGGAAGGCGGCGGCGACCGCCAGGAACTGCAGCGCATAGCCGACGAGCGCGGCGTTGCGTGCGGCGTCGACGTCGACATAGATGGAAAGGACAAGTCGCGGCGCAAGCCAGATGATCGCCGCCGTCGCGACCATGAACCCGATGCCGAGGATCAGCGACGCCTCGCCGGCGAGCGCGATGCCGCGACGGTCGCGCGCGCCATAGGACAGGCCGACGCGGATCGTCGCCGCCTGCGCGACGCCGAACGGGATCTGGAAGGCGAGCGCCGCGATCTGGAGCGCAAGCGTATGCCCCGCAAGCTGCGCCTCGCCGATCCGCCCCATCAGGAAGGCGGCGCCGGTGAACAGCCCGGCTTCGGCCAGGATGATCAGCCCGATCGGCGTACCGATCCGCAGCATCTCCCAGAAACGCGGCCATTCGGAGCGCCACCAGTTGCCGAACAAATGGTAGCGCCGCAGCCGCCGGTCGGCCTGGATCACGACGACATAGGCGACCAGCATGACGCTGCTCGTGACGACGCTCGACAGCGCCGAGCCGTGCAATCCGAGCGCGGGCATCCCGAGATGACCGAACACCAGCGTCCAGTTCCCGAGCGCATTGACGAACAAGGCCATGAACGTGATCGCGGTCGCGATCGTCGGGCGCCCGAGCGCCGAAACGAAGATGCGCAGCACGCTGGCCGCGATCATCGGAGCCATCCCCCACATCAGGATCAGCAGGAAGCTCGCAGCGTGGCGGGTGATTTCGGGATCCTGGCCGGTCGCCCGCATGATCGGCCCGCCTGCGGCGCAGACGCCCATGAACAGCAAGGAGACGACCAAGCTGAGCCACAGCGCCATGCGGACGGTGCGCCGCACTTCGCGCACCGCATGCTTGCGCCGCCCGAGTTCGGCCGCGACGAGCGGCGCGGCGGCGCCGACGAGTCCGGTCCCCGTCCACAGCAACAGGCCGAAGATCGAGACCCCCAGTGACGAAGCGGCGAGCGGCGCATCGCCGAGCCGGGCGACGAAGATCACGTCGATCGCATGGACCATCATCTGCAACAGGTTCGCCGCCGCCAATGGCCAGGCGAGCGCCAGCGTCGCGCGAAATTCACGGCGCAGTGTAGACGCGGGTTCGCCGGTCAGGGGGGCGGGTTCGGCCAGCATAGCCGGCCCGAATAGGCAAAGCCGCAGGGCTGCGCCACAGCAATTGGCGGCGCGGCGAGGATTTCAGGACGAGGGTAGCAAAATGGCAACAACCCGCGCGCCCGGCCCTATCGCCGGTCCGCCCGATTCCAGTTGCGCGACGCGGCACGGCGCCGCAGACTGGCGCTCCTGTCCAAGCGCCGGAGATCGCCCGTGATTTCGATGCTGTTCCTTGCCGCCGCACCCCTTTCGCCGGAATTCGACGCGGTCGCCGCCGCGCCTGCGAGCCACCGCGTCCTGCTGGAAAACGAGACGGTTCGCGTGCTGCGCGTCGTGGTCGGACCGGGCGAAACCGAACCGGTCCACGACCACCGGTGCCCGAGCGTCATGTATTTCGAGCAGCCACAGCCGATCACGTATACCGAATATGCGCTGAAAGACGGCGCCCTCGTGGCATCGCGAAGCATAGAGGCGCCCGCTCTGACGGCCACGCAGACCATCTGGGCGGAACCAGAAGGCCTGCATTCGGTCGAGAACCGGGGGACAGCGCCCTTCATCGCGGTTCGCGTCGAGTTCAAGCGGGACGGCTGCCTGCCGCCCGCTGCTGCCGAAACGCCGCAAAGCCCGGTGCAGCCCTAGACCAGGCGATCCCATCCGACCGCGAGTTCGACGAGAAAAGCGAGAAAGGTCAGCGTCAGCCCGACCACGAACAGGCGGTAGGCGTAGCCGAGATAGCGATATTTGCGCCGCGCCAGCACGACGCCATTCTGATAGGT
The DNA here is from genome assembly GCF_059693785.1 of Sphingopyxis sp. CR5. Classification (NCBI taxonomy): domain Bacteria; kingdom Pseudomonadati; phylum Pseudomonadota; class Alphaproteobacteria; order Sphingomonadales; family Sphingopyxidaceae; genus Sphingopyxis; species Sphingopyxis sp. CR5. The sequence continues at coordinate 132,068 of NZ_JCATIE010000003.1, read as the reverse complement.
GTCGCGCAGCATGGTTTCATATATGTCTTCCTCGGTGCGCGAGCGGGCCTTGACCGCGGCGATGAACGCCTCCTCCGACATCGCGGCGAAATGACCGAAGAAGAGCAGGTTGCTATGCGCGTCGAGGTTTGTCGATCCCGTAGGGAGCGGCCCGAAGCGCGGCATTACCGCGGAGATGGCAAGCACGGCCGACAGGAAGGCGAAGGTCGCGAGGACCGCGAGCGGCACGACCATCGCACCGCTGCGCATCTGTCCCACCGAAATCGTGAAGACGACGAAGGTCGCGCCCATCAGGATCGACGCCTTTTGGTCGGCCATCTGCGACAATTGCATCGTCAGCTGCTGGTTGGTGCGGACCAGATGCACCGCATTGGACGGAAAGCCCGTCGGCGCTGCCCGCATCCCGCTGCCCTGCTGGTCGCCGTCCATAGGTTCCTTCCCGGTTTCGACCCGGCAAGCGATGACATGTTCGGCCGATTGCGGCAAGATGCTGCCCGATTGCCGCCGCATTCGCTTGCCAATCGGGCGACGGCGCGGCATGCCCGCGCGCAGTTTTCATTATAGGGACGCACCCCCATGAGCACCGCCCTCAAAAACCAGATCCACGACCTGATCGCCCCCTTCAACAAGAAGGGCGTCGAGTTGACCGACGCGACGACCTTCGCCGGCGACCTCGAGTGGGACAGCCTGACGGTCATGGATTTCGTTGCCGAGGTCGAAGACACGTTCGACATCATCATCAGCATGAACCAGCAGGCCGAAATCGAAAATGTCGGCCAGTTGATCGCCGCGGTGGAAAAGTTGCAAGGGTAATCACCCTCATCCGTTCGTGCCGAGGAGGGTCTGAGCGAAGTCGAAGACCCCTCTCGAAGCACCCCCCGCGGCCCTTCGAGACGCCATTTCGCCAGGCTCAATGGCTCCTCGGGGCGAACGATGTTTTAGGATTCGAACATGACCGATCTCTTCTCGAAATTCGACCCGCTGATCCAACAGCGCGAAGACTTGCTCGCGACCGGCGTCACCGATCCGTTCAGCCTGGTGATGGAGAAAGTTCTCTCCCCCACCGTCGCGATCTGCAACGGGCGCGAGACGATCCTGCTCGGTACCTATAATTACATGGGCATGACCTTCGACGAGGATGTCATCGCCGCGGGCAAGGACGCGCTCGACCGTTTCGGCAGCGGCACCACCGGCAGCCGCGTGCTCAACGGCACCTATCAGGGACACAAGGAGTGCGAGGAGGCGCTGAAGGCCTTTTACGCCATGGATCATGCCATGGTGTTCTCGACCGGATATCAGGCGAACCTCGGCATCATTTCGACGATCGCGGGCAAGGGCGACTATGTCATCCTCGACATCGACAGCCACGCCTCGATCTATGACGGGTGCAAGATGGGCGACGCCGAGATCGTCGCCTTTCGCCACAACGACATCGAAGCACTCGAAAAGCGGCTGAGGCGCCTGCCAGCCGACGCCGGCAAGCTCGTCGTGCTCGAAGGCGTCTATTCGATGCTCGGCGACGTCGCACCGCTGAAGGAGATGGTCCGCGTCGCCAAGGAGAATGGCGCGATGGTGCTCGTCGACGAAGCGCATTCGATGGGCTTCATCGGCGAGCACGGCCGCGGCGTCGCCGAGGCGCAGGGCGTGATCGACGATGTCGACTTCATCATCGGTACCTTTTCGAAGAGCGTCGGCACCGTCGGTGGATTCTGTGTTTCGAACCATCCGAAGTTCGAGATCATGCGGCTCGTCTGCCGTCCCTATGTCTTCACCGCCTCGCTGCCGCCCAGCGTGGTCGCGACCGCCGCGACGAGCATCCGCAAGCTGATGCACGGGAGCAACAAGCGCGCGCATCTGTGGGAAAATTCCAGGATGCTCCACAAGGGCCTGAAGGACCTGGGCTTCACGCTCGGCACCGACGAGCCGCAGTCGGCGATCATCGCCGTGATCATGCCCGATCTCGAGAAGGGCGCGATGATGTGGGAGGCGCTGCTGGAGGAAGGGCTTTACGTCAACCTCGCACGGCCGCCGGCGACCCCCGCGAACATGACGCTGCTGCGCTGTTCGCTGTGCGCCGAACATTCGTCCGATCAGGTCGGCGAGATCCTGGCGCGCTTCGAACGCGCGGGCGCGCGGGTCGGCATCATCGGCTGAGCCGCTCCGGCTGCCCGACCAGCCGATTCCTTTTCGCGGCGAATCGACCGCGGCGGCGGCCGCCAGGCCCTTCGCGCCTTTCCGCCGCGCGCGAATGCCGGTAAGACGAACCGGTGTTTGAACGGGACAGCGACACCGAGAACGAGGGCCGGCGACAACGGCTGCGCTTCTGGCTGACCGCCGGGGTCGGGGCGATCCTGGTCGGCGTCGTGACCGCGCTCGTACTGCTGCTGATGCGCGCGAACGACAATTACGACCGCTCGCTCGGCTGGCAGGCGCACAGCCTGGAAGTCATCTCGCAGACCCGATCGCTCGACGCGGCGCTGGCGCGCGCCGAGGCCGCGCTCGGACGCTTTGCGGTCGGGTTGCAGAAAGAAGATGGCCGCATCTATCAGCAGCAATGGGGCGTCGCGATGCAATATCTCGCCCTGTTGCAGCGCAATGTGCGCGACAATCCGCCGCAAGCGGAACTGGTCGAAAAACTGACCGGCGAACTCGAACGGCGCGGCGAACAGCTCGGCGATGCGGCGCTCAGCGCCAATTACAACCAGACCGTCGCCGCCATCTCCAAATATAATGCCGCGGGCCACGACCCGGCGCTGGGGCGGATCGACAAATTGCTGACCCAGCTGATCCGCGACGAGCGTGCCTTGCTCGCGCAACGCAACCGCGTCGCGGCGTCGGACCGGGCCAGCCTGAACCAGGCAATCCTGATGTTCTCGCTGCTCGGCGCCGCGGCCGCGGTGATCGCGATCGCCGCGACCTTTTCGCTGCTGCGCGCCGAAAGCGAACGCCGCCTGGCGCGGCGCGAGCAATTCGCCGAGAGCGAGCGAGCGAGCGAACTCGAGGCCGCCGTCGAGGCACGCACCGCCGAGTTGGAGGAAGCCAATGCGGCGCTGCGCAGCGAGATGGGCGAGCGCGAGACCGCCGAGGCGCAGCTGCGGCAGGCGCAGAAGATGGAAGCGGTCGGACAGCTCACCGGCGGCATCGCGCACGATTTCAACAATATGCTCGCGGTCGTCGTCGGCGGCCTGGAACTGGCGCAGCGGTGGCTGACCGAAGCGCCCGACAAGGCGCAGCGGCACATCCACAACGCACTCGACGGCGCCAATCGCGCCGCCGACCTGACCCGCCGCCTGCTGACCTTTGCGCGCGCCGAGCCCGCACGCCCCGAAATGACCGATATCGATGCGTGCATCCGCGGCTTTTCGGAACTGATGGGGCGCACGATCGGCGACCGCATTGCGCTGACCCTCGACCTTCATGCCGAAGGGCTGCATTGCCGAATCGACCGGCAGCAATTTGAAAATGCGCTGCTCAACCTCGCGGTCAACGCGCGCGACGCGATGGAGGGCCACGGGTCGCTGACGATCCGCACCCTCGCCGACGACGAGGACGAAACCGCCGCCCTCGCGGTGCAGGTGATCGATACGGGATGCGGCATGTCGCCCGATGTGCTCGAGCGCGTCTTCGATCCCTTTTACACCACCAAGCCCGCCGGACAGGGCACCGGGCTCGGCATGAGCCAGGTCTTTGCCTTCTGCCGGCAGTCGGGGGGCGAGGTCCAGATCAGTTCGGCCGAGGGCGAGGGGACGCGCGTCGCGATGCTGCTGCCCGTGGCCCGGCCGCCGGCGGCCGCAGCCGCGAGCGGCGCCGAAGCCGAAGACCGGCCGGCCGTTCCGGTCGACGCGCTCGACATATTGGTGGTCGAGGACGACCGCCGCGTGCTTGCCGCAACCGTCGATGCGGTAATCGAGCTGGGCCATGCCGCCGTCGCCTGTGCCGACCCGCTGGAGGCGGAGGCGATCGTCGCCGACCACGGCGGCTTCGACCTGATCCTGTCCGACGTGCTGATGCCCGAGCTCACCGGGCCCGAGATGGTAGCGCGATTGAAGGCGCGCTGGCCCGACCTGTCGGTGCTGTTCGTCACCGGATACGCCGGAGACGCGAGCGAAATCGCGAGTTTCGGCGACCATGACGTGCTGCGCAAGCCCTTCACCCTGGCCGCGCTCGACCAAGCTATCCGCCGCTGCGGCGACGCGCGCGCCGACATGCGGGTCGCGGGCTAGCGCAGGATCAGCGGATCGCGCCGCTCTTGACGAGGCGCGGCACCAGCGTCAGCGCGGCGACCAGCGGCCAGCGGCGTTGCCAGGGCTTGATCTCGATCTTCGTCCCCGCGTGGCGGTTGATCTTCCACGCCAGATAATCGATGCCGCCGGCATAGGTCAGGCTGGCCTTGGCAAGACGCACGATGCTGAGCAGCTTGCCCTCGATCCGGCGACGCGCCCAGCCGCCGCTCGCCGCGTCGGCCGAAATCGCCGCGATCGCCGGAACGCCAAATCGTTCGTAGCGGTCCGGGTCGGCGTCGACGACCGATTGCGCGCGATTGCCCCGTTCGGCGCGCAGCTCGACCGAATAGGTAAGCGCGAAGGCCCGGCGCCACCAGTCGAGCAGCGCCTCGCCGTCGCGGCGCCCCGCCGCCGCGAGCAGGGCCGGGGCCGCCCGCGACACCGCGGCGATCGCGCGATCGCGTGCCGTGTCGTCGACCGCCCAGACAAGCCGCGACGGTTGCGCGAAGCGCGCCCAGACCGAAACGTTGCGCGTTTCGGGCCCGTTCAGCCGATCGAAATCGCCTTCGCTCAACACCGCATATTTGGCGATCAGCCCCTCATGTTCGAAGGGAAAGACATTGGGGGGGATCAGCCGGTTGGCGACGGCGAGCCAGCCCTTGTCATAGGCATCGCCGTAATCGGACACGATCAGGTAGAAATCGAGCATCAAACCGTCGAGCGACCCCGCGCGCAGGCAGCTGCCGTAAAAGAGTACCGCGCGCGCACTGCCCGGATACAGGTCTGCAATCGCGCGCGCCATCGCGGCGACGCGCGGGTCGACGGGCGTCGACATCTCGCCGCGAACGAGGTCTGTCAGGGGCGTCATGGCGTCCACGGCTGCGGCCCCCGTCAGGCCGCGAGGCGAAGGAAGGGCACCGGCTGGGTCGATGTCAGGATGATCGGCTTGCCACCCTGGGCCTCGAAAATCTCGCCGTCGAGGATGACGTTCGAACGGTTGCCCTCGATGCGGATCTCGTCACCCTGCTGAAAATGCACGCCCGCCAGCTCGCGCTGTCCCAGCGTCCCGCGCCAAGTCGCGCCGAGCATGCGAAAGAGCGCCCCGACGCTGCTTTCGGTCGCGAGCAGCTTCATATGCCCCGCGGTTCCCGGCCTGTCGGCGGTGCGGATCGAGAGCAGCAGCTTTTCGAGCGTCGTCACGATGAGCAACGAGAATTTGCCCTTGAGCTCGCCCTGCCGGATCAGCGAGACGGTCATCGGTTCGGGCTTGGGCGGCAGGCGCCCGCCGCCGAGCCCGAACAGGATCGAGACGAGCGCAAGCATCGCGGCCAGGAAATGCGACACCCCGTTCGGAAGGCCGAGCGGATAGATGCGGTGCCGGCAATAGAGCATGATGTCGGCAAGATAGGCTCCACCAAGGAACATGCCGAGCACCGGACGCTCGCCGCCGCTGTCGAGCGCGATGAGCTGGCGCTCGATCACATGGTCGTCGAGCCCGCCGCTTTCGACCAGCTCGACGACGCGCTCGAGCGCCTTGATCGGGTCACCCTCGGCGCCGAGATCAAGCGCGATCAAATTGGTCTTGCCGTTCGGCAGCACCGCCACCGGCGGCGGCGAGCCGCCGAAATGACCGCCCGAATAAAGCTCGGTCAAAGCCGCCTGGACGGTGCCGTCGCCGCCGTTGATCGCAACGACGCGGGGGCTGACCATCGCGATCGTGCGAATCGCTTCGCCGATCTGGTCGACATGCTCGACCTCGTAATGGAAGATATCGGGATGCGCGGCGCAATATTCCCGGACCCTCGGCAGGAGGGCCCGGTTCCCCGTCGAACGGGGGTTGGAAAGAAGCGCGACGCTGGCCATTGCCCTCCCTAGTCCGGCTTAGTCGACCGGCTCGAACGAAAGCCCGCTGATATAGTTCAGCGTAACCGGCACCCGCTTCGTCGTGCTGCCGACCGCGAAGCTCACTTCGCCAAGCTTCGGTTTCCGCTTGAAGATGAAATCCGTGACCTTCATGTCCGGATTGCCCGACAGGCCGCCGCCATCGCTGCGGTCCGACTTGCCATTGCCGTTCAGGTCATGGCGCACCGAAATGACGTAGTTGCCCGGCTGCTTGACCGGCACGCAAACCTGCATCGCACCCGAACCCGAAACCGGTACGTCGATACGATCGAGCCATTTGCGCTTTTCGAGATAGCTCTTGTCGGCGTTATAGACCTGGACGCGCAGCGTCCCCGTGTGCGCCTTGAAACCGCGCACATCGACCAGCACCGCCGTCGCATTCTTGTTGCACAGATGAGCCGCCGGACCCAGCGTTGCGCCCTGCGCCGCGACGGGCGCGATCAGCGCTCCGGCAGCACCGGCGGCGAGTATCCCGGCGAAAAACATTTTCGACATGACCTCAATACCTCCAGAGGTTATAGCCACGCCAACCGCGCGAAAGCGCAAGCCGACATGGGTCCCTGTCGCCCTTGAATCGGCATATCGGAAACCTTTGCGGCCAAATCATGGTGATGGGGCGACGAAAGCTTGAACAGACTACCCGCCATCGACCGCTACATCACGCGTCTCATCTTCTTTCCCATGCTCGGCACGCTCGTCCTTTCGGCGATGCTGCTGGTGCTGGAAAAGATGCTGCGCCTGTTCGATTTCGTCGCGACCGAGGGTGGCCCGGTCAGCGTGGTGTGGCGGATGCTTGCCAACCTGATTCCCGAATATCTCTCGCTCGGCATCCCGATCGGGCTGATGCTCGGTATCCTGCTGGCCTTTCGCCGGCTCGCGACGTCGAGCGAGCTCGACGTCCTGCGGGGCGTCGGAATGAGCTTCGGGCGCCTGATGCGCATGCCGTATCTGTTCGCCTTCGCCCTTGCCCTGCTCAATCTTGCGATCGTCGGCTTCATCCAGCCCTATGCGCGCTATGCCTATGAAGGATTGCAGTTCGAATTGCGGTCGGGCGCGCTCGGCGCGTCGATAAAGGTCGGAGAATTCACGAAGCTTGGCAGCCGGATGACGTTGCGCATCGAACAAAGTTTCGACGACGGGCGATCCTTGCGCGGAATTTTCGTGCGCGGCGAGAATGACGATGGGCAGGCGGTGTCGGCGACCGCGGCACAAGGACAGTTCCTGGCGACCGACGATCCGAACACGATCATCCTGCGGCTGACCAAGGGCGTGCTGATCCATGAATCGCCGAAATTCCCGGTGCCGCGCGTCCTGACCTTCGACAACCACGACCTGCCGATCCCGCTGCCCAAGATCGAGGCCTTCCGCACCCGCGGCGGCGGCGACCGCGAGTTGACGATTCCCGAGCTGTTCGTGGTCGGGCGTGACAAGACCGAACCGCTGGCGACCCGGCTCGAAACGCGTGCCAACTTTCACTTCCGCATCGTCGAGGTCGCGTCGATGTTCCTGATCCCGCTGCTCGCGGTCGCGCTGGCGATCCCGCCCAAGCGTTCGACGTCGGCGCTCGGCGTCTTCCTGTCGATCGTCATCCTGGTGACCCAGCACAAGATCAACCAATATGCCGAGGATATGGGCGCGCGCGGCACGGTCGATCCGGTCATCGCGCTGTGGGTGCCCTTCCTGCTCTTCGCGGCGCTGGCGGTCTGGATGTATTATACGCTCGCCCACGTCCCCGGCGGCCAGCCGATCGGTGCGCTGGAGCGCGTCGCCGCCAAGGCGGGGCAGCGGGTCAAGGCGCTGTTCCGCGTCTTCCAGCGCAAACAGAAAATCGCCTGATGCACCAGCTCCATTTCTTTCCGTCGCGCACGATGGCGCTCTATATGGGCCGGCTGTTCTTCGTCCGCACCTTTGCGATCCTGTTCGCGCTGGTCGTGATCCTCCAGACGCTCGACCTGCTTGGCGAAAGCGGCAAGATTCTGGTGGTCGCGGGCAACGGCGACGCCGACGTGTGGCGCTATGTCGGGCTGCGCGTCCCGCAGATCATCGAAACCTTCCTGCCCTTTTCGGTCCTGCTCGGCACGATCCTGACGCTGATCACGCTCAACCAGAACAGCGAGGTGATCGCGATGAAGGCCGCGGGCATGTCGGCGCACCAGGTCCTCGCGCCGCTGTTCCTCGCCGCGCTGCTGGTCGCCGCGGTCAGCTTCGGCTTCAACGAGCGCATCGTCGCGCGCGCGACCGCAGCGCTGACCGCGTGGCAGAAAGTCGAATATGCCCAGGTCCCCAAGGATAGCGGGGTGCGGTCGAACATCTGGGTGCGCGAAGGCGACGACCTGATCAACGCGCAGACCGTCGAAACCGGGGGCCCGGCCATCGTCCTGCGCGGCGTCAAGATCTATGAACGCACCGGCGGCATATTATCCTCGATCCTGTCCGCCGACACCGGCCGCGCGGTCGAGGGCGGGTGGCAATTGACCAATGCGAAACGCTTCCTCCGCCGCTCGGGCACCGTCGAGGCGTTGGGGACGATCATTGCCGCAAAGGGCGTGCGCCCCGACCAGTTCACCCTGGCACAGGTCGACGGCGACGAACTGCCTTTCCTGCAGCTGCGGAGCGCGATCGCCGAGCTCGAGGCCGCAGGCCGCCCGGTCAATTCGCTGAAGGGCGTGCTGTGGCACAAGATTTCGGGACCGCTGTCGGCGATCTTGATGCCGCTGCTCGGCGCCGTGGCGGCATTCGGCCTCGCACGGTCAGGCAAGCTGTTCGTGCGCGCGATCCTGGGCATGGCGCTGGGTTTCGCCTATTTCGTCGCCGACAATTTCGCGCTCGCGATGGGCGACCTTGGCGCTTACTCGCCCTTTCTGGCGGCGTGGGGGCCGTTCATCCTGTTCGCGCTGATCGGCGAGATGATCCTGATCCGGACCGAGGAATAATCAGGCCGCCGCGCCCCGCGCCGAGCCCGCGACGAGGTTCGCGACGAGCCCTGGCAGGCTGCGATAATTGGCCTTGTGATATTGCGAATCGGTGGGCAGCGCGTCCTGCAGGCGGCGGTGCGCTTCGGGCAGCGCATGATAGGGTACGCCCGGAAGCAGGTGGTGCAGCGCATGATAGCGCAGGCCCACCGGCGCCCAGATTTCGGGGAGCAGGCCCGGCGGCGGGACATTGACGCTGTCGAGGAATTGCGCGGTCACGGTCAGCACCTCCCCGTCATTTTCCCACAGATGCGCGACGAGCGTGCGGATCTGATTGAGCACGATGCTCGCCGAGGCGATGCCACCGAAGACGAGCAGCGCGCGCAGCGGCACCCAGCCGAAGAGACCGGCGGCGATCAACAGCGTCGACCACGCCCACGCGCCGCCTTCCTGCCACGCCCATTGGCGGCGAAATTCGCCCTCGGGCGGCTTGCGCCGGAACAACGGATTGATGATCAAGCCCGAATAGCGTTCGCGCACCAGCCGGCGCAGCGGCGGGAACAGGAAAGACAGCGGCGTGAGCACCGCATAGCGAAAGACCAGCGCGAGCGGCGCAAAGGCGGCCGCGACGACGAACAACGGCACCGTCCACGGCTTCATCAGCGCGAGCGGCAGATATTCGGGATCCTCGACCGTGCCATATTTGGTCCGGTTGTGGTGCAGGCTGTGAATGCCTTCGTACATGAACGAAGGGATCAACAGCGGCACCCCGACGAGCATGTTCCACACCAGGCGAAAGCCCGGCAGCGCATTCTTGCGGATATGCGTAATCTCGTGGATGAAGCTGCCCGCGCGATAGAGGGCGAGCACCGCGACCAGCGCGGCACCGAGCATCCAGCCGGTCGACGGGGCGAGGATCGCGGCCGCGACGCCGGCATAGCCGACGAACGCCGAAGCCAGGAAATCGGTCCAATAAATGCGCGCGCTGGGCGCGACGAGGTCGCGGGTCAGTTCGGACGCGGCGCGGATCATCGCCATATCGTCGGCGATCGCCGACTTCGGCGTCTTGACCGTCGGCGACGCGGGGGGAGTCGCGGCGCGATCGGCGGAGGGAGTCATCGTCGTCATATCGGGCTTTTCACCATGATTTCGTGGCAGCAAAATGGCCGAATGCGGGTCGCCAGCGCCGCATCAATGCCGTAATGCGCGTCCACCAAATATAGGTGATTTCAACTAGGAAACCAGAGATGGCCGCACACGCCCAGGGTCCCGTCAGCATCATTCCGGTCAAGACAAAGGCCGACAAACGCGAATTCGTCGAGCTCGCCTTTCGTCTGAACCGAGGCGATCCGGCCTGGGTGCCGCCGCTGAAAGGAGAGGCGTTCGACCTGTTGACCCCCGGCAAGAATCCGTGGTTCGAACATGGCAGGGCGCAATTGTTCCTCGCGCGGCGCGACGGGCGCACCGTCGGGCGTATTTCGGCGCATATCGACGAGCTCGCGCTGGCCCAGCCCGCCGAACAGGGCATGGGGCCGGGAACGGGAAACTGGGGATTGCTCGAGGCGGAGGACGAAAACATTGCCCAGGCGCTGCTCGCGCGCGCCGAGGCCTGGCTGCGCGACCAGGGCATGACGCGCTCGCTGGGGCCGCTGTCGATCTCGATCTGGGACGAACCCGGCCTGCTCGTAGAGGGATTCGATACACCGCCGACGATCATGCTCGGGCACAACAGCGCGCTCTATTGCCCGTGGGTCGAGAGTGCCGGCTATCGTCCGGTCAAGACGTTGCTCAACTATTCGGTGCCGATCGCCGACGGCTTCCCGCCGATCGTCAACCGCATCGTCGCGGCGGGCGAGAAGAATGCGCGCATCCGCATCCGCAAGGTCGACAAGCGCAGGTTCGATGCCGAGGCGCGGCTGATCATGGGCATATTGAACGACGCTTGGTCGGACAATTGGGGTTTCGTCCCGCTCACCGACAGCGAGATCGCCTTCGTCGGCAAAAAGCTGAAAGCCCTGGTGTTCGAGGATTTGATCCGCGTCGCCGAACTCGATGGCGAGCCCGTCGCCTTCATGATCGTGCTGCCGAACATCAACGAGTTGCTGATCGACATGGACGGTTCGCTCCTGCCGTTTGGCTGGGCGCGGCTGCTGTGGTGGCTCAGGAAACCGAAGAGCCGCACCCTGCGCGTGCCGTTGATGGGCGTGGTCAAGAATTTGCAGAACAGCCGCATGGCGAGCACCCTCGCCTTTATGATGATCGAATTCATCCGCCGCGATGCGGTGGTGGAATATGGCTCGGAATATGGCGACATCGGCTGGGTTCTCGACGACAATCAGGGGATGATCGCGGTCGCGAAGGCGATCGAGGCGACCGAGAATCGCGTCTATCGCATCTATGACAAGCCTTTGACCTGAGGCCTTTTCGCGGCGAATCGCAAGCACGCGGCGCCGCTGGGACAGCTTTGCGACAAATCGCCGCCAGCCTGTTATCCCGAACAGGAAAGGCGGCGTTCATGGCGATCCAGTATCTGGCGGCGAACCGCTTCGGCCTGGGCCGCCGTTTCGACGAGGCGCCCTCCGCCGGCCATCCGCGCGACGCGCTGCTTCGCCAGCTCGACCAATTCGATCCCGCCCCGCCACCGATCGCCGCGCTCGCCAGCCGGGCGGAAATCGCGGAGGCTTACGTCGATTACCGCGAGGACCGCGCCGCGGCACGGCGCCCTGCCAAGACCGGCATGACCGCGGATGACGGGGCGATGGACGCGGCGATCGATCGGCAACGGCTGTCGCGATCGGCGATCCGCGATCATTATATCGCGGCGACCAATGCCCGCCTCGCTTCGGCGGTCGACACCAGCACCCCCTTCCCCGAACGCCTGTCGCATTTCTGGGCCAATCATTTCGCCGTTTCGACCGACAAGCTGCCGGTGATCGGCTTTGCCGGAAATTACGAGTTCGAGTCGATCCGCCCGAACATCATGGGCAATTTTTCGGACTTGCTGATCGCGGCGGTGCGCCATCCGGCCATGCTTCTCTATCTCGATCAGGCGCAAAGCTTCGGCCCCGAAAGCCCGGTCGCCGCGCGCATCCGCAGGCGGCGCGGCAAGCAGGGTCCGGGTCTCAACGAGAATCTGGCGCGCGAGATCATGGAACTGCACACGCTCGGTGTCCGCACCGGCTATACGCAGGCCGATGTGATCGCCTTTGCCAAGGCGCTGACCGGGCTGACCGTCGCCGGGCTCGGCCGCGGCGCGGGGCAGCGGCTGATGCCCGCCGATGCACGCCCCGGCGACACCGTGTTCATCGACCGGCTGCACGAGCCGGGCGGGCAGACCATCCTTGGTCGCCGGTACGACCAGCCCGGCGCCGCACAGGCCGAGGCCATGCTGCGCGATCTGGCGGTTCACCCCGCGACCGCGCACCATATCGCGACCAAGCTGGCGCGCCATTTCGCCGGCGATACGCCGCCCGCGCCGCTGGTCGACCGGCTCGCGCAGAATTTTCGGGAAACCGGCGGCGACCTGCCCGCTCTCTATCGCACGCTTCTGGCGTCACCCGAACCGTGGAGCGATGAGCCGGCGATGTTCAAGTCGCCGTGGGATTGGACGGTTTCCATGCTGCGCGGCCTGGGCATCGATGCGCTGGGGCGACGACAGAATGTGGCGGCGCTGTTTTCACAGCTCGGCCAGCCGGTGTGGCGGCCGGGATCGCCCGCGGGTTACGACGACCTGGTTGCCACCTGGGCCGGATCGGCGGCGCTGATGCAGCGCGTCGAGCTGGCCAGCCGCGTCGCGGGACGGGTCGGCGACCGGGCCGACGCGCGCGCGCTCGCCACGCTTTTGCTGGCCGATGCGCTGACCCCGGCAACGGGACAGGCGATCACGCGCGCCGACAGCCCCGGCCAGGGACTCGCGATGCTGTTCGCCACCCCGACCTTCTTGCGGAGATAGCCGATGATCCTCCCGCGCCGCTCGATCCTCTTCACCGGGCTGACCGCCGCCGCCGCGAGCGCCTTGCCGCGCGTCGCCTTCGCGGCCGCCGGAACGCCGAAGCGCCTCGTCTTCGTCATCCAGCGCGGCGCGGCCGACGGGCTCGCGATCGTCGCGCCGACCGGCGATCCCGACTATGCAGCCGCACGGGGCGCGCTGGCCGGGGGGGAGAGCGGGGGCGAACTGAACCCGTTCTTCACCTTGCATCCCGCGCTGTCCGGGAGCGCGGCGCTGTATGCGTCCAGGCAGGCGCATTTCGCGCACGCGGTTGCCACCGCCTATCGCGACCGGTCGCATTTCGACGGACAGAACATGCTCGAAGGGGGCGGGTCGCGTCCCTATGAGCGCACGGACGGCTGGGTCGGGCGCCTGCTCACCCTGTTGCCGCCCGCCGAGCGCGAGGCGCTGGCCATCGCCCCTGCCGTGCCGCTGGCGCTGCGCGGTGACCTTCCCGTCGGGACCTATGCGCCGAGCCGATTGCCGCAGCCCGATGCCGACCTACTCGCCCGCCTTTCGGCGCTTTATGCCGACGATCCGCTACTGCACCCCCTGTGGGACAGCGCGGTCAGGACACAGGAACTGGCGAGCGATATCGGAGGCAACAACGGCCGCAACGGGGCCGATCTGGGCCAGCTTGCCGCCTCGCTGATGACGCCGGCGGGCGGCGCCCGCGTGATGATGCTCGAAACCGGCGGCTGGGACACCCACAGCGGTCAGCGCGGGCGGCTGTCGGCGCAGCTTCGCGGGCTCGACCAGCTCGTCGGGGGCCTGCGCGAAGGCCTGGGGCCGACGTGGAACGATACGCTGGTGATCGTCGCGACCGAATTCGGACGCACGGTCGCGGTCAACGGCACCGGCGGCACCGATCACGGGACCGGATCGGTCGCGCTCTTCTTTGGCGGCAAGCTGAACGACGGCGGCCAGGTTTCCGCCGACTGGCCCGGCCTGGCGCCCGCGGCGCGGCTCGATGGGCGCGACCTCAAGCCGACGCGTAGTCTGGAAAGCGTGATCGCGGGCGCCGTCGCGCACCATTATGCCCTCGACCCCGCGCGGGTGACCGCGACGCTCTATCCCGACGCCTGACCGCTGCCGTTCAGCGGAACCGCGCCCAGGTCGGCGCATGGTCGCTCGCCTTTTCGCGTCCGCGATGATCCTTGTCGACCTGTGCGTCGATCAGCCGGTCCGCCATCGCCGGGCTCAACAGCAAATGATCGATCCGAAAACCGTGGTCGCGTTGCCACGCCCCCGCCTGATAGTCCCAAAAGGTCCAGACATGCCCCGCGGGGTGCCGGCTGCGCAGCGCGTCGGTCCAGCCGTCGCCGAGGATGCGAAACCAGGCATCGCGCGATTCGGGCTGCATCAGCGCGTCGTCGGCCATCGCGCGTGGGTCCCACACGTCGTCGTCGTGGGGGATGACATTATAGTCGCCGGCCAGAACCGCGGGAATTTCGGCGGCAAGCAGCGCCTGCGCACGCGCGCGTAGCCGCGCCATCCAGCGCAGCTTGTAATCGAACTTGGGACCGGGCTGTGGATTGCCGTTGGGCAGATAGATCGACGCGACGCGCACCCCGAGCGCATCGGCCTCCAGATAGCGCGACTGTTCGTCCTCGTCCTCGCCTGCGAGCCCGCGCTGGATTTCGACCGGCTCGGCGCCGCGCGCCAGGATCGCGACGCCGTTGAATCCCTTTTGTCCGTGATAGAGCGCGCCATAGCCTGCGGCTTCGATCTCCTTGGTGGGGATCGTCTCGTCGCTCGATTTCAGTTCCTGAAGGCAGGCGATGTCGGGCTGCGTTTCCTCAAGCCATTCGACAAGCCGCGGCAGGCGCGCCTTGACGCCGTTGATATTGAAGGTCGCGATTTTCATCCGCCCCCTATGACAGGAAGCGAAAGCCTAAGAAAGGCGTCAGATCGCGAAGCTGGATCCGCAGCCGCATCCCGCGGCGGCATTAGGATTTTCAACCTTGAACGACGATCCGCCGAGCGAATCGACAAAGTCGACCGTCGAGCCGCGAACGAGGTCGATGCTCACCGGATCGACGACCAGTTTCACCCCGTCGGTTTCGGCAACGATATCGTCCGCATCGATGCCCTCGGCCAGCTCGAACCGATAGGTGAAGCCCGAACAGCCGCCGCCGTCGACGGCAAGGCGCAAAGCCGGCTCGGCATCGTCGCCCTTGCGCGTCGCGATCCAGCGAACGCGGGCGGCCGCGGCGGGCGACAGGGCGATTTCGGACAGCTGCTGTTCCATATCCGCAAGATAGGGGGTCGCGCCCCAAATGAAAAGGGCGCCTCGGCCGCCGGCCGGAGGACGCCCCCTCCTCTCCGATCTCGTGTGAGGCTTTAGTCTTCGGGGCCGCCCATCGCCATCTTGGCCTCCTCGCCGGACAAGGCGGCGATCGCCATCTGGTCCGAGCGGACGAACGGCAGCGGGTTGACCGGCGAGCCTTCGATACGGACTTCGTAATGCAGGTGGTTGCCGGTCGAGCGGCCGGTCGACCCGACGTAACCGATGATATCGCCCTTCTTCACCTGTTCGCCCGAATGGACGACGAAGCGCGACATATGGCCGTACCGGGTCTGAATCTCGTTGCCGTGATTGATTTCGACATAATTGCCATAGCCACCCAGGCGCTGGGCGCGGCCGACGATCCCGTCGGCGGTGGCATAGATCGGCGTGCCATAGGGTGCGGGAATGTCGATGCCGTTGTGACGCGCGACCCGGCCGGTGATCGGATGGACGCGCATGCCATAGGAGGAGGACAGCGACATTTTTTCGATGGGACGGCGCGACGGAACCGCGACGCCGAGCGATGCCGTCAAACCCGTGTCGAGGCGCTTCCACGCCTGGAAGACCGCCCGCGCTTCATTGTCTTCGCCGACCGACGGCGCGATGCCGGGATCGAAACTGTCGTCATCGGGTTCATCGGGGACGACCACGCCGGCGTCGGCATTGTCTTCGACGGCATGCGCAACCTGGGCGGTCAGCCCCGTCGTCGCCATTGCACAAAAAAGGAATCCGAGTCGGAACTTCTGCGTCCAGCTTGCGTTTCGCACGTATCGACCCCGCTATTCGCCATGTCGCCGGTGGGTGGTTCGCACACCGCCGGTGCCGGTTGTTCATCGTGGATGGGATAATTCCCTGCCCGCGACCGTTGGTGCATGGGCAAAGGTTACGAAGCAATAACCGCGTAGTATTCTTGCGTTAAACCGGCATTGCGGCGCGCCGAGTCGTTGAATGGCGCCTTCAAACTCCCCCGAAATCGCGATTTTACGAGGGTTTGCCATGTCGCCTGCGGTTCGACCCGCCGTTCGTCGCACAGCCACTCGAACCAGCGCGTCCCCGCGCTCACATGGCGGATTTCGTCGGCGTAGATGCGATCGAGGATCCTGGCCGACGATTCGTCGCCGACGCTGCGAAAGCGCGCGACCGTCGCCGGGGTGACATCGAGCCCGCGCGCTTCCAGCACCATCGGGACGATTGCGAGCCGTGCCAGCGCGTCGTCGGCGGTCGCCTCCGCCGCCTCCCACAATCCGGCATGAGCGGGCAGGGCGCCGTAATGGCTGCCGAGCGCGCGCAGCCGGCGGTCGAGCAGGGCGAAATGCATCGCCTCATC
The DNA here is from genome assembly GCF_059693785.1 of Sphingopyxis sp. CR5. Taxonomy (NCBI): domain Bacteria; kingdom Pseudomonadati; phylum Pseudomonadota; class Alphaproteobacteria; order Sphingomonadales; family Sphingopyxidaceae; genus Sphingopyxis; species Sphingopyxis sp. CR5. Next base: position 115,426 of record NZ_JCATIE010000003.1, on the reverse strand, counting down.
GGCCGCCACGCCCAACCAGTCGTCGACGAAAGCGCGCGGGAAGCCGCCGCCGAAACGCCCGACGAGGTCGACGGCAAGGTCGATCGCGACGAATTCGATATGCGCGAGCGCATGGATCATCGCGATCCGTCCGCGCTCCGACCCGCCCTTGCGCCGCCGCGGCATCTGTGCCGGGGCGAGCAACTCGGGCGTTGCCGGCCACGCCGGCCGGTCGGGCATGGCGGCGTCGCAGCTATGCGCGATCTCGCCGCGCCGCCACGCCCGCGCAAGCGAGCGCGCGGCGCGGCGCTTGTCGTGCGGATCGCGGGTCAGCAGGACCGCGCGCGCGGCGTCTCCCAGCCTCGTCATCGCCTAAAGCGCCTTCGCAGCCTCCAGGACGGCGTCGGCATGGCCTTTCACGCGCACCTTGCGCCATTCCTTCGCCAACGTGCCGTCGGCGCCGAACAGGAAGGTCGAGCGTTCTATGCCCATATAGGTGCGCCCGTAATTCTTCTTTTCGACCCAGGTGCCGAACGCCTCGCAGACCGCGCCGTCCTCGTCGGACGCGAGCCGCACGGTCAGCCCATATTTGTCGCGAAACTTGCACAGCTTCGCCGGCGCATCGCGCGACACGGCGATCACATGCGCGCCCAGATGTGCGAAATCGGGCGCAAGGCGCGTGAAGTCCTGCGCCTCGACGGTGCATCCGGGCGTGTCGGCCTTGGGATAGAAATAGACCACCAGCGGTGCGCCCGTCAGGCTGGCGAGATCGATCGTCGCCCCGTCGGCGTCGGCGACCTGCACCGGGGGAATCGCATCCCCGGGGGCGATTGCGCTCATGCTTCACTCTCCTGCTGTTCGTTGCGGGGCCGAATCGCGGCCCACCAGTCCGCGACCTCCTGCCGCGCCGCGTCGTGCGCTGCAAGCAGCGCGGGCCAATCGTCGCATCCGCACGCCGCGGCGACAAGCTGCCGCGCCGGCGCGGTCGACGGATCGCCTTCGGGGGCGGTCAAGCGGAGCATGACGAGGATGCGCGTCAGCAGGTCCTGCGCCGCGACCACCGGCGGCGGTGCGAGCCCCGCCGCGACGAGACAGGCGAGCGCGGTGGGGATGTGCGGGTCGTGACAGCGGCCCGATTCGAGCTGGACCACCTGCATCGCGAACTCCAGATCGACGAGGCCGCCGGCCCCGCCCTTTACGTCGAGCGCGCCTGCGGCGGGCTTGTGGGCGGCGATTTTCGCCCGCATCCCCGCGGCGTCACGCGCCACCCCGTCGCCGCGCGACCCGGCCAGAACATCGCCGATAACCCGCCCGACCGCACTCCGTGCCGCGTCGCTGCCATAGACCGGCCGCGCGCGCAGCAGCGCCATATGCTCCCACGTCCAGGCTTCTTCGCGCTGATAGCGTTCGAAACTGTCGACCGTGACGACCAGCGGCCCCTGCGCACCCTGCGGCCGCAGCCGCACATCGATGTCATAGAGTTTTCCGGCTGCGGTCGGCACCGACAGAGCACCGGTCACCCGCTGGGCGAGGCGGTTGTAATAGGTCGTCGCGCCAAGCGGACGCGAGCCGTCCGATTCGGCAAGGTGGTCGCCGGTGAACAGGTAGATAAGGTCGAGGTCCGAGGCGTGGGTAAGTGCCTGCCCGCCGAATCGCCCGAGGGCCAGAATCACGAGTTCGCTGTACGGTACGCGGCCGTGCGACTCGACGAATTCGGCAACGGTCGCGTCGGCGAGCACTTGCAGTGCTGCTTCGGCGAGGTCCGAATAGCCGCGCGCAATCACCAGCGGGTCGGCGCTGCCCGCGACGAGCTGCGCGCCATAGGCGAAGCGCCGCTCGCCGACGCGATCGCGCACGCGGTCCAGCACCCGTTCGTAATCGAGCCCCGCCAGCCCGGGCGCCCATTCGGCGATCAGCTCGGGCTGGCTTGCCGGCGCGTCGAAAGCCCGCGCATCGATCAGGCCGTCGATCAGCTCGACCCGCGCGCCGAGGGCGGTGGCCAGGGTCGGCGCCAGCGACAGGATGCGCGTCGCGACCCTGGCAAGCGCGGGTTGCGCGGCGAGCAAATGAAAGAAATTGACCGCGCTGGGCAGCCCCGCCACCAGCTTGTCGAAGCGCAGCAGCGCGCCAGCGGGGTCGGGTGCGGCGCCAAGCGCCTTCATCAGTTCGGGAAGCACCGTCTCCAGCGCCTCGAGCGCGGCCGGGCTGCGCAGCGCGCGCAGCGTCCCACCGCGCCATTCGGCGATGGTGCGCAGGGCGGCGTCGGGCGGATCGAATCCCAGGCCCGCGAGCCTCGCGGCAAGCTCCTTCTCCTCGCGCGGCAGCCCCGAGGGCGCCGCGCGATCGGCAACGAGCGCATCGTAACAGGTGCCGACATCGTCCACCACCGGACGCAGGCTGTCGAGCAGCGCGGCACCGTCGGCTTCGCCATCGAGCCGGGCAACCGCATCGAGCGCCGCCGCCTGCACGGGAAGGCTGTGCGTCTGCTGGTCCTCGATCATCTGCAGCCGATGCTCGATCCGGCGCAGCGTCGCATAATGGCTCGACAGGCGGGTCGAGATGCCGGTGTCGATCCGCCCGGCGGCGGCAAGCGCCGCAAGCGCGTCGACCGTCGCGGGCACCCGCAACGCCGGATCGCGACCGCCATAGATCAGCTGGTGGACCTGCGCGAAAAACTCGATCTCGCGAATGCCGCCGCGCCCGCGCTTGAGATCGTAGCCGAGTCCGAAGGCCTGCCCCTGCGCGAAATGGTCGCGGATGCGGTCGCTCATTGCGCCGATTTCGCCAAGCTGGCGGAAGTCGAGGCTGCGACGCCAGATGAAGGGCTGGATTGCAGTCAGAAAGCGGGTTCCGAGCGCGCGGTCCCCCGCCGACGCGCGGCTGCGGATGAACGCCGCCTGTTCCCAGGCGAGCGCTTCGGATTCATAATAGGAGATGGCGGCGTTCACCGGCAGCACGATCGGTGTCACTTCGGGATGCGGGCGCAGTCGCAGGTCGACGCGCAGCACATGACCGTCGGCGGTGCGCGCCGAGAGGATTTCGACGAAGCGTCGCGCGATCCGTACCGCCGCCTCGTCGGGGTCGTCGCGCTCGCGGCGCGGCAGCGTTTCGGGATCGAAGATCAGGATCGGATCGATGTCCGACGAATAGTTGAGCTCGAAACTGCCGAGCTTGCCGAGCGCGATCACGGCGAGTCCGCGCGGTTCGGCGTCGGGGACGCGCTCCGCGAACGCCGCCGCGAGCGCCAGATCGCATGCGGCATCCGCGAAATCGGACAACAGGCGCGTGGTCGTGGCCACGTCATGCTCGCCCGACAGGTCCCCGAGCGCCAGCAGCAGCGCGATCCGGCCGCGCCATCGGCGCAGCGCCGGCATGATGTCGTCGTCGACGGCCGGCGGCGCCACCTCGGCCATCGCGGCATCGGCGCCATCGGCAAGGAAGCGCGCCACGTCGGCCGGATGAAGCTCGGCAAGGCGCGCCAGGAAGGGGGCATGAACGGTCAGCCGGTCAAAGGCCGACTGACGGGTGGCGGGTGGCGGGCTCATCGCAGCCCGCTATCGCCCGCACCGCGAGCCTTTACAAGATCCGCGCCGCCCGCTTGCGGGTGATGGGTGCGGGGACATGGTCGGCAAATCCGCTTGACGGCTGCTCGAATTGATATAATTATGATATCGGATTTATATCGGAGGGTGTCATGAGTGATTCGAACCTGAGTGCTGCGCTCAATCCGACGCGCGAAGTGCGCGCCGCGACCGCGAGCGGATATCTGATGCTGTTCGCGTGGCTGGCCCTGCTCGGTCTCGCGCTGTGGGCGGGGATCAGTAACGGCACCGCTGCCTATCAGGTGGCGTGGAAATGGGTGGTCGTCGTCGTCTCGGCGGTGATCGGCACGCTTGTTCTGGCAGGCTTCTACCTGATCAATCCTAACGAGGCTGCCGCGATCCAGCTCTTCGGCAGCTACAAGGGCACCGACCGCGCGACCGGGCTGCGCTGGGTGCTGCCGTGGCTGACGCGCAAGAAGATCGCGGTGCGCGCGAACAACATTATTTCGGAGAAGATCAAGGTCAACGACCTTCGCGGCAACCCGATCGAAATGGCGGCGCAGGTCGTGTGGCGCGTCACCGACACCGCGCAGGCGCTGTTCGACGTCGACGACTACAAGGAATTCGTGATCGCGCAGATCGAGGCGGCGGTGCGCGCGATCGGGTCGCGATATCCCTATGACGATATCGAGGACCAGGAAATCACGCTGCGCGGCAACCATGACGAGATTGGCGTCGAGTTGAAAAAGGCGCTGATCGAACGGCTCGCGGTCGCGGGGATCACCGTCGACGAATGCGGCCTGACCCACCTCGCCTATGCACAGGAAATTGCCGGGGCGATGCTTCGCCGCCAACAGGCCGAAGCGGTGATCGGCGCGCGCAAGAAACTGGTCGAGGGCGCGGTGACGATGGTCGAGATGGCACTCAACCATTTGTCGGAAAAGGATGTCGTCCACCTCGACGACGAACGCCGCGCGACGATGGTGTCGAACCTGATGGTCGTGCTGTGCAGCGAGCGCGACACCCAGCCGGTCGTCAACGCCGGAACGCTCTATTGAACTGAGATATCCGTTCGTGTCGAGCGAAGTCCGGAGACCCGTCGTGGCCATTGGCTCTCTCGGCATCTCGATATCGCTCGATGCGAACGGGAAGTGAGGTTGGTTTACTCATGCCCGCGCCCGCCAAGAAGGCCTTTGCCCTCCGCCTCGATCCCGCGCTCTACGCGGCGATCGAGCGCGCGGCGGCGGCCGACCTACGCAGCGCCAATGCCGAGATCGAAGTGCTGCTGCGCGAGGCGCTCGCCCGCCGCGGCGTGAAGCTCGAGCCGCCGTCCCCGCCCAGGCGCGGACGGCCACCCGGAGGAGGAAAAAGATGATCCGCAAGGCTGTCCTTGGCGCGGTGTTGGCGTTTACCCCGATCCCCGGCTCCGTTGCCGCCGCGCCGGTCTCTGTCGACATGACGGTGCCGGGTCCGCAGGGTCCGCTGGCCGGCACGCTGCTTGCCGCCGATCCGGCCGATGCGCCCGTGGTGCTCATCCTTCCCGGGTCGGGCCCGACCGATCGCGACGGCAATAGTCCGATGGGTCTGCACCCGAACAGCTATCGCCTGCTCGCCGAAGCCTTGGCGGCCAAGGGCGTTTCTGCGGCGAGGATCGACAAACGCGGCATGTTCGCAAGCAAGGATGCCATTGCCGACGCGAACAAGGTGACGCTCGCCGCCTATGCCGAGGATGCGCGGAAATGGGTTCGCGCCCTCGCCGACAGGAGCGGGACCCGATGCGTCTGGATCGCCGGGCATAGCGAAGGCGGTCTCGTCGCGCTGGCCGCCGCGCAGGATCCGCTCGTCTGCGGCCTCGTCCTGATCGCGACCCCCGGCCGGTCGCTCGATGCCGTGATCCGCGAACAGCTTGCGGCCAATCCGGCGAACGCTCCGCTGCTGGCCGATGCCGACACCGCGCTGGATGCCCTCGCTCGCGGCGATCATGCAGACGTGTCGGGGATGCACCCGGCCTTGGCCAACGGTCTTTTCAACCCGGCGGTCCAGGATTTCCTGATCGACCTGATCGCCCATCTGCCCGCTCCGATGATCGCGGCGGTCGACAAACCGATCCTGATCGCAAGCGGCGGCAGCGACCTGCAAGTCTCGGTCGCCGATGCCGACGCCCTGGCCGCCGCCCAGCCGAAAGCCGCGCGCATCCGGATCGACGGCATGTCGCACACGCTGAAACATGTCGAGGGCGAAGGGCGCGCCGCCAACATGGCAACCTACACCGACCCCGACAAACCGATTGAGCCTCGCCTGGTCACGGCGATCGCCGATTTCATCGAAACCCATCGCGGGAAGGAATAGACCGATGCTGCATCTGTTTCTCGACGACCGTCCCTGGTTTCGCGCCAAGGCCCGTGGCTATGGCACCGGCTTGCCAATCGCGTGGCAGGGGTGGGTCATGCTCGCCGCCCACGTTGCGTTGATCATGGGGCTGGTGACGCTGCTTAGCGGCCACCCGCTGGTCGTGACGATCCTGGTGGTGCTTGCCGCATTGGCGCCGATGCCGCTCTATCGCAAGCGCACCGAGGGCGGGTGGCACTGGCGATGGGGTGGCGGCTCCGGCGAGCCGCGCGGCGGCCGGGGACGGCGCAAATAATCCGTCCGGTTCGCAGGATCGGCGCATTATCCACCGACTTTGCCGCAGACAGCTTCGCAGCCTGCTTGCCCGCCCACCGCTTGATGGTTAAGGGCGGTCCATGACCGCCGAAACCCCTGCCCCCGTCCGCATCGCCCCTTCGATCCTGAGCGCCGATTTCGCCGCGCTGGGGCAGGAGGTGCGCGCGATCGAGGCGGCGGGTGCCGACTGGGTGCATATCGACGTGATGGACGGCCATTTCGTGCCCAATCTGACGATCGGTCCCGCGGTGGTGAAAGCGCTGCGCCCGCATTCGACCCTGCCCTTCGACGTCCATCTGATGATCAGCCCGGTCGACGGCTTCCTAGACGCCTTTGCCGCCGCGGGCGCCGACATCATCACCGTTCATCCCGAAGCGGGGCCGCATATCCACCGCAGCGTTCAGCACATCAAGTCGCTCGGCAAGCAGGCGGGTGTGTCGCTCAATCCCGCGACGCCGGCCAAGATGCTCGACTATCTGATCGACGAGATCGACCTTGTCCTGGTGATGAGCGTAAATCCCGGCTTCGGCGGGCAGAGCTTCATCGCGAGCCAGCTTCGCAAGATCGAGGCGGTGCGCAAGATGATCGACAAGTCGGGCCGCGACATCCGGCTGGAGGTCGATGGCGGGATCGATGCGGCGACCGCGCCGCAAGCGATCGCAGCGGGCGCCGACGTGCTCGTTGCCGGAACCGCGACCTTCAAGGGCGGGCCCGACGCCTATGCCGGCAACATCCGGCGCCTGCGCGGCGCCTGACATGGGCGAAGGGCGCCCCTTGACCGCGGCCCCGGCCGACCCGCTGCCCGATACGGCGGGCGACGGCGCGCCGCTCGACGACACGATCGAGCCCGGCAAGAGGCTGATCCGCCTGCCCGCCGAAAAGGGGCTGTCGCTTGGCGACCGTATCGCCAACCACATCACCCGGCTGACCTGGCGCACCCCGCTCCACGCCTTTCGCCTGAAGGGGCGCTTCCCGCTCAAGCTGCTGGGCGTTCCCGAAGACCCGGTGCCCGGCGACGTGCGCGCGGGCACCGCGATCCGCGCCGGGCATTTCCTCCACCGCGGGCTGAAACTGCCGATCGGCGACCTCGATTTCGCCACGCTGGCGGTCGCGCCGACCTTTGCCGATTATCTGCACAGCTTCGCCTGGCTGCGCGACCTCGCCGCCGCGGGCACGCGTGCCGAGACCGCGCCGATCGCCGAGGCGATGGTCCGCCAGTGGCTCGCCGTGCATGGCGAAACGGTGAGCGAGCCCGCGTGGAGCGCCGAAAACAGCGGCTGGCGTATCCTGTTCTGGGCCGCCCACGCGCCGCTGATCCTCTCGTCGAGCGATCTCATCTACCGCTCGGCGGTGCTCAACCACCTCGCGCGCGCCGCACGCCACCTCGACCGCGTCGCCGACAAGACGCGCCCCGGGGTCGGCCAGCTCGTCGCGTGGGTCGGCATCGTCGCCGCGTCGCTGCTGATGCCCGGCGGCGAACCGCGGCAGGTTTTCGGCGAGGCGGGGCTGCGCAAGGTGCTCGAAACCAGCTTCTATGCCGACGGCGGCAATATCTCCCGCTCGCCGCAGGCGCAGCTCGACGCGATCATGGCGCTGTCGATGCTCGCGCGCGCCTATGACATGCGCCGCATCGACCTGCCTCCCTTCGTGCAGGAGGTTCTCGACCGCACCGTTCCCGCGCTGCTCGGCCTGACGCACAGCGATGGCGGCATGGGAAGCTGGCAGGGCAGCGGCGCCACCGACGCCGCGGTCATCGACGCGATCGTCGAGGCGAGCCGCGTGCGGACCCGCCCGCTCAAGCAGGCGCGCGACTGGGGCTATCAGCGGCTGGTCGCGAACAAGGTCGTCGTGCTGGCCGACGCCGCGCCGCCGCCGATCGCGCGCGTGACCGAAGCCGGTTGCGCCTCGACCCTCGCCTTCGAACTGTCCGATGGCGGCGAACGCATCGTTGTCAATTGCGGCGGCGCCGCGCTGACCGGCGCGACGATCCCCGCCGACCTTGCGCGTGGCCTGCGCACCACCGCGGCGCATTCGACGCTGACGATCGCCGACAGCAATTCGACCGCGATCCTGCCAAGCGGCGCGCTCGGCAAGGGGGTGACCGAGGTCGAACTCGACCGACGCGAGACGCCGCAGGGCAGCCGGCTCGAGATGAGCCACGACGGCTATGCGCGGCGCCACGGGCTGATTCATCGCCGACTGCTCATCCTGTCCCCCAATGGCCGCGAGCTTCGCGGCGAGGACATGCTGCTCCCCGCCCCGCGCAGCCGGCGCAAGGCGGAAAAGGCGTTCACACTGCGCTTTCACCTCGGGCGGACAATCTCGGCGAGCCTGACCGCCGACAAACTGGGCGCGCTGCTGCGGATCGCCGGCGGCCCGCTGTGGCAGTTCCGCACCTCCGAAGGGACCCTCGAGGTCGAAGAAAGCCTGTGGGTCGACGGCGAGGGCCGGCCGCACCCGAGCGAGCAGTTGGTCGTCACCGGCGTGGCGCCGGCGGGCGGCGCGAGCATCGGCTGGCTGTTCAAACATATCGGCTGACGATGCGGCAGAGCTGCGGCGGCTGTTTCATATGGTTTCGCACGAAGCCACGAAGATGTCTTCACGTCCGTTCGTGCTGAGCTTGTCGAAGCACCGTCTTTCTCGCAACCCGGAAGAAAAGAACGGCCCTTCGACAAGCTCAGGGCGAACGGAGTTGAGAGATTTCTTCTTGGCTTCGTGCGAAACAAAATTCCGACGCGCGCGTGACAGGCCGGCGCTTTGCCATGACAGTTTGATGACGAACAAGTGACGGAAATGTTAGGGGATTGACCCCGATCCGCTTTGCTGGGACTGGCGCGCCACAGGGTCGGCGTTGCCGGGAACAGGGGATTCAGCATGAACCGTATCGCGTCGATAGGTTGGAGCGCAACCATCGCAAGCGCCGCCTTGCTCGGCGGCTGCGCGCCCGCGGAGCCCGTGATCATGGGCCTGCCCCCGGCGCCCGTGACGGCGAGCGGGGAGACGCAACCGGTCGGGACCAGCAAGGCCGATGCCGCCGACGACCCGGCGATCTGGGTCGACCCCGCGAACCCGGACCGCGCGCTGATCATCGCGACCGACAAGAAGGCGGGCCTCCATGTCTATGACCTTTCCGGCAGGGACCTTGCGTTCAGCGAGGGCGGACTGGTGAACAATGTCGATGTCGCGGGCGACATCATCGTCGCGAGCGACCGCAACGACGGGGTGAACGCGCATCTTGCGGTCTTTCGCCTCGATCCCGCGACGCCCGCGATCGCGGCGCTCGGCCGGGCCAGCGCGGGATCGGGCGAAGCCTATGGCCTGTGCCTCAAGCGCAGCGCGCCCGGCGCGCCGATTACCGCGGCGCTGATCGTCAAGGACGGCACCGTCCGCGTCGGCACCCTGACGCTGGCCGAGGGCGCCGAGCCGGCGTTCGCGGTGCAGTGGGAGTATAAGATCCCGACCCAGTCCGAAGGCTGTGTATTCGATGGCGACACGCTCTATGTCGGCGAGGAGGATGCGGGCATCTGGCGGTTGACGCCGGGCAGCGGCGGCGTCGATGCAAGCCTGGTCGCACCGGTCGACAACCAGCGCCTCGTCGCCGATGTCGAGGGGCTTGCGACAATCGACCACAAGGGCCGGCGCTATCTGATCGCGTCGAGCCAGGGCGACAATGCCTATGCGGTGTTTCGCCTGCCGGCGATGGATTATGTCGGCCGTTTTGCGGTCGCCGCCGGCGAATTCGGCGCGATGAGCGAGACCGATGGCATCGAAGCGGTCGCGGGCAATTTCGGCGCCGCCTATCCCGACGGCATCTTCATTGCGCAGGATGGCGACAACGCCCCGAATGCGCAGAATTTCAAGATCGTCCGCTGGGATCGCATCGCGGCCGCGCTGGGGCTGTAAGAGATTCGCGCAGAGGGCGTAGATAACGCAGAGAAAATGTTCACGCGGAGACCTCCGCGCGCATATTTTCCTTCTCCGCGCCTCCGCGTCTCCGCGTGAACCTTCAAACGGTTGCCCAAACGCCGCCACGCGCTTAGGGGAGCCGCGACTTTCCCGTCTCGCAAAAGGCCGTTTTCCCATGACCGATCTCGTCCCCGTCCGCCGCGCGCTTCTGTCCGTCAGCGACAAGGCGGGGCTTCCCGACCTGGCCGCCGCGCTCACCCGCCACGGCGTCGAGCTGGTTTCGACCGGCGGCACGGCCAAGGCGTTGCGCGAGGCGGGGCATGACGTGCTCGACGTCGCCGACCTGACCGGTTTCCCCGAGATGATGGACGGGCGCGTCAAGACGCTGCACCCGACCGTCCACGGCGGCATCCTGGCGGTGCGCGACGACGCGGCGCATGTCGCCGCGATGGAGGCGCACGGCATCGGCGGCATCGACCTGGTCGTCGTCAATCTCTATCCTTTTGCCGCGACGGTGGCGAAGGGCGCGGCACGCGACGAGATTATCGAGAATATCGACATCGGCGGGCCCGCGATGGTGCGTTCGGCGGCGAAGAACCACGCCTTCGTCGGCATCGTCACCGAGCCCGAAGACTATGCCGCGGTGATCGAGGAGTTGGACGCGAACGGCGGCGCGACCAGCCTCGCGCTGCGCAAGCGGCTCGCCGCGACCGCCTTTGCCCATACCGCGACCTATGACGGGATGATCGCGAGCTGGTTCGCCTTCGCTGACCAGGGCAAGCTCTTCCCCGACACGTTGCCGCTCACCGCGAAACTCGCGAGCGAACTGCGCTATGGCGAAAATCCGCATCAGAAGGCGGCGCTTTACCTGCCCACCGGTCCCGCGGCACTCGGCATCGCGCAGGCCGAGCAGGTGCAGGGCAAGGAACTGAGCTACAACAATATCAACGACGCCGATGCGGCGCTCGATCTCGTCGCCGAATTCCGCGAGGCCGCGCCGACCTGCGTGATCGTCAAGCACGCCAATCCGTGCGGCGTTGCGACCGCTGGCAGCCTCGCCGAAGCATGGACCGAAGCGCTGGCGTGCGACAGCGTATCGGCCTTTGGGGGCATCGTCGCGCTCAACCGGCCGCTCGACGGCGCGACGGCCGAGGCGATCGCGAGCATCTTTACCGAGGTCGTGGTCGCCCCCGACGCCGATGCCGACGCGCGCGCGATCTTTGCGAAGAAAAAGAACCTGCGCCTGCTGCTCACTGGCGAGCTGCCCGATCCGGTGCGCGGCGGCCTGGTGATGAAGACGATCACCGGAGGCTGGCTCGCGCAGACCCGCGACAATGGCCGCATCACCCGCGACGAGTTGAAGGTCGTGACGGCGCGCGCACCGACCGACGAGGAACTCGCCGATGCGCTGTTCGCGTGGACCGTCGCCAAGCATGTGAAATCGAACGCGATCGTCTATGCCAAGGGCGGCGCGACCGCAGGGATCGGCGCGGGTCAGATGAACCGCCGCGATTCGTCGCGCATCGCTGCGGTGCGCGCGCGCGAAGCCGCCGAAGCCGCGGGCTGGGCGCAGCCCCGCACCGTCGGCAGCGCGGTCGCGAGCGATGCCTTCTTCCCCTTCGCCGACGGCTTGCTCGCCGCCGCCGAAGCCGGCGCAACCTGCGTAATCCAGCCGGGCGGATCGATTCGCGACGACGAGGTGATCGCCGCGGCGAACGAAGCCGGTCTCGCGATGGTGTTTACGGGCATGCGCCATTTCCGCCACTAAGCAAAACGCCCTCCCCTGAAGGGGAGGGGCTTTATTTCGCTCGACACGAACGGCATAGGTGGCAGCGCGTGATCTCTCGCATCCAAGGACCCGCATGACCGCCACCACCCGCAACAAGTCGATGATCCAGACACTCTATGACTGGACCATGGAAAAGTCGGCGCATCCGCATGCCGAATATTGGCTGGCGCTGGTCTCTTTCGTCGAAGCGAGCTTCTTTCCGATCCCGCCGCACCCGATGCTGGGCCTGATGTGCCTTGCCGAGCCGAAGAAGGCGGTGCGCTATGCGATCATCTGTACGCTGGCGTCGGTTGCCGGTGGCTGCCTTGGCTATGCGATCGGCTATTTTCTGTACGAAAGCGTCGGGCTGTGGCTGCTCGGCGCGCTCGGGCTGACCGACAGCTTTCCGGCTGCGGCCTGTTACCTGCGCGACTATGGCGCCGAGATCATATTGGTGAAGGGGGCAACACCCATCCCGTTCAAGCTGCTGACGATCACCGCTGGCTTCATTCACATGAACTTCGGGACCTTCCTGTGGGCGAGCCTGGCGAGCCGGGCCTTTTCCTTCCTGCTCGTCGGCATCCTGTTCCGGCTGTTCGGGGCGCCGATCAAGGCGTTCATCGACAAATATCTCGCGTGGGTCGCGGGCGGATTCATCGTGTTGGTCGTCGGAGGGTTCCTTGCCGCGAGCGCATTGTCCGGCGGCGGCGAAAAGACCGCCGACAAATGCAGCCATGCGACGCTGGAGAGCATCGGGCTGGGGCGGAAATAGCGCCCAGCCACAATAGCGCGTGTGTCCCCGCGAAGGCGGGGACCCATCTCCTGCTGGTTCGGAACAGAGCAGTCCGGTGGTGACCCCCGTCTTCGCGGGGGCACAGGATATTATATCGCGCCGTCTATTCGTTCGCCGCGGCGTGCAACCAGTCGGCATGGCGCGGCGCCTTTTTCGTCCGGCTCCATTCCTCGAGCATCAACGGCGCGACACGCGCGAGTTCGGCATATTGTTCGTCGGTGCCGATGTCGCACGCGAGTTCAACGCGGTGGCCGTTGGGGTCGAAGAAATAGATCGACTTGAAGATGCCGTGGTGCGTCGGGCCGAGCACGTCGACGCCGTTCGCCTCCAGATGCGCCTTCGCCGCGACAAGCTCATCGTAGCTGCCGACCTTGAAGGCGAGATGCTGCACCCACGCGGGGGTGTTTTCGTCGCGGCCCATGTCGGGCTGGTTCGGCAGCTCGAAGAAGGCGAGAATATTGCCGTTCCCCGCGTCGAGGAAAACGTGCATGTACGGATCATATTCGCCGGTCGAGGGCACATGATCCTCGGCGAAGGCGGTCGTGTAGGTCATGCCGAGCATGGCCTCGTACCATTCGACCGTCGCCTTCGCGTCCTTGCAGCGATAGGCGGCGTGATGGACGCCGCCGAGTTTGATCGGACTGGTCATTCGGCGGGTTCCTTTTCGACCTCCAGCGCGCCGCGGCGGATCTGGTCGAGTTCCATCGACTTGAAGAGCGCGGTGAAATTGCCTTCGCCGAAGCCTTCGTCCTTCTTGCGCTGGATGAATTCGAAGAAAACGGGGCCGATTACGGTCTGGCCGAAAATCTGAAGCAACAGGCGCGGATCACCCTCGGTCGTCGAACCATCGAGCAATATGCCCCGCGACTTCAGCGCGTCGACGGGTTCGCCGTGACCGGGCAGGCGTTCGGCGAGCAGCTCGTAATAGGTTTCGGGCGGCGACGGCGCGAACGGGTTGCCCAGCGCATCGAGCTTGTCCCACGATGCGTAAAGGTCGTCGCAGGCGAAGGCGATGTGCTGGATGCCCTCGCCATTATAGGCGCGCAGATATTCCTCGATCTGGCCTTTGCCGCCCGCGCCCTCTTCGTTGAGCGGGATGCGGATCTTGCCGTCGGGCGCGGTCATCGCCTTCGAAGTCAGGCCGGTATATTCGCCCTTGATGTCGAAATAGCGGATCTCGCGGAAACCGGCGATGCGCTCGTAGAACGCCGCCCAATGCGCCATGCGTCCGCCATAGACATTGTGGGTCAGGTGATCGATGACCTTGAGCCCCGCGCCAACCGGGTGGCGATCGACGCCCTCTTCATAAACGAAGTCGATGTCGTAGATCGACAGGTCGTCGCCGTACCGGTCGATCAGGTAGATGATCGACCCCCCGATGCCGCGGATCGCCGGCAGGCGCAATTCCATCGGGCCGGTCTTGACCTCGACCGGCTCGGCGCCGCGCGCGATCGCTTCGGCATAGGCCTTGGCCGCATCGCGGCAGCGCCAGCCCATGCCGCACGCCGACGGGCCATGCTCGGCGGCGAAATAGGCTGCCGGCGATCTGGGTTCGTAATTGGCGATCAGGTTGATGTCGCCCTGGCGCCACAGTTCGACCTCCTTCGACCGATGGCGCGCGACGCGGGTGAAGCCCATGCGTTCGAACACCGGCTCGAGCATCCCCTTTTCGGGGGCGGAGAATTCGACGAACTCGAATCCATCGAGCCCGAGGGGGTTTTCGAACAGGTCGGCCATGATCAGTCCTTATATGGTTTCAATTGAAACTATTATGATGGGTCGAGGCGGGCGAGTCAATGCGCGGGTGGTCGGCCCTGCCCCGCGTCTTGGCGGCGACCCGCCATTTTGCGGCTTGCGGAAAAAAATAGGATGCGGTCCATTTGTCCCGAGCAATGGAGGGCGAAGCATATGAAGTTCGATCTGAGCCGGGTGATCCTCTTCACCGAAAACATGGCCGAGATGGAAGAATTCTATCGCGTCGGACTTGGATTGACCGTGGTAGGCAGGGAAAACGGATGGGTCGAGTATAACGCCGGCGGGTGTAATATCGCCCTGCATTCGGGACGGTCCAAACCCGGCAATCGGCCCCCGAAACTCACCTTTTTCGCCGATGATGTTGCGGCAGCTCGATCCTGTCTGACAAAGCGGGTATCGGCCGCGTTCGGACCCGTCAAATCGACGGACAGCTTCGATATGTGCGACGGCAAAGACCCCGACGGGAATCCGATCCAGATATCGAGCCGCAAAGGATGACGCCGCGATGCGCCGGGCGCCGGCCGGACTGCCGCCCCAAGCGGCCGTAGCGTCTCAGGCGGCCGCCTCGATCGCTTCGAGCGCGTCCATCCACGCCGCCTCGACGCTTTCGAGCTCGGAGGCAAGCTTGCCGCGGCGCTGGGCAAGATCCCCCATCGTCAGCTTCGCGAGTGCCGGCTCGGCGCTGTCGGGGTCGAACATCGCGCGGTCGATCGCGCTGATCCTGGCTGCGAGCTTCGCCGCGCGCGCTTCCTGCTCCTTCGCCGCCTTGCGCAGCGCGGCCTGTGCCTCGCGGGCCTTCGCCGCCTCCTGCCGCGCCGATTTCGCGTCCTTGGGCTTTGCCGCCGCTTTCGCATCGTCGTTGGCGGCGGCGCCCTTTGCTGCGCCCTGGCCGAGGATGAACGCGACATAATCGTCCATGCTGCCGTCGAATTCGCGCGCGGTGCCGTCGTCGACCAGTACCAGCCGATCGGCCGACATTTCGAGCATGTGGCGGTCATGGCTGACGATCAGCACCGCGCCGTCATAACCGTTCAGCGCCTGAACGAGTGCCTCGCGCGCATCGACGTCGAGGTGGTTCGTCGGCTCGTCGAGGATGAGGAGGTGCGGCGCATCGCGCGTGATCAACGCGAGCGCGAGCCGCGCGCGCTCGCCGCCGGACAGCTTGCGCACCTCGGTCGTCGCCCTGTCGCCCGAAAAGCCGAAGCGCCCCAGTTGCGCGCGCACCGCCCCCGGGGTCTTTCCCGCCATCACCCGCGTCATGTGCGCGAGCGGGGTATCGGCGCCATCGAGTTCCTCGACCTGATATTGGGTGAAATAGCCGACGCGCATCTTGCCCGCGACCGCCATCCCGCCCTCTTCGGGCGCAAGCTGTGCCGCGAGCAGGCGCGCGAGCGTGGTCTTGCCATTGCCGTTGCGGCCGAGCAGCGCGATGCGGTCGTCGGGGTCGATGCGCAGGTTCAGGCGGCGCAGCACCGGATTGCCGGGCGCATAGCCGACGCTGGCCAGGTCGAGCGTGATCAGCGGGGGCTTGAGTTCGTCGCCGGGGCTCGGGAAATCGAACACCAGGCTCGGGTCTTCGGTCAGCGCCGCGATCGGCTGCATCCGCGCAAGCTGTTTCGCGCGCGACTGCGCCTGCTTCGCGGTCGAGGCGCGGGCGCTGTTGCGCGCGATATAGTCCTGCAGCTTCGCGCGCTGGGCGTCCTGTGCGGCCTTGGCCGCGGCAAGCTGCGCGACACGCTCGGCGCGCTGGCGCTCGAAGGCGTCATAGCCGCCCGGATAGAGCGTCACCTTGCCGCCTTCGAGGTGAAGGATATGGTCGACGACCTTGTTCAGAAGGTCGCGTTCATGGCTGATCACGACGAGCTGGCCGGGATAGGCGCGCAGAAAGCTTTCGAGCCACATCGTCGCTTCGAGGTCGAGGTGGTTCGACGGCTCGTCGAGCAGCAGCAGGTCGGGGTTCGAAAAGAGCAGCGCGGCCAGTGCGACGCGCATCTTCCACCCGCCCGAGAAACTGTCGAGCGATTGCGCCTGCATCGTCTCGTCGAATCCCAGCCCGCTCAGTATGCGAGCGGCGCGCGCCGGAGCGGTATAGGCGTCGATCGCGATCAACCGTTCGTGGATGTCGCCCAGCTTGTGCGCGTCGGTCTCCGTCTCCGACGCGGCCATCAGGTCGGCGCGCTCGGTATCGGCGGCCAGCACCGTTTCGAAGGGCGTCGCCGTTCCGCTCGGCGCTTCCTGGGCGATATAGCCGACGCGGGTACGGCGCGGCATTTCGATGCCGCCCTCGTCGCCTTCCAGGCTGCCGATCATCGCCTTCATCAGCGTCGATTTTCCCGCCCCGTTGCGGCCGATCAGCCCCGTCCGGCTTTTCGCCGGCAGGCTCGCGCTCGCGCGGTCGAGGATGGTGCGCCCGCCCAGGCGCACGGTAAGGCCGTTGATCGTCAGCATGGGCGCGCCGCCTAGCACGACGCGCGCGCCAGCCCAAGCCTCATACCGGGGTATCAGTCGCCGAGCGGCTTGCAGTCGCCACCCGCGACCGGCCGCGCATCGCCGAACAGGATGCGGATCGCGACCGGCGCCATCCCCGCATTGTCATGCCCGACCCCGCGCACCAGCACGCAGCTCCACGCAAAGCGGGCATGGTCGGCAGCAGCCAGCGCGCGGGCGCGTGTATAAAAGGCCTTGCCGCGCGCGAGCCGGTACGGGCCCTGCGCCATCGCTTCGGGCTGGCGCGGCAGGCTGTGATGGTCGGGATCGATATCCTCGGTGCCGAGCAGCACCGTCACCGGCAGCGCGAACGCCTTTTCCGGTTGCCACAGCCCGCGCGGAAGCCCCGCGAGGCCGAAGGGCCACCGGACCGCGGGGTCGGTCATCGCATAGGAACCGGCGTTGGCCGACACCGCACGCGCCATGTGCGGCCCTCCGCCCGCGAGGAGGAAGCGGTGGACGAATTGCGCGCCGCCCGAATGACCGTAGAGCGAATAGGTCGCGGCACTCAGCCCCTCGCGCGCCTTCACCGCGGCGAAGATCGGTTCGACCACCGCGAAGGACCATGCGTCGGCGGGCCGCGCGGTGCCGTCCTTTTCGGTGAACCATCCGTGGCTGTAGCTGCGCGCGCCGGGAAAGGACGCCTTCGAAAATTCGGGAACGATCAGCACGATCTTGTATTTGCGGGCAAGACCGAGCCACTGATCGACATAGTTGTCGGCATCGCGCAGCGCGCCGTGAAAGACGAACAGCACCGGCGCATCGGCGGGAGTGCCGGGAGCGCGATAGGTCCACACCGGCAGTGCGGGGCCGGCCCAGTCGCTGAAGGTGAAACGCTGGACGCCGGCCGCGAACAGCCGCTTTTGCAGCGCAGTGTCGCCATGCGGGGCGGCGCCGATGGCCGCGTGGCCGGGCGCGCACCCTGCCAGCGTCAACAGCGCCGCCGCCGCAATGGCTTTTGCGGACCCAGTGGTCGCCCGCAAAATCCGCTTCGATGCGCCGCCGCGCATCAGAATTTCACCGTCGCACCGATATAGAAGCGGCGCCCGGCGATGTCGTAGACGCCGTTCTGGTTGGTCAGGCGTCCCGCCTCGGTGCCCGTCGGCAGGAAGGGGCTGGTCGAATCGAACAGATTGTTCACCCCGCCATAAAGACGGAACGCCTTGCCGCCGCTGTCGACGTCGAACGAAACGAACAGGTCGTGCTCCCACACGTCGCCGATATAGAGATAGGTCGGCACCTCGGCATCGGGATTGGTGGCGAGCAGGGCGAGATACTGATCGCGCAGCACATTGCTGTCGTTGATCTTGCCATAATAGGTCGTTGACCAGCGGATACGGAAATTATCCAGTTTCCAGCTCAGCGAGCCGCGCGCGCGATATTTGAAGCTGCCGTCGCGCAGATCGCCCTTCAGGTCATTGGTGACAATGCCGTCGACCCCCTGAAAGCTTACCTTCTGCTTCAGGATATGCGTCCCGTCATAGCGCAGGTCGAAGCGGCCGGGGATCCCGAGCGCATCGTCGAGGCGGAAGCGATAGTTGAACGCGACGTCGATGCCCGAGGTGTCGAACCGCGCGAGGTTGGCCTGCCGCTGCACCAGCTCGACGATCTGGCCGTTGATCGGATTCCGCGTGATATCGGCGCAGAAGGGATTGTCGGCCTTCGGGATGTCGGTGTCATAGCATTGCAGCTGGATGTCGCGGTTCGAATAGGCGTCGATCGCGTCGCGGATCTTGATGCTGTAATAATCGACCGCAAGGCTGAGCCCGCGCGCAAAACGCGGCGCGAAGACCGCCCCGAGCGTCAGCGTGTCGGCGGTTTCCTCTTTCAGGTCCAGGTTGCCGCCATTGGGACTAAAGATGTTCGAGCCGGCCTGTTCATATTCCTGGTCGATGCTCTCGGCCGCCTGGCGCGCATAGAGCGCCTGAATGCCGGGGTCGAGGCGACAATTCGCCGCGATGCGGCCAGCGGTGGTTGGCGTCACCCCGTCGCACAGATCGTCGGCGCTCTCGAAATTGCCGCGCGGGGGCGAGAACAGCTCGGCGATATCGGGCGCGCGCTGGGCGCGGGCGAATTGGGCGCGGAAACGGAGGTCGGGGATCGGCGCATATTGGATGCCGCCGCGCCAGCTGAACACCGTCCCGACATTGTCGATGTCGTAATGCGCAACCCGCGCCGACGCATCGAGGCTGAGCAGATAGGCGCCGGGCGCATCCTTCAGAATCGGCACATTGACTTCGCCATAGCCTTCATAGGCGCTGATCGACCCGCCGAAATTGGGGACCGCGTTGCCGGTCGTCCCGCCGAGTTGCGACAGCAGATCGCCGGTCAACGTCTGGCTGTCCTTGCGATAGTCGAGACCGAAGGCGGCACCGACCGGGCCGGCGGGAAGCTGGAACAGCTCGCCGGTGACGAACGCCTGTCCGGTATATTGGCGGATCGTCAGGTCCTGATGCAGGTCGGCGCGAATCCAGGCCGCCGCTTCGGGCGTGATCGAGCCCTCGCCGAACAGGTTGATCGGCACGCAGCCGGCGGCGCGCGCATCGGCATCGACGCAGCGCGGCGCGCCGTCGGGGCCGGTCTCGGCATCGAGGGCCTGGATCAGGTGATCGCCCCAGATTTCGTTGCGGCGCCACTGGTCCTGCTTGTACTGGCCGTAGCCGAAGCTCGCTTCCCAGTTCCAGCTGTCGGAAATCTTGCCGCGCAGCCCGACCCAGCTGCGGATCGTTTCGCGCTTGTTCTCGGTAATCTGGCCGCCGACCTCGTCGAAACGGCGATCCCACGCGATACCCGCGCCGGTCGAAGGCACTTCGCCGGGGTTCAGTTCGGGCGGAACGAAGGGATTGCACGGCCCGTTCTGGAGGCAGGGGATCTTGCCATATTCCTGCTCGGTCGTGATCCCGGTCACGGGGTCGGTGATCGGGAAGGTCGAATCCCAGCCGATGCCCACCGACTCGCGCGTTTCGCCCGAAATGATCCGCGAATATTGGACTTGCGCGAAGCCTTCGAGCGCGTCCGAAAATTCATAATCGAGCTTCGCGGCGCCAAGGTAGCGCTTGCGCGCGAGGATCAGCGAACGGCCGGTGCGCTGGTTGTATCCATCGCGGTTGGGCAGGAAATAGCCGCTGTTGCCATTGTCGGTCGTCCCGATTTCGATCGGCTCGCCGGTCTGGACGTCGGGGCCCAGCGGCACGAGCTTGCCGTTGCGGTAGAAGCGGTCGCGCGACGAGCTCTTGCCGGAGAAAACGCCGCCCGGGATGAAGCTGCTCAGATCGCTATAAATGTTCGGGGGAAAGGTGTCGGTCGGCTGGCGCCCGCTGGTCAACCCGCCGCTGTTGTTGACATAATAGGTGTCGAACAGATTCTGCCCGGTCTCGAAATCATAGTCATAGCCGATCGGGCGCGTCGCCCATTCGCGGTCGGTCGCACGGATGCCCCAGTCGCGATCATAGGTTCCGCTGACGAGCAGATAGCCGCGCCCGTCGGCGAAGCGCGCGCCATATGTCGCGCCGAGCGTCAGTTCCTGGCCATCGCCGCGCGAGGTCAGGCCGGTCCGCGCGCGCAAGGTCAGGCCGCGTTCGTTGCGCTTGGTGATGATGTTCACCACCCCCGCGACCGCGTCGGACCCATAGATCGACGAGGTGCCGCCGGTGATGACCTCGACTCGGTCGATGAAGTCGCTGGGGATCGTCGACAGGCTGACCAGGTTGCGGATGCCCGAATTCGACACGGTCCGGCGCCCGTCGATCAGCACCAGCGTACGATTGTCGCCGAGATTGCGGAGCTGGATCGACGACAGCCCCGAATTCTGCGTGTTCCCCGTCACCGTCGAATCATTGGTGGTCGAGGTGAGCTGCGGCAGGTCGGCGAGCGTTTCGCTGAGTTCGCTGTCGCCCGATTCGAGCAGGTCCTCGCCGGTCACGCTGACCGTCGGCGCGGCGGTGTCATAGGTGTCTCGCGCGATGCGGCTGCCGGTAACGATGATCGCGCCGTCACCCGCGGGATCGGCCGAGGGGTCGGCGGGTGCATCCTGCGCCTGCGCCGGCGCCGCGAGCGCGGCGGACAGGATCAGCGCGGCATGGCTGGTACGGCGCGTCCAGCGGGCTTTGGTCGAAATCATTGTCTCACTCCCCATGTCGTTTTCGTTGTTCGATGCGGCGATGTCAGTCGGCATCGGCTTCGACCGGCGGTGCCGCGATCGGCGCCGGTTTGCCGCCAAGCGCATGGTCGAGCGCATTCTGGTCGAGCGCCTTTTCCCATTTCGCGACGACGATCGCCGCAAGCGCATTGCCGATGAAATTGGTGAGCGCGCGGCATTCGCTCATGAACCGGTCGATACCGAGGATCAGCGCGAGCCCCGCAACAGGTACCGAAGGCACGACGGTCAGCGTTGCCGCGAGCGTGATGAAGCCGGCGCCGGTCACGCCGGCAGCCCCCTTCGAACTGACCATCGCGACGAGCAGCAGGGCGATCTGTTCACCAAGGCTGAGGTGGACGCCGGTTGCCTGCGCCACGAACAGTGCCGCGAGCGTCATATAGATGTTGGTGCCGTCGAGGTTGAAGCTGTAGCCCGTCGGCACGACCATGCCGACGACGGGCTTGGCGCAGCCTGCGCGCTCGAGCTTTTCCATCAGGCTGGGCAGCGCCGCCTCTGACGAGGATGTCCCGAGCACGAGCAGCAGCTCGGCCTTCAGATAGGCGATCAGCCGCAGGATCGAAAAGCCCGCGATCCGCGCCATCGCGCCGAGCACGACGAGCACGAAGAACAGCGAGGTCAGGTAGAAGGTGGCGATCAGCTTGCCGAGGCTGGCAAGCGATCCGACGCCATATTCGCCGATCGTGAACGCCATCGCGCCAAAAGCGCCGATCGGTGCGAAGCGCATCAGCATCGCGACGATACGGAAAAAGACCACCGATATTTTTTCGAGCATCGCAAGCACCGCCGCCCCCGCAGCGCCGGTATGCGACAGCGCGATGCCGAACAGCACCGCGACGAACAGCGCCTGGAGAATCGAACCCGAGGTCAGCGCCGAAACGAAGGTCGTGGGGATGATTTCCATCAGGAAGCCGGTCAGCGTCGCTTCGTGCGCCTTGGCCTGATAGTCGGCGACCGCGCCGGCATTGAGTGTCGCGGGGTCGATATTCATCCCTGCGCCGGGCTGAAAAACATTGGCGATGATCAACCCGACGATCAGCGCAAGGGTCGAGAAGAAGAGGAAATAGGCAAAGGTCTTGAGCGTCAGCCGCCCGAGCGCCTTGCTCTCTCCGACAGATGCGATGCCCGTCGAGACGGTGAGGAAGATTACCGGCGCGATGATCATCTTGACCAGCTTGATGAACCCATCGCCGACGGGTTTGAGCTGGACCCCGGTTTCGGGCCAGAAATGACCGAGCAACACGCCGGCGGCGATCGCGGTCAACACCTGCACATACAGATGTGTCCACCACGGACGCGGGGCTTCCGGTTGCTGCGATACGGTCGAATCGATCGGGACTGCCACCCGTCTCTCCCTGTTTGTCGTTCGCGCTCGTGGGCGCCGCCCGGGCCGTTGCCCGGCCTTTCGGGGAAATTAGGGCGCATGCGGGAGGTCGGTCAAAGTCGTCGACATTCCGCACTAATACATTGATAATAGACGATATATATTAGCATCGCGCTTGAAGGTCGGTCGATTTGTGCGAAATTCCACATGGCAATCCCATAATTTGTGCGATAATCCGCACAGATGTCCGATCGCGATTCGCCGTCTCGTTCCTCGCTCGACCGGCGGCGCCTGCTGCTCGCGGGACTGGCCGGACTGCTGCTGCTGATCGTCGCGGCGGTTGCGCTCGATCGCTGGGCGGCGGGCAACGCCCGTGCCGAAACCGATGCCGACGCGCGGCAGAACGCGCGTGCGCATGCGAGCCTGCTTGAAAGCGAATTGCAGAAATTCCGGCTGCTGCCACGCGTGCTCACCGAATTTCCCGACGTCCGCCTGGCGCTCGCGGACCGTAGCGCCGACGCGTCGCGCCGCCTCGACGCCGAACTCGAACAATTGGCGCAACGCACCGATGCCGCGGTTATCTATGTCCTTGACAAGGACGGCACGACGATCGCGGCGAGCAACTGGCGCGAGCCGACGAGCTTCGTCGGAGAGAATTATCGCTTTCGTCCCTATTTCCGGGGCGCGATGGCGACCGGCGAAGCCGAACTCTTTGCCCTCGGCACGGTCAGTGGCCGTCCGGGGCTCTATCTTGCGCGCAAGGTGGCGCCGAACGGCGCTGCGTTGGGAGTGATCGTCGTGAAGGTCGAATTCGACCGACTTGAAACGAAATGGGCCGATTCCAGCGGCACCACGCTGGTCACCGACAGCAGCGGCATCATCATCATGGCCAGCGATCCGGCGTGGCAGTTTCGATCGCTCGCGCCGATTTCCGCAGCGACGCGCGAAAGGCTGCGTGCATCGCGGCGCTATGGGGACCGTTCGCTTGCGCCGCTTGACCTCGGCCGCGACGACGGAAATCTCCGGCTCTCGGCCGCCGATGGCGACCGCCTCTTTCGGGACGCGACCGAGCGCATATCGCTACCCGGAACGACACTGCACCAGCTTCAGCCGATGCAGTCGCACCGGGCGGCCGCCAATGCGACGGCGCGCGTGATCTTTCTGGTTCTGCTGATCCTCGTCGGGGCGGCGATCGTGACCCTGCTGCGCCTGGTCGAGCGGCAGGCGATGCGCCACGCGGCGCACCAGGCGCTCGAACGCGAGGTCACGGCGCGCACGCAGGATCTGCGCACAGCCAACGCCGAGTTGAAGCAGGCAGCGGAGTTGCAGGCCGAAACCGACCGCCGCTACCGCGCCGCGCGAGAGGAGCTGGCGCAGGCGAGCCGGCTCGGGTCGATCGGACAGATCACCGCCGGTGTCGCGCACGAAATCAACCAGCCGGTCGCCGCGATCCGCGGCTTTGCCGAGAATGGCCTCGCCTATCTCGACCGCGGCGATACCGCGAAGGCGCAGGGCAATCTGCGCACGATCGTCGATCTGACCGCGCGGGTCGGGGCGATTACCGGCGAACTGCGCAATTTCGCGCGGCGCAAGCCGACCCCGCTCGGTCCGGTCGCACTCGAGGCGGCGATCGACGGGACGATGCTGCTGATCGGCGACCGGCTGCGCAGCCAGGGCGTCGCGGTGGACATCACGATCGAGCAGCCCGGCGCGCGAGTCCACGCCGACCGGGTGCGGCTCGAACAGGTGCTGATCAACCTGCTGCAAAATGCCGGCGAGGCGCTACAGGGCGTCGACGATCCGCGAATCATCCTCCGCGCTCACGGCACCGATCCGCTGCGCATCGACATTTGCGACAATGGCCCCGGGGTCCCCGAAGCCTTGAAACCCGAACTTTTCACGCCCTTCGTCACCGGGAGGGCCGAAGGTTTGGGCCTGGGGCTGGCGATCGCAAGCCAGATCGTCGGCGATTTCGGCGGCACGCTGGCACTCATCGAGTCGCCGCTCGGCGGTGCCGGATTCCGGGTGGAGCTTCGGTCCGCATGAGCTTTTTCACCGACCAGCAGACGGTCCTGTTCGTCGACGACGACGCGGCGCTTCGCGAGGCCAATCTCCAGACGCTCGACCTTGCCGGCTTGTCGGTCGAGGCGTTTGCGGATGCGGGCGCGGTGCTCCGGCGGATCGATCGCGATTTTCCGGGGATTGTCGTCACCGACATCCGGATGCCGGGGATGGACGGGCTCCAGTTGCGCGCGGCTATCCACGCGATAGATCCTGAAATCCCGGTTATCCTCATCACCGGCCATGCCGATGTCGACATGGCGGTGCGGGCCTTGAAGGATGGCGCCTTCGACTTTTTGTCGAAGCCTTTCGCTGCCGATCACCTCGTGGGCAGCGCGCGGCGGGCGCTGGCGCACCGCGCACTGATCCTCGACAACCGGCGTCTGACCGCTGCGGTCCAGGACATCGACAGTCCGCTGGTCGGGGAAAGCCCGGCAATGGTGCGGCTGCGCGAGACGATTGCGCAACTCGCCCAGGCCGATATCGACGTCCTGGTCGAGGGGGAGACTGGCACCGGCAAGGAACTGGTCGCGCATATGCTCCACCGCCAGAGCCGCCGCCGCGGTGGCGCGCTCGTTGCGGTCAATTGCGCCGCCCTGCCGCACGACCTCGCCGAGGCCGAACTGTTCGGCGGCGACGGCGTCGACCGCGCGAGCGGCAAGCTGGCGAATCCGGGACGGATCCGTACCGCGCATCGCGGCACGCTGTTCCTCGACGAAATCGACACGATGCACCCCGCGGTGCAGGCCAAGCTGCTGCGCGTCATCGAAGAGCGCGAAGTTCAGCCGATCGGCGCCGCCGCGCCCGAGCCCGTCGACCTGCGGATCGTCGCGGCAACGAAGGTCGACCTGCTCGACGCGGTCCGCGCGGGCAAGTTCCGCGAAGATCTCTATTACCGGCTCCATGTCGTCAAACTGCGTATCCCGCCGCTGCGCGAGCGGCGCGCCGACATTCCGCAGACCTTCGCCTATTTCCTCGAGGAAGCCGGGACGAGGATGGGCGCCGCCGAGATCCATATCGACGACCGTGTGCGCCGCCACCTGGTCGAACATGATTGGCCGGGCAATGTCCGCGAGCTCAAAAATTTCGCCTATGGCGTCGCGCTCGACCTGCCGCTCGACCCGACGGGCGGCGTGATGCAGCCGGCGCAGACGCTCGCCGAACGGGTCGCACGGTTCGAAGCCGCCATCCTTCGCGAGACGCTGGCAGGGTGCAACGGCGACATCGGCAAGGCGATGGGCGCACTCGGACTGCCGCGCAAAACGCTGTACGACAAGCTCGCGCGCCACGGGATCAATGCAAAGGCCTATCGCGCGCGGTCGGAGGACCGCTGATCTTTCCCGTCTATGGTTCCGGCCGATTCGCCAGGCAGACAAGAGCCCGCCGCCTCATGGGGAAAGCGGGCCTGTAAGTCCGTTGCGGGAGTAGGGTGGGCGGAGCCGTCGATCTCAGCTAAGCAATCTGATGACAGCTTTCAGACATAGGGCGGCGAATAAGGCTGGGACGGCCGAAATCGGGCGATGCTGACCGCCCGCTTTCACTTGGGGGCATTTGACACCATCCGCTCGGCGCTAAAAAGCAGAGGATGCCACTCAATTTGGAAAGAATGAGCGGTCTCTGGTGAAATATGACAAGGTCTTGGATGCCCCGCGAGGATTCGAACCTCGATAGACGGAATCAGAATCCGTAGTCTTACCATTAGACGACGGGGCAGGAGCGGGGGCCAATAAGCGGCGGAAACGCGGGGGTCAAGGGGTTTGAAAGGGAGCGCCTTACCGGCACACGGCCCCACGGAGCATCGGGCTTGCCGACAAAATGGACCGTGCGTATGAATTGGCGCCTCGCCGCCGCGCACCCCACCCCGGTCCGGCACCGGCCGGAGGCCCGCTCCACCCAACTCGTTCGATGCCGAATTGAGCGTCAGGCATATTGCGGTAGTCGACGGAGCGCACGCAAGGCTGGAGCAAGACGCGCTGGCACTCAATATCGACAGGCTGGTTGATGACCACATCATGACATATCGAAGCGGAAAAATCAGTCGCCGCAGCATGCTGGCGACAGCCGGCGCGTGGGCCGTCTGGGATTCGCAAGCGCACCTCGGCGCCGCGCAGCGAAGCCGGTCGGCCGATGGCCCCGGGCACGTCCCGGATGCAGCGTATGCGGCTGCGACACCAGCCGCGCTGATCGCCAGTTCCAAAGCCCTGCGTGTCGGATCGACCGTCCGAACCGGTGACGGGTTCGTCTACAAGGTGGCCCATGAGACGGCCGCCGATTTCCATGTGGCAACCGCTGGCGGAGCGAAACTGTACGTCGTGCCGTCGCCCAATTTCGATGTCAGGGCTTTCGGTGCCGACCCGAGCGGTATCAAAGCCTCCCAAACGGAAATCCAGAAGGCAATCGACGCGATCGCCGCAGACGCGATCGCGTCCGGCGTTAACACGGGCACGTATACGATAGTGATGCCCAAGGGCCGGTATCGACTCGATAGCGGCCTCAGGCTGCCGCCGTGGATCAAACTGGGTGCGACCGACCCCGTCGTGTTCGATTTTTCGAACGCTCCCGACGATGTGGTCGCCTTTCGCATCGATAATGAGCGCGGCCCTGCAAGCTCGCCGGGTCGCGGCGCCGCCAACACCGGCGCTGTGCTTAACGGTCCGTTTCATATCGACGGTCCTGGAATGGCCGCGACGGAGAGCGTCGGCCTCGATATCGGCAATATTACGCCGGGCTTGTCGTCCGACCGCGCAAGCCGCGACATTCAGCTGAACAACGTGGTGGTCACGAACTTCGGCACGCTGTTGAAGCTGCGCGACCGCGACACCTATCTCTTTTCGGCGACCAATTGCCGGTTCGAGTTGGCGGGCGTCCGCGTGTTCGATTGCCCCTATGCCGCCAAGTCCAACAGCGGCGAGCGAATGACCTTCGTCAATTGCACCTTCGCCGGCGCGCCGCAGGGCATCCGGGTTTCGACCTTGCAGGAGCTGGTCTTCATCGCCTGTTCGTTCGACTTCCTGAAGAGCAGCACCCTCTATCTCAACTCGAACGCCAGCTATTTCCACATCAAGTTCATCGGCTGCCACTTCGAGGGGTCGAGCAACGACGCGCTGGTCAAATATGATTTCGCTAGCAGCCACGGCTTCACCCTTCAGATGTCGGATTGCCAGATCAACGCAAAGACCGACGCGACGGCACCGGCGGATGCGCGGCCCGATGGCATCGCCTGCCCGCGCCGCCCGCTGTTCACGGGGCCGTTCGATGCCGTGATTTCCGGGCTGCACGTCCTGTATGGGCGCAGCACACACACCGCAGCCGGCCTGTTCCTGTTCGACGATGACGTCTCGCTGGCGTCCGGGCTCTCGGGTCTGACCTTCGCCACCAATGCCAGCGCCAACCCCACCGAACTGCGGCAGGCGGTCCACGCGTCGCTGATCCCCAATTACAACTGGAATTTCAACGAAGCGACCGATGGACAGGCCCTGACCTTCGGCGCGACGCAGATTGCCGGGTGGACGCTGCGGTCATTGTCGAGCGCGCTGACCGCGACCATCACCGACGATATCGCGTTCGGAGCGAGCGGCAAATCGCTCGAACTGGTCGCGTCGGGCGCCAGCCAGTTCATCGAGATGTTCAGCGATCCTTTCCCGGTGGCGCAGGGCGACGACGTGTTCAACCAGGCCGTCATCCACGGCGGCACGTCGACCGGCGATCTCAACACGACATGGACGCTGGCGCAGTATCGACCGGTCCCGGTGAAAAGCCACAGCGTCTCTGCCCAGAGCGCGAGCGGCGGCAACTGCACGCTGACCATCGGGTCGCACGGCATCAAGGTCGGCGACGTGGTGACGGTGACGGGCAGCGATGCGGCCTACACCGGGCCGCGTGTCGTGACGGCGGTTGCCGCGACGACGATCACCTATTCGGTCGCGTCGGGTTCGACCTCGCCACCGGCGAGCATGACGGTAACGACCGACGGGCTGTCGTTGGTGAGTCGCACCACGAGTTACGGTCATTATTTCGCCTCGTCCTACAACGACACCGACGATCCGGCCTATACCGGCGACCGCGACCATTGGGCGAAAATGAACGCCTATAACCTGATCCCGCGCAGCGCCGCGAAGATCCTGCCGGGGGTGAGCCACGCTCGGCTGACGATATCCATCGCGCGGATCAACAGCGGCGACACCTTCCACCTTGGTGCCGCGCTCGGGCAGCGGTTGCGGTGCCGGGTCGGCGACGCGATGCCGAATCCCATCCACTTGTCCGCTTGCCCTCCCGCATTTCGCCGCTAGCATCGGCGGTCACAGAACAAAGGGGCCGCGCTCCTTCGCGCAGGTGCCCGATATGGAGGTGGGCTATGCGTCACGTCGCGATCGTCGGATCGGGCCCGGCGGGCTATTATACCGCGGAGACCTTGCAGAAGGCCGACGACATCGCGGTCGACGTGATCGACCGCCTGCCCGTCCCCTATGGCCTTATCCGCACCGGAGTCGCTCCGGATCACCAGTCGATCAAGGCGGTCTCGCGGCGGTACGAAGGCGTCGCGCTGACCGATAATGTCCGCTTCGTCGGGCATGTCGCGGTGGGCCGCGACGTGTCGGTCGACGAACTGCTCACGCTCTACGACGCCGTCGTGCTCGCGACCGGGGCACCGAACGACCGGGCGCTCGATATTCCCGGCGCCGACCTGCCGGGCGTGATCGGCAGCGCCGCGTTCGTCGGCTGGTACAACGGACATCCCGATTTCGCCGAGCTGAATCCTCCGTTGGACGCGCGCGGGGTCGCGGTGATCGGCAACGGGAATGTCGCGCTCGACGTCGCGCGCATCCTTGCCAAATCGCCTGCCGAATTCGCGGGCAGCGACATCGTCGCGCACGCGCGCGACGCGCTTGCGGCAAGTGGCGTCCGCGAAATCCATATCCTGGGGCGTCGCGGACCGCACCAGATCGCGATGACGCCCAAGGAGCTTGGCGAACTGGCGCATCTCGAGCGGGCGAGCCCGCGCGTCGACCCGGCCGACCTGCCGCCCGAAGGCGACGACGCCCTGCTCGAACCGGGAATGCGCAAGTCGGTTACCCATCTGCGCGGCTTTGCCGCCAACCCCGTGGCCAAGCCGGTCACGATCGATTTCGATTTCTTCGCGATGCCCGTCGGGATCGAGGGCGATGGGCACGTCCAGCGGGTGATCGTCGAGCGGACCGAGCTCGACGCCGACCTCAGGAGCCGCGGTACCGGCGAAACCTATGCCATAGAGGCGGGGCTGGTGATCAGCTGCATCGGCTATCAGACGCCGCCGATTCCCGGTGTCCCCTACGAACATGGCCGCGGCCGCTTTGCCAACGACGAGGGGCGCATCCTGCCGCGCCTCTATTGCGTCGGCTGGGCACGGCGCGGGCCGAGCGGGACAATCGGCACAAACAAACCCGACGGCGCGCGCGTCGCCGACATGGTGCTGGGGGATATCGGGCGCGGGACCGGCAAGCCGGGGCGGCCGGGGCTCGACGCGCTGCTCGCGGGTCGCGGGGTCGCCCCCGTCACCTTTCGCGACTGGCGCCGGATCGAGGAAGCGGAGGTCAAGGCGGCGATCGAAGGCGCCCCGCGAGAGAAGTTCGTCTCGATCGATGCCATGCTGGCTGCGACCGGGCGCTAGGTTTCTAAGGCGATTCGGCGAGTAGCGGGTCGATGGTGCGGCGGAACGCGTCTTCGGTAAAGGCGCCCGATTGGGCGACGCGCAACACGCCCTTTCGGTCGATCACATAGGTTGTCGGTACCCCGCCGAGGATGGGGTAGTGCGACAACGTCTGGTTCGCAAGCGGATAGGAGAGCAGGCCTGCGACCTTCTTGAGCCACGAGCGCACTTCCAGGCCCTCGCTCGTGACTCCGAAGATTTCGAGCCCGCGCGCATGCCGCTTCTTGTAATAGAGATGCATCATCGGCATTTCGGCCTTGCACGGCCCGCACCAAGTCGCCCACAGGTTGATCACGACGACCTTGCCCTTGAGTTCGGCGAGCTGCACCTTGCGCTTGTCGAGCGTCCGCAGCGAGAAGTCGGGCGCGGGTTCGCCGATGCGCGGCGCCCGCCCGCCCGCCGTCGCAGGGAGCGGCGAAACGGCAGAAAAGACAAGGATCGACAATGCCGCCATGCAGCGAAAGGCCCCGGTTTTCATGATCCACCTGTGGGGTATGCGATGACCGCTGGCAAGGCGAAAGCCACAGGGACGGCGCGCAGGGCGCTGCGCTGGCTGCTCGCCTTCGCTTATGCCTATGCGGGATATCGCCACCTCGCGACGCCGGCGCCCTTTCTCGCCATCACCCCGCCTTGGGTCCCCTGCCCCGCCCTTGTCGTCGCGGCGACCGGCGTCGCCGAACTCGCGGGGGCGGCGGGGCTGATGATTCCCCGGCTGCGCAAGGCTGCGGGCTGGGGCCTCGCGCTTTATGCGCTGTGCGTATGGCCAGCGAATTTCCACCACGCTTTCGCGCATGTCGCGATCGGCGGCACGACGCTCGGCTGGGACTATCACGCGCCGCGCCTCGCCGCGCAGCCGCTAATCATCTGGTGGGCGCTGTGGGCGAGCGACGCGATCGACTGGCCGTTCGCCCGGCGGAGGGACCCCCCGGGCTAGGGTCAGGACCCATTAATTCCACGTTCGAGGCGTCGAAATGGCGAAGATATCGGGCTTGGGCGGGTGCAGCGGGTAGCATCGCTACCCGCAAGGCCGCGCGAGCCTGAGATCGCAGCCATTTCGACGTCCCTCCGGGATTTGACCGATTTTGCCCATGGCATCGTCGAAAGGTCTTGAAATATTGACATATTCCTTCGCCCCTTCTCCTCGCCCTGAGCAAAATCGCTTCAAACCTCGATCGCGGAATTAATGGGTCCTGACCCTAGGGATCGAGCAGGCAACCGCTCGCGCCGGCGTAATGGGCGCTGCGCGATGCAAGCAGCGGAACGCTGCCCGTGATGGTCTTGCTGTCGGGGTCCTCGCTGACCGACACCATTTCCATCCCCGGCTCGAAATCGCTCTGGCAGCTGTCGAGGCTGCGTCCCTGCACATAACGGCACGAACAGCCGACGCGCGCGGCATAGGCGGAACCGAGTTCGGCCTGGGCCTTGAACGATGGGAATTTCCAGACCAGCAAGGCGGCGAATAGCCCGAGCAGGATCAGCATCCACGGCAGGCACCCGCCCCAGCGGCTCGATCGGCGAACCGGACGCGGCGAAGCATCATCGTGCGGCGATATGGCCGGCGTCGGTTCTGCCGTTGCCGGCTCGGTCGGGTTGGTGGTAGTCACGGTGCGCCATGATCACGAAAAAGACCCTGCTGGCAAGTGCCGCGCTCGCGCTTCTCGCGGGCTGGTCGCTGTCGTACGCGGCGGGGCAGGGGACGATGGCGCCCGCTACGCCGGGACCGCGCTTCGGCGCGTCGCTGCCCGACGCGCCGGTCGACACCCCGCGCCCGCTTCCGGCGATCGATCCGGAGGTCAAGGCACGGGCCGACGCGCTGTTCACCGACGCCGACGGCGTCGGCGAGACCCGTGCGCTGCTGGTGCTGCGCGACGGCGAGCTGGTCTATGAACGCTATGGCGCGGGATTCGGGCCCGATACCAAGCTGATAAGCTGGTCGATGGCCAAGACGATCACCGCGGTGCTGGCGGGCTTCCTCGTCGCCGACGGGCAATTGTCGCTGGATGCTCCCGCCCCCGTCGCGGCATGGCAGCGCAGCGGCGACCCGCGGGGGGCGATCACGCTGGCCGATCTGCTGCATATGTCGTCGGGCCTCGAGCATGTCGAGGAAGGCGATCCGATCTGGGACGGCGATACGGTGACGATGCTGTTCGGCGCGGGCGCGCAGGACATGGCGGGCTTTGCCGAAGCGAAGCCCGCGGTCGCGCGCCCCGGCGAGGTGTTCAACTACAGTTCGTCGACCAGCGTCATCCTGGCGGACATACTGACCGATACGCTCACCCCGTCGCAAAGCCCGGAGGCGCGGCGACAGGCGATGCGCGAATTCATCGAAGGGCGGCTTGTCGAACCGCTCGGCATGGCCAGCCTGACCCCCGAATTCGATGCTCGAGGCACGATGATCGGCGGGTCGATCATGCACGCGACGGCGCGCGACTATGCCCGCTTCGGCGAGTTCCTGCGCAATCATGGGGTTGCGGGCGGCCAGCGTCTGCTGCCCGAAAGCTGGATGCGCTTCATGCTGACGCCGTCGGCCGCGGACCCCGGCTATGGCGGGCATATCTGGCTCAACCGCCCGCGCCCGGCGGGGGCAAGCCCGGCGCTCTGGCCCGATCGCGGCCCGAACGACCTGTTCGCCTGTATCGGGCATCAGGGCCAGTACATCATCGTGTCGCCGTCGCAGCGGGTCACGATCGTCCGGCTGGGCATTACACGCGACGACCAATTTCCGTCGTTGCGCAGCCACCTGGCCGACTTGCAGGCGTCGCTATAACAGGAACTCGCCCGTCAGCGTGGTGACGCAGTGTCCGGAAAGTTCGACAGCGTCGCCGTCGACCCGGCAGCCGACATGGCCGCCGCGCGCGCTCGCCTGATAGGCGGCAAAGCTGTCGCGTCCGAGGCGCTGCGCCCAATAGGGAGCGAGTACGCAATGGGCCGATCCGGTTACCGGATCCTCGTCGATCCCGGCACCGGGCGCGAAGGCGCGGCTGATGACATCGGCGTTCGACGGGTCGCCGTCGCCCGGCGCGGTGGCGATGTACAGCGTGTCGCCCCCCGCTTTCAGCGCGCGCAGATCCGGATCGAGAGCCCGGACGCTCGCCGCATCGGGATAGACGATCAGCGCGTAGCCGCCGTCGTGCCACAGGGTTTCGGCAACCGGCCCGCCCATCGCGCGGGCGATATCGGGCAGGGCTTTCGCAGAGGGCCGATAGGCCGGCAGGGTCATGCGATAGCCGTCGCCCTCGCCGTCGCGCGAAACGGTCAGGATCCCCGCCTTGCGGGTTCGGAAGCGCATGTCGCCCCGCCACGGCGCGGCGCTCAGCAGGACGTGCCCGCTCGCGAGCGTCGCATGACCGCACAGTGCCACTTCGACCCCGGGTGTGAACCAGCGCAGTTCATAATCGGCCTCGCCGCTTTCGTCGGGCACCAGGAAGGCGGTCTCGGCAAGATTGTTCTCGGCCGCCATCTTTTGCAGCAGGTCGTCGCTCAGCCACTCGTCGAGCGGCATGACGGCGGCGGGGTTGCCGGTGAAGGGGCGATCGGCGAACGCATCGACGCGCGTGACCGGAAGCTGGCGCCAGCTCATGGGTAGAGCAATCCTTTGGTCCAATCGTTTCCGTCGCGCACGAACAGGGTGCGTTCGTGCAATCGGTGCGCGCGATCCTGCCAGAACTCGATCCGGTCCGGGGAAACGCGCCAGCCCGACCAGCGCGGGGGGCGCGGCACATCCTGCCCTTCGAACCGCGCCTGCATGTCGGCATAGCGTGCTTCGAATGTCGCGCGGCTTGCCAGCGGGCGCGACTGGTCGCTCGCCCAGGCGCCAAGCTGGCTGTCGCGGCTGCGCGTCGCGAAATAGGCATCGGCGACGCTGTCCGCGACCGGTGCCACCGGACCCTCGATGCGAATCTGGCGGCGCAGCGACTTCCAGTGGAACAGCAGGGCGACATGGCTGTTCGCCGCGAGTTCGCCGCCCTTGCGGCTGTCGAGGTTGGTGTAGAAGACGAAGCCGTCCGGCCCGTGGCCTTTCAGCAGCACCATCCGCACCGAAGGATGTCCATCGGGTGTCGCGGTGGCGAGTGCCATCGCATTCGAATCATTGGGTTCGCTGGCGCGCGCTTCGGCATACCAGGCATCGAACAGCGTAAAGGGATCGGTCGTCATGCGATGCTTCTAAACACGCGCCGTGACAGCGTCGAGCAAAAGCGGTTTGGCGGCGAAGGGAACTTGACCGCCTTTTGCAACATTCCCACATGGCCCCGAGCAACGGGCCTTCCCGGCCGGGACCTTATCGGGCTACAGGAGAGACATGGCAGATCCCTATTCCACCCTCGGCGTGTCGAAAAGCGCGAGCGAGACGGACATCAAGTCCGCCTATCGCAAGCTCGCCAAGGAACTCCACCCCGACAGGAACAAGGACAATCCAAAGGCGGCGGAGAAATTCTCCGACGTGACCAAGGCCTATGACCTTCTGTCGGACAAGGAAAAGCGCGCGCAATTCGATCGCGGCGAAATCGATGCCGAGGGCAATCCGGCGATGCCGTTCGGCTATGGCGGCGGCGGCTTTCGCGGCGATCCGCGCGGTGGCGGCGCGGGGGGCTTCGGCGGTTTCGGCGGCGAGGGCGCGGATTTCGGCGATATTTTCGAGGGCCTGTTCGGCGGGCGCGGTGGTGGTGGCGGCAGCCCGTTCGGCGGTCGCACCGCGCCGCCGCAGAAGGGCGCCAACGTCGCCTATCGGCTGGCGGTGTCCTTCATCGACGCGGCGACGCAGGCGACGCAGCGGATCACGCTGGCCGACGGCGGCACGATCGACCTCAAATTGCCCGCCGGGGTCGAGACGGGCACGCAGATGCGGCTCGCGGGCAAGGGCCAGCCCGGACCGGGCGGACATGGCGACGGGATCGTGACGATCAGCGTCGGCAGCCATCCCTTTTTCGAGCGCGACGGCGCGAACATCCGTCTCGACCTGCCGATCACGTTGAACGAGGCGGTCAAGGGAGCGAAGATCAAGGTTCCGACGGTGGACGGGCCGGTGATGGTGTCGATCCCCGCCGGCTCGACATCGGGCAAGGTCATGCGCCTGAAAGGAAAGGGGTTTTCCCAGAAGGCCGGCGGACGTGGCGACCAGCTTGTGCGATTGATGGTCGACGTGCCGGCCGACGACGCCCGACTGGCGCAGCTGATGGACGAATGGACCGACCCGCGGGCGGTCCGGGCAGATCTCGGCGTGTGATGCGTGGCTGACGGCAAACCGACGAAGTCCGCCGAAGCGCTAGAACGCGAAGTCGCCGACGAGGTCGGCCGCGAATTCCTGGCCGAGGGCCATTCGCCGCACTCGCTCGAGGCGCGTGCCGAGCGCGCGAAGCGACTGCATCTGAAAGCCGCAGCCCAGGGTGTCATCGAACGCGGGCGCGACCGGCTGGGCCCGGGCACGCGCGCGTTCCAGGTCATGCGGCGCGTAATCGTCGGCACCTACAGCGACGGCTTCATTCACGCCGGCAATCTGGCCTATCTGGCCTTGATCGCGCTTTTTCCCTTCTTCATCCTGCTCGCCGCCGCGTTGAGCCTGATCGGGGGAAGCGCCGGCGGCGAAGCCGCGATCGACGCGGTATTCTCTATCATGCCGCCGACCGTTTCGCGCACGCTTGCCGGGCCGATCCGCGAAGTCATGGGGGCGCGGACCGGCTTGTTCCTGTGGCTCGGCGCGCTTGTCGCGCTGTGGACGGTGGGAAGCCTGGTCGAGACCATCCGCGACATCCTGCGCCGTGCCTATGGCACCCATTTCAGCCGCGGATTCTTTCATTACCGGATCGTATCGATCGGGATCATCACGGGTGCGGTGGTGCTGATGCTGCTGTCCTTCAGCATGCAGGTGCTGATCGTCGGGGTCGAACAGTTCGTGACGCGCGTGCTGCCCGAACAATATCAGTCGTGGGGCGTCGTCCTTCTGTCACGGGCGATTTCGGGCGCCGGCCTGTTCCTCGCCATCTACATGCTCTTCTATTCGCTCACCCCGTCGAAATACCGTCGCCTCAAGCAATGTCCGAAATGGCCGGGGGCGCTGTTCACCACCTGCTGGTGGATCGCGGTAACGCTCGCCCTGCCGCCCTTGCTGGCGACGCTGCTCAGCTACGACGCCACCTATGGCAGCCTGGCGGGGGTGATGGTCGCGCTGTTCTTTTTCTACCTCGTCGGATTGGGTATGGTGATCGGGGCCGAACTCAACGCCGCGCTCGTCGAGGTTGAGGATTTGGGCCACGACGCTATTGGCCGCGTGGACGACATTGTGGTCGACAATACCAAGACCGGAGAAGAAGAATGACGGGTCTGATGCAAGGAAAACGCGGTCTGATCATGGGCCTGGCGAACGACAAATCGCTCGCGTGGGGAATCGCCAAGTCGCTGCATGGCGCGGGCGCCGAACTCGCGATCAGCTATCAGGGCGAGGTGATGGCCAAGCGCGTCAAGCCGCTGGCCGACGAGCTTGGCTGCGATTTCCTGATCGACTGCGACGTGTCCGACATGGCGAATCTCGATCAGGCCTTCGAAACGCTTGCGGCGCGTTGGCCGACGATCGATTTCGTCGTTCATGCGATCGGTTATACGAACAAGGACGCGCTGCGCGGCCACTATGCCGACATCGGCCTCGAAGATTTCCTGATGACGATGAATATCAGTGTTTACAGCTTCACCGCGGTCGCAAGGCGCGCCGCGGCGATGATGAAACCGCTCGATCCCGAAACGGGCGAGGGCGGCGGCGCAATGCTGACGCTGAGCTATTACGGCGCCGAAAAGGTCGTGCCGCACTATAATGTCATGGGCGTCGCGAAATCGGCGCTGGAGACGAGCGTCCAATATCTCGCGAACGACTATGGGCCGCAGGGTGTGCGCGTGAATGCGATTTCCGCCGGGCCGATCAAGACGCTGGCCGCGTCGGGTATTGGCGATTTCCGCCTGATCCTGAAGTGGAACGAATTCAACGCCCCGCTGCGCCGCAATGTCACGATCGACGATGTCGGCGGCTCGGCGCTCTACCTGCTGAGCGACCTGGCTTCGGGCGTCACGGGCGAGACGCATCATGTCGATGCGGGCTATCACACGGTCGGCATGAAGCAGGAGGATGCGCCCGACATCGCGCTGGCGTGATGCGGTGCGGCGACGCGGGCCCCGCCCGCTTCGACCGCGCACCGCCGGTTGCGCTTGAATTGCGGCGCGAATCCCGCCATCGCCGAGTCATGGACCTCGCTTTGGCCATCGATCATGTGCAAGTCGCGATGCCCGTCGGCGGCGAAGGCAAGGCGCGTGCCTTTTTCGGCGACTTGCTCGGGCTCGCCGAACTGCCCAAGCCCGCCGATATGGCGGCGCGCGGCGGGTGCTGGTTCGCGCTGGGAGACCGCCAGCTCCATTTGGGTGCGGAGCGCGATTTCCGGCCCGCGAAGAAGGCGCATGTGGCGTTGGCCACCGATGCGCTCGATGCGCTACGCGCCCACGTCGAACGCGCCGGCTTCACGACGCACGACGACAGCGTGATCGACGGCCGGCACCGTTTCTTTACCGAAGACCCCTTCGGCAATCGTATCGAGTTCATGGACAGGACGCCGCGCGCATGAGTTTCAACAGCTTCGGACGCGTCCTGCGCTTCACGACCTGGGGGGAGAGCCACGGGCCGGCGCTCGGCGCGGTCGTCGATGGCTGTCCGCCGCGCCTCGCCCTGTCCGAAGGCGATATCCAGCCTTTCCTCGACAAGCGGCGTCCGGGCCAGTCGCGCCACACGACCCAGCGCCGCGAGCCCGACCAGGTGCGTATCCTGTCGGGTATTTTCGAGGGCAGGACGACCGGCACGCCGGTCAGCCTGATGATCGAGAATGTCGACCAGCGGTCGAAGGATTATGGCGAGATCGCCCAGGCTTATCGTCCCGGCCATGCCGACTATGCCTATGATGCGAAATACGGCATTCGCGACTATCGCGGCGGCGGGCGGTCGAGCGCACGCGAGACCGCGGCGCGCGTCGCCGCCGGCGCCGTCGCGCGGCTGGTGA
The DNA here is from genome assembly GCF_059693785.1 of Sphingopyxis sp. CR5. Classification (NCBI taxonomy): domain Bacteria; kingdom Pseudomonadati; phylum Pseudomonadota; class Alphaproteobacteria; order Sphingomonadales; family Sphingopyxidaceae; genus Sphingopyxis; species Sphingopyxis sp. CR5. The sequence goes on along the minus strand of NZ_JCATIE010000003.1, from coordinate 77,275 downwards.
TACCGGAGGTGCAGATCCACGCGTGGGTCGCGGAAATCGGCGGCGATGCGATCGACCCCGCCAATTTCGACCTTGAGGAAATCGGCCGCAATCCCTTCTTTTGTCCCGACCCTGCGGCCGCACAGCGCTGGGAAGCACTGATGGACGACGCGCGCAAGGCGGGCAGTTCGCTGGGCGCGGTGATCGAATGCGCCGCGAGCGGCGTCCCCGCCGGCTGGGGCGCGCCGGTCTATGCCAAGCTCGACAGCGACCTGGCTGCCGCGATGATGGGGATCAACGCGGTCAAGGGCGTCGAGATCGGGGCCGGCTTTGCCGCGGCGCGGCTGCGCGGCGAGGAAAATGCCGACCCGATGCGCCCGGCAAGCGACGGGAGCAATCGTCCCGATTTCCTGTCGAACAACGCCGGCGGCATCGCCGGCGGCATTTCGACCGGCCAGCCGGTGGTGGTGCGCGTCGCGTTCAAGCCCACAAGCTCGATCCTGACCCCGGTGCCGACGATAAACCGCGCGGGCGAGGCCGCCGACATCGTGACCAAGGGGCGCCACGATCCTTGCGTGGGCATTCGCGGCGCGCCGGTGGTCGAAGCGATGATGGCGCTGGTGCTCGCCGATCACAAGCTGCTCCATCGGGCCCAGTGCGGATAAGCAGGCGATGATCGCCGCGGCCGAAACCTTCATCACCCAGCATCAGGCGATCATCGGCCTTGTCGTGCTCGCGCTGATGTTCGTCGGGTTCGTGATGGAGCGCTTCCCCGCGACCGTCGTTGCGATCCTTGGCACCTGCACCTTCCTGTTCCTCGGCATATTGACGGGGAAGGACCTGTTCTCGGTCTTTTCCAACTCGGCGCCGGTGACGATCGGTGCGATGTTCATCCTGTCGGGCGCCCTGCTGCGGACCGGTACGCTCGACGCGATCGCGAGCCGGATCATCGCGCGCGCGAAGCGCCATCCGCGGCTTGCGCTCGCCGAAATGTTCCTTGGCGTCTATTTCGCGTCGGCGTTCCTGAACAACACGCCGGTCGTCGTCGTGATGATCCCGATCATGCTCAGACTGGCGAGCGCGCTGGGAATCAGCGCCAAGCGCCTTCTGATTCCATTGTCCTATGTCTCGATCCTCGGCGGCACCACGACCCTGATCGGCACCTCGACCAACCTGCTGGTCGCGGCCGTCGCGGAGGACAATGGCCTTGATCGCTTCGGGATCTTCACCATCACGCCGGTCGGCATCGTCGCCGGGGTTGCGGGGATTTTGTCGCTGGTCCTGATCGCGCGGCGGTTCCTGCCCGACGACAGCGCGAGCCAGATCGAACTCAGCCAGGAGCATCGCAGCTTCCTGTCCGAAGTGCGCGTGCTGAAGGACGGCAATCTGGTCGGCCGCCGGATCGGCGACGTGCCGTTCGCCAAGCGCGCGAACGTCAAGCTCGTCGGACTGAAGCGCGGCTCCGCGCTGCGCCGGACCGGGCTGGCCGACGAGGTGCTTCAGGCCGACGACCGCCTGGTTCTGCGGCTCGATCTGTCGGAACTTCTATCGCTGCGTTCGAACAGGAATGTCTCGATCGGCCTGACCGCAGGCAGCGAGGAAATCGACCAGGACGACGAGGCGATCGTCGAGGCGATGATCGCGCCGAGCCACCCCGCGATCGGCCGGCGGCTGCTCGAAATCCCCTTCCTCTCGACCCTGGGCGTCCGCATCCTGGGCATCGCGCGTTTTCGCAAGACGCCCGGCCCGGACCTCCCCAACGCGCGCGTTCAGGCGATCGATCGCATCCTGGTGACCGGTCCCGAGGACCAGATCGAACAGCTTTACGGCAATCCGAACCTCTATGGGGTCGGGACCACGACGGAACGCGAATTTCGCCGCGCAAAGGCCCCGATCGCTATCGGGGCGCTGCTCGGCGTCATCCTGCTGGCGAGCTTCGACATCATGGACATCGGGGTCGCGGCGATCATCGGCGTCGGCCTGATCCTCGTTACGCGATGTATCGACGCCGACGAGGCGTGGGATTCGATCGACGGCAACGTGCTCGTGTTGATCTTCGCCATGCTCGCGGTCGGGCTGGCGCTCGAAAATTCGGGCAGCGTCGCGCTGATCGTCGGCGAACTTACCCCGGTGCTGCGCGAAGTGCCGCCGTGGGCGCTCGTCGTCGCGACCTATGTCGTGTCGGTGCTGCTGACCGAAGTGGTGACGAACAATGCGGTCGCGATCCTCGTCACGCCGCTTGCGATCGCGCTGGCGCGCGACCTGGGGGTCAATCCCTATCCGATGGTGATCGCGGTGATGTTCGCCGCGTCGGCCAGTTTCGCGACCCCGATCGGCTACCAGACCAACACGCTCGTCTATGCCGCCGGCAATTACCGCTTCGTCGACTTCTTCCGCGCCGGCATTCCGATGACGCTGGCCGTCGGCTCCGCGACCTGCGCGGCCATAACCTTCCTTATGTAGAGTCCAAACCAACTCGCGATTGCCCGCCGCGGACGCCCCTGTTACCCCAGTGGTTTCATGGTCGCCGGAGCGGCCGCACAATCGCAGGACGCCGGGGCGGCGGTGAAAGGGTGACTTTATGGCTTGGTGGTTCCGGATTCCCCTGTGGCAGCGGGTGATTGCGGCCCTCGTACTGGGCATCGGCACCGGATTGTTATGGGGCCCCGAAGCCGCGAGCATCAAGTGGATCGGCGACTTCTTCATCAAGGCGGTGAAGATGCTCGTCGTCCCGCTGATCTTCTTTTCGCTGGTGTCGGGCGTCGCGGCGATCGGCGACGTGCGCAAGCTGGGCCGCGTCGGGGGCCGCGCGATGCTGCTCTTCGTCGTCACCGGCCAGATCGCCGTATGGCTGGGCCTCGCGATGGGCACCCTCCTCCAGCCGGGGCTCGGCGTCGATACCAGCGTCATCGAGCGCGGCCCGGTGCCCGAACCGACGGCGACCGGCTGGACCGACATGATCCTGTCGATCGTGCCCGAAAGTCCGGTCCAGGTGATGGCCGACGTCCAGGTGCTGCCGCTGATCGTCTTCGCGTTGCTGATCGGCATCGGCATCTTGATGGCGAAGGAGGAAGGATCGCCCGTTGCGAAGATTTTCGACAGCGGCGCGGTGATCATGCAGAAGGTGACGATGCTCGTCATGGAGCTGACGCCCTTTGGCGTCTTCGCGCTGATGGCGTGGGTCGCCGGGGTGCTCGGCATCGACGCGCTCGAATCGCTCGCGAAGCTCGTCGGGCTCAATTATCTCGGCTGTCTGCTGATCATTTTCGGGCTGTACCCGCTGATGATCCATTTTTTCGCGAAGGTGCCAGTGAAGGGATTCTTTCACGGCATGATCGACGCAATGGCGGTCAGCTATTCCACCGCGTCGTCGAATGCGACGCTTCCCGTGACGCTGCGTTGCGCGCAGCGTAACCTCGGCGTCTCGCCCAGCGTGTCGAGCTTCGTGATTTCGCTCGGCGCGACGATCAACATGAACGGCACCGCCATGTATCTGGGGCTTGCGACCTTGTTCGGGGCGCAGATCTTCGGCGTCGACCTGAACTGGGCGGACTATGTGATGATCTCGATCACCGCGACGCTCGGCGCGATCGGCGCAGCGGGCATTCCGGGCGCCGGGCTGATCATGATGGCGCTGGTCTTCGGCAGCGTCGGCGTTCCACTGGAAACGATTGCCTTCGTCGCCGGGGTCGACCGGATCATGGACATGATGCGCACCACGACCAACGTCACCGGCGACGCCGCGGTCGCGGTGACCGTTGCCTCGATGACCGGAGAGATCGACGTAGCCGAACTGGCATCCACCGACGACGTCTGACCGCGCAATCGATCGGCCGACCGACCGCAAGGCCCTGCAAATGGGTGGAATCCTCTCCTCCGTCAAACGTTTGTGTCGGAAAGCAATCGACCGACTTTCGGATTCACGTGACCAGGGTTGTCCGGTTTTGATTGAGGCATTTGCAAGCCCCTCCCCTTCCGGAGAGGGGTGATTCAACGCGGACGGCGTTATCCCTCCAGCTCGACATCCCAGTACAGCCAGTCGATCCAGCTTTCGTGCAGATAGTTCGGCGGGAAAGCGCGGCCATTGTCCTGCAATTGCCAGCTCGTCGGACGCCAGGGCTGGCGATAGATCGGCATATGCGCCTGGGCCGGGGTGCGCCCGCCCTTCTTCAGATTGCAGGGCGCGCACGCGGTGGTGACATTTTCCCAGCTCGTCCGCCCGCCTAGCCGGCGCGGGACGACATGGTCGAAGGTCAGGTCCTTGCCCGACCCGCAATATTGGCACGCGAAACGATCGCGCAGGAACAGGTTGAATCGGGTGAAGGCCGGGTGCTGCGACGGTTTCACATATTGGCGCAGCGCGATCACGCTGGGGATCGGCATCGAACGCGTCGGCGAATGGATCTCGCGCTCGTAATTCTCGACGATCGTCACACGATCGAGGAAAACCGCCTTGACCGCGGTCTGCCACGGCCACAGGCTGAGCGGATAATAGCTGAGCGGCGTATAATCGGCGTTGAGGACAAGCGCGGGACAATTGTCGGGATGCCGGGCAAGATCGGGATGGAACATGGCTTTTGGACGCTGCCCCCTATGCTGCGCGGGATGGCGCGCCACTGCCGTTCCCGAGTGACAGCATCATTACATGCCGCAATGGATTCTGGCGTCAAGGGGGCATGTGCCACAATATATGGAATGATTCGCGATCCTTGTCCGCTGCATCTGGATTCGCGAGGCCGCCCGTGCTGACCCGCTTCGCCCCCAGTCCGACCGGCGAAATGCACCTCGGCCACGCCTATAGCGCGGTGCTCGCCCACGACGCCGCGCGCCGCACCGGCGGCCGGTTCCTGCTGCGGATCGACGACATCGACGGCGCCCGATCGCGCGAGGCGCATGTCGCGGCGGCCCTCGCCGACCTCGCCTGGCTCGGGCTCGACCCGGACGGCGCACCGGTGCGCCAGTCGCATCACCTGGGCGAGTATGCCGCGGCGCTCGACGATCTGCGCGCTCGCGCACTCGTTTATCCCTGCTTCTGCACCCGCGCCGATATCGCCCAGAGCCTGGCCGCGCCGCACGGTCCTTCGGGGGCCGTCTATCCCGGCACCTGCCGCCACCTCGGCGCTGACGAGCGTGCACGGCGGATCGCGGAGGAGCCGCATTGCTGGCGGATCGACATGACGCGCGCCTCGGCGCTGGCAGGACCGCTGCGCTGGGGGGAAGCCGGCCAGGGGATGCGCGCCGCCGTGCCCGACGCGCATGGCGACGTGGTGCTGGCACGCAAGGATGCGCCGGCAAGCTATCATCTCGCCAGCACGATCGACGATGCCGCGATGGGAATCACCCAGGTGGTCCGCGGCGCCGACCTGATCGCGTCGACCGATGTCCACCGGCTGCTCCAGGCGCTGCTGGGCCTGCCGACGCCCGCCTATCGTCATCATGCGCTCGTGTGCGGCCCCGACGGCAAACGGCTGGCGAAGCGCGACGCCGTCGCGTCGCTCGCCAGTCTGCGCGCCGGCGGGGTCGACGGCCGCACGCTGGCCGCCGATTTGCGCGAGGGACGCCTTCCGGCTGGATATTCGCTGCAAAATCCCTAAATAGGGGGCATGCAAGTCCTGCTCATCCTAGCGGTGGTCGTATCCGCCGGCCTCGTTCTCTTCGCGCTCGCGCGCGGCCTGTTCTATTTCTCGCAGGGGCATCGCGCGGCGATGGAGGGCAATGTCCACGAAAACCAGGTGTTGCAGAACAAGATGATGATGGCCCGCATCAAATGGCAGGCGATCACCATCATCCTGCTGGTCCTGATCGGGCTGCTCGCCGCGGGCAGCTAGGGCGTATCGCATGCGGTACCGGCCCAGCGCAAACTGATGGTCAAGCTCAACAAGATCTATACGCGCACCGGGGACGCGGGCACGACCGGCCTGGTCGACGGGTCGCGCATTGCCAAGTCGGCGCCGCTGATGGGCGCGGTCGGCGATGTCGACGAGGCGAACAGCGCGATCGGCCTGGCCGTCGCGGCGCTGCGCGAAGGCGCGCCGGAAGCGGCCATGCTCGCACGGATCCAGAACGAGATGTTCGACCTCGGCGCCGATCTGGCCACCCCCGCTGACGCCGAACATGGCTTTGGCCCGCACGACATGGCGCTGCGCATCGTGCCGGACCAGATCGAGCGGCTGGAGGCCGAAATCGATGCGATGAACGAAACCCTTGCGCCGCTCGCCAGCTTCATCCTGCCCGGCGGGACCGAAGCGGCGGCGCGGCTCCACCTCGCACGGGCGGTCGCGCGCCGCGCCGAACGCGCCGCGGTCGCCGCGGGCGAGACCCGCGACCTCAACCCGCTCGCGCTCGCCTATCTGAATCGCCTGTCCGACCATCTCTTCGTGATGACACGCGCGATCAATGCCGCAGCGGGCGGCGATATATTGTGGCAGCCCGGCGCGACGCGCGTCAGCCCTGGAGCGTCCGGATAATCGCCGAGAAATCGTGGCCGCCGTCGTCTGCCGCGACAAAGGCTTCATAAAGCTCGCGCGCCTTCGACCCCATCGGGACCTCGGCATCGACGCTCGCCGCCGCCTCCATCGCGAGGCGCAGATCCTTGAGCATCAGCGCCGCGGCGAACCCGCCCTTATACTCATTGTCGGCGGGGGTCGTCGGGCCGACGCCGGGGAGCGGCGCATAGCTGGTCAGCGACCAGCATTGCCCCGACGACACGCTGGCGATGTCGAAGAATGTCTGCGGGTCGAGCCCCAATTTCTGCGCAAGCGCGAGCGTTTCGCAGGTCGCGATCATCGACGCGCCGAGCAGCATGTTGTTGCAGATCTTCGCCCCCTGCCCCGCGCCTGCGCCGCCGGCGTGGATCACCGCCTTGCCCATCTTGGCCAGGATCGGTTCGGCGCGCGCGAAGCCCTCGTCGGTGCCGCCGACCATGAAGGTCAGCGTGCCCGCGTTGGCGGCAGCGATGCCGCCCGAAACGGGGGCGTCGACCGCGACGAGGCTCTTGGCCGTCGCCGCCTCGATATTCGCCCGCGCGGTCGCGACGTCGATCGTCGAGCAATCGAGCAGCAACGTGCCTGGCACGGCGTTCGGGAAGACGTCGCTTTCATATACCGAGGCGACATGCTTGCCCGCGGGGAGCATGGTGACGACAGCCTCGGCGCCGGTCACCGCTTCCGCTGCCGATGCGGCGCGGGTGCAGCCGGCTTCCACCGCGCGCGTCAGCGCCTCTTCGCTGAGGTCGAAGGCGCAGACGTCATGGCCCGCTTTCGCAAGGTTCGCGGCCATCCCGCCGCCCATATTGCCGAGTCCGATGAATGCGATTTTCATATTACTCTCCAGGTGCAAAAATTCGTGTATCCCCGCGAAGGCGGGGATCCATCATCCGACCGTGCAAGGTGGCACCGACCGGCGATGGGCCCCCGCCTTCGCGGGGGCACCCGGTCGTTCATCGAAGGTCCGGCAATCACCGCCCCTTCCACACGCCTTCGCGCTTTTCGATAAAGGCGGCCATGCCTTCGGCCTTGTCCTCGGTCGCGGCGAGGATCTGGAACAGGCGGCGTTCGTAGATCAGCCCCTGGTCGAGCGTCGTTTCGAACGCCGCGTTGACCATGTCCTTGTTCACCATCGCGGCCATCGGCGGCATGCCTGCGATCGTCGTCGCGGTCTTCACCGCTTCGTCAACCAGCGTTTCATGCGCGACGACGCGCGCAACGAGGCCCGAACGCTCGGCTTCGGCGGCGTCCATCATCCGGCCGGTCAGGCACATTTCCATCGCCTTCGCCTTTCCGACCGCGCGGGTCAGCCGCTGCGACCCGCCCATGCCGGGGGCGACGCCAAGCTTGATTTCGGGCTGGCCGAACTTCGCCTTTTCGCTGGCGATGATGAAATCGGCCATCATCGCCAGTTCGCAGCCGCCGCCGAGCGCGAAGCCGTTCACCGCGGCGATCCACGGCTTGCGCACCTTCTTCACGAAGTCGCTCGTCCATTTCGAGAAGAAATCCTCGAGGTAGAAATCGGCGGCGGGCTTATCGGCCATTTCCTTGATGTCGGCGCCCGCAGCGAACGCCTTGTCGCCCGAACCGGTGAGCACCGCGCAGCGCTGGGTGTCATCGGCCTCGAAAGCGGCGAAGGCGGCGATCAGCTCGTCGAGCACGCCCGAATTGAGTGCGTTCAGCGCCTGCGGGCGGTTGAGCGTGACGAGCGTGACGGCGCCGCGCTGTTCGACGAGGAGGGTTTCGTAGGTCATTCGGTATCTCCTGATGGTCGTCCTGTCGGACTTGATCCGGCATCCATTCCGGCGAGGCTGACTGGACCCCGGATCAAGTCCGGGGTGACGAAATTAGGGTAGCGGGGTCCATTTCTCATTCTCGGGCAGCGGCGCGAAAATTGCGTCGATCCACGCGTCGCTGACCGCCTCGGGGGTCGGCGGGTCCCATTGGGGGCTGTTGTCCTTGTCGACGATCAGCGCGCGCACGCCTTCGAGGAAGTCGTGCATCGTCACGACACGCGCGCCGATTGCATATTCCTGCGCCATCTCGGCGGCAAAGTCGGGCATCGCCGCGCCTTCCTTCAATTGCCGCAGCGCGACCTTGCACGTCTGCGGCGATTTGGTGCCGAGCGTGTCGCGCTCCTTTTGCGCCCAGTCCGACCCATCGGCCTCAAGCGCGGCGAGAATATCTTCGTACCGGTCGCTCGCGAACAGGCGGCCTATCTTGTCGAGATGATCCATCACCGCCGCGTGCGGCGCGGTAACCGACAGCTCGCCCAATATGCCGCCGATGCGGTCGGGATGCGCGGCAATGCGCGCCTTCGCCTCGGCGAGCTTTTCGGACGGCAGATAATGGGTGGCGAGGCCGAGCGCGAGGCATTCGGCGCCATCGAGCCGCGCGCCGGTGAGCGCGAGATACTGGCCGACGCGCCCTTCGAGCCGCGGCAGGTACCAGCCGCCGCCGACGTCGGGGAACAGGCCGATCCCCGTCTCGGGCATCGCAAAGCGCGTATGCTCGGTCGCGACGCGATATTTCGCCGGCTGTGAAATGCCGACCCCGCCGCCCATGGTGATGCCGTCCATGAAGGCGACGACGGGCTTCGCATAGGTGAAGAGCAGGTGGTTGAGCCGATATTCGGTGTGAAAGAAGGCGCGCGCGTCGGCGCCGTCCTGCGCGCCGCTTGTCGCGAGCATGCGGATGTCGCCGCCGGCGCAAAAGCCGCGGCCTTCGCTATGGTCGATGACGACGGCTTCGACGGCCTCGTCATCGCGCCATTCGAGCAGCGCGTCGATCATCGCCCGGCACATCGGCAGGTTGAGCGCGTGGATCGCCTTCGGACGATTGAGCGACAGGCGGCCGGCATGGCCGTCGGTCGAGATGAGAACGTCTTCGGTCATAAACCCTCTCGAACCTTCTCCTGTGGGGAGAAGGATATGGAGCCTTACCGCTGAAAGCGGTTAGGCGGAGTTGGATGAGGGGGTCTGCCGCTCCGATGGCACAGCGCCCCTCACCCAGCTTCGACTAGCCAGCGAGCCGGCAAGTCTTCGCAACCCTCTCCCGCCGGGAGAGGGGAAATCCTATTGCCTCAGCAAATCCCTTCCCACGATCATCCGCATGACCTGATTGGTGCCTTCGAGGATCGAATGGACGCGCAGGTCGCGCCAGAAACGCTCGATCGGATAATCCTTCAGATAGCCATAGCCGCCGAACAGCTGGAGCGCGTCGTTGACGATCTTGCTGCCGCTATCCGTCGCGAGCCGCTTCGCCATCGCCGAGAAGCGTGACTTGTCGGGCGCGTTCGCGGTGACTTTCGCCGCCGCCATATAGAGGAGCGCGCGCGCCGCCTCGAGGTCGGTCGCCATGTCGGCGAGCATGAACTGGGTGTTCTGGAAATCCGAAATCGGCTGGCCGAATTGCTGGCGGTCCTTGGTATAGGCGACCGCTTCGTCGAGGCAGCGCTGCGCCCCGCCCAGCGAACAGGCGCCGATGTTGAGCCGCCCGCCGTCGAGCCCCGCCATCGCGAAGCGGAAGCCGTCGCCCTCGGCGCCGACGCGGTTTTCGACCGGCACCTTCACATTGTCGAAAATCACCTGCGCGGTCGGCGAAGCATTCCAGCCGAGCTTGCGTTCCTTGGCGCCGAAGCTGACGCCTGCCATATCCTTTTCGATCACGAGGCACGAAATGCCCTTCGGTCCCGGCTCGCCGGTGCGGACCATCGTCACATAAAGGTCGTTGACCCCCGCGCCCGAAATGAACTGCTTGGTGCCGTTGACGACATAATGGTCGCCCTCGAGCTTTGCGGTCGTTTTCAAGGCCGCGGCGTCGGAGCCCGAGCCGGGTTCGGTGAGGCAATAGCTCGCCATCTGGTCCATCGTGACGAGCGAAGGCAGAAATTTCGCCTTCACCGCGTCGCCGCCGAAGCGGTCGATCATCCAGCTCGCCATATTGTGGATCGAAACGAAAGCGCTGGTCGCGGGGCAGCCATAGGCCATCGCCTCCATGATCAGCGCGGCCTCGAGCCGGCCGAGCCCGATACCGCCCGATTCCTCGCTGACATAGATCGCCGCAAAGCCGAGTTCGGCGGCCTGCTTGATGACATCGCGCGGGAAATGCGCCTTTTCGTCCCATTCGGCCGCAAAGGGCGTGATCGCATCGGCGGTGAATTTGCGCGCCATGTCCTGAATGGCGCGCTGGTCGTCGGTAAGCTGGAACTGGTCGGTCATCGTCATCTTTTCTCTGTCGTCATGCTGACGAAAGTCAGCATCCATTCAAAACTGGGGTAGCGGCGAAAAACCGAGCCGGACGGCCCAATCCTCCCAGAAGGGATTTTCTTGTTCGATCAAGGCGATCTTCCAATCGCGCTTCCAGGCCTTGAGCTGCTTCTCGCGCGTGATCGCGGCATCCATCGTTTCGTGCATTTCGTAGAAGACGAGCCGGTTCACGCCATAACGTCTTGTGAAGCCGCGCGTCAGGCCTTCGCGATGCTGATGGATGCGCGCCATCAGATCGGACGTCACGCCGATGTAGATCGTGCCGTGACGACTGCTCGCCATGATATACACGCAGGGCTGCCGCTCGCGCATTTTGCACCTCCCGACGAAGCGCCGAATGGATGCTGACTTTCGTCAGCATGACGAGTCCGCAACGACGGCCTCGGCCTCGATTTCGACTTTCCATTCGGGGCGCAGCAGGCCCGCGACGACGGCCATTGTCGCTGCGGGCCGGACGTCGCCGAACATCGCGCCGTGCGCGCGGCCGACGCGGTCGGCGTCGGCGGGGTCGGTGATGAACATGCGCGTCCGAACGACATCGGCGGGCCCACCGCCGAGTGCCGCGAGTGCTTCCGAAATGATCGTCAGGCAGCGCGCCGCCTGCACCCCCGCGTCGCCGACGGTCGACGAACCGTCGAGCTCGATCGGCGCGGTGCCCGCGACGATGATCCGGTCGCCGACGCGCACCGCCCGGCTGTAGCCGTAGAGCGGCTCATAGGGCGATGCGGACGAGAGGATCGTGCGGCCAGGCGCGGCCGCGTCGCCGTCAGCCACAGGTGATTTTCTCAATCTTATACGCATCGTCGTACATGATGTTCAGCCGGTCCTGGCGATAGTCCATCGTCATCGCCGAGCGCGGCGGCCCCCAGCGCAGGGTGCGCGCGCCCGATTCCTTGAGGATCGTCGCGCCGAGATCGGGGGTTGCGGTCTGGCCGACATGGCTTTGCACCGCGTCGGCGTTGCAGGTCATCGCGGCGGGCGGCGGCGGTCCCATGTCGTCGGGCGATTCGCCCGGCGCCGCGCAAGCGGCCAGCGGCAGGGCGGCGGCGATCGTCAGCAAGCGGATATCCATCGTCTATCTCCCTTTCATCCTGCCGCCCTTCAGGCGACGCACCGCCTATAGCGCAGCGGCTCGGCCGCCGCACCCTTCGCATAGTCGCGGCGCACGAGCGTCTTGCCGTCGTCGGCGAGGCCGAGCAGCATCAGCCGGTCCCATTCCTCGCCTTCGCCGCTGAACTTGTAATCGGCGACGATGCGGTTCGCGCTGCGATCGCGGACATGCGCGAGGTCGCCCGCCGATTCGAAGAAGCGCAGCGTCTTTGCATCGATCACCAGCGCGGTGAGGTCGGTGCCGGGCCGCGCGGCGCAATCCTCCGCCTTGAGCGCCCAGCGTCCCTGGATCGCAGCCGGAATCGCCATGTCGCCGGTGCCGATGCCGGCATCGGGCTTCGCGGGCGGCATCGCCGACGCGTCGGGCGTGTAGGCAAGGTCGGCGTCGGCGGGTGCCCCCTCGGCGGGAACCGCGCTCGCGGGTTCGCCGGGCGCCGCGACATTTTCGTCGACGGTCTCGGCGGGCTGCGTCTCGTCCTTGCCGCCGCTGCACGCGGCGAGCATCAGCATGGCGGCGGGGAGGGTCCAGCGGAACATCGTCATTCTCCTTCGCGGCGCCGGCGGCGTGCCGGCGTCTGAAAGAAAGAAATGCCCGATGGCCGGACGCGGTTTCATCGGCGGGGGTCCGCTCAGCCCATCGTCGGGATGACGAAGGCGTTGCCGCCGTCCGGCGATCCGTCGGGCCAGCGCGCGGTGACGGTCTTGACCTTGGTCCAGAATTTAACGCCCTCCATGCCGTGCTGATTGGTGTCGCCGAACGCCGAGCGTTTCCAGCCGCCGAAGGTGTGATAGGCGACGGGCACCGGGATCGGCACGTTGATGCCGACCATGCCGACGTTGACCCGCGCGGCGAATTCGCGCGCGGCGTGGCCGTTGCGCGTGAAGATCGCGACGCCGTTGCCGTACTGATGCTTCGAGGGCAGTTCGAGCGCGGTTTCGAAATCGGGCGCGCGGACGATCTGGAGCACGGGGCCGAAAATCTCTTGCCTGTAGCTTTCCATGTCGGGGGTGACATGGTCGAACAGCGTCGGGCCGACGAAGAAGCCCTGCTCATGCCCCTGCAAGCTGAAACCGCGGCCGTCGACGACGAGCTCGGCGCCTTCCTCGGCGCATCTGGCGATCCAGCCTTCGACCTTTTCCTTGTGCGCGGCACTCACCACCGGGCCGTAATGCGCCTCGGCATCGGTCGAGACCCCGACGCGCAGCGCCTCGATCGCGGGGATCAGCTTGGCGCGCAGCCGTTCGGCGGTGTCCTCGCCGACCGGCACGACGACCGGCAGCGCCATGCAGCGTTCGCCCGCCGAGCCGAAGGCGGCGCCGGTCAGGTCGCTGACCACCTGGTCGAGGTCGGCGTCGGGCATGACGATCCCGTGATTCTTGGCGCCGCCCATCGCCTGCACGCGCTTGCCCGCGCGCACGCCGCGTTCATAGACATAATGCGCAATGTCCGACGAGCCGACGAAGCTGACCGCGCCGATGTCGGGATGATCGAGGATCGCGTCGACCATTTCCTTGTCGCCGTGGACGACCTGGAAAATCCCTTCGGGCATTCCGGCTTCGCGCATCAGTTCGGCGAGGCGGACGGGAACCGACGGGTCGCGCTCGCTGGGCTTCAGGATGAAGGCGTTGCCGACCGAGGTGGCGACCGCGCCCATCCACAGCGGGATCATCGCGGGGAAGTTGAACGGGGTGATGCCGACGCCGATGCCGATCGGCTGTCGCATCGAATAGACGTCGATGCCCGGCCCGGCGCCCTGCGTATATTCGCCCTTCAGCACATGCGGGATGCCGCAGCAGAATTCGACGACCTCCAGCCCGCGCTGGATGTCGCCCTTCGCATCGGCGATCACCTTGCCATGCTCGCTCGACAGCAGCGCGGCAAGCTCGTCCATATTGGCTTCGACGAGGCGCTTGAACTCGAACATCACGCGCGCGCGGCGCTGCGGATTGACCGCGGCCCACGCGGGCTGCGCCGCCTTCGCGGCGGCGACCGCCTTGTCGAGCAGCGCCGCGTCGCCCAGAGCGACCTCGGCCTGCACGCCGCCGTTGTTGGGGTCGAAAATCGCGCCCTTGCGCGTCGCGGCGCCGGCACCGCCGGCGATGAAATGTTCGATCTGTCGCATCGGTCGAATCTCCCGTTTGTCGTTATCGTCCGCCACAGACCAAGGCGCGCGCGATTGCAAGGGATAGACTTGCAGGGCTTAGCTGCATATTTGCAGGTCATGGACTGGGACAAGCTGCAATATTTCCTGTCGGTCGCGCGCCACGGCACGCTTGCGCGCGCCGGACAGGCGCTGCATGTCGATCCGACGACGGTCAGCCGGCGGGTGAGCGGGCTCGAGGCGGAGTTGCAGCAGACCTTGTTCGAACGCGCGCCGGCGGGGTTCGTTCTGACCGCGGCGGGCCGCGCGCTCGTGCCGCACGCCGAAGCGATGGCGACCGCGGCGGCGCGCATCCAGGCCGGGGGAGACGGCGGTCCCGCGCTGTCGGGGCAATTGCGGATCAGCGTTTCGGAAGGGTTCGGCGGCAGCTTCGTCGCGCCGCGGCTCGCGGGCTTTATCGCCGCGCACCCCGAAATCGAGATCGACCTCGTCGCCTCGTCGGGTTTCCTCAACCCCTCGCGGCGCGAGGCCGACATGGCGGTGTTGCTCGCGCGGCCGCGCAAAGGCCCGCTGATCACGCGCAAGCTCGCCGATTACAGCCTGGGCCTCTATGCCCCCGCGAGCAGCACCGACTGGCAGCGCGCCGTCGAGGCGGCGCCGCTGTCGCGCGCCGCGATCCCGATCGTCGGCTATGTCCCCGATATTCTCTATGCCCCCGAACTCGATTATCTGGGCGAGATCGAGCCGGGACTGCGCGCGGGGGTGCGATCCTCGTCGATTCTTGCGCAGCGGCGGATGATCGCGGGCGGGGCCGGGGTCGGGGTGCTCCCCTGCTTCCTCGCCGCGGGCGATCCCGCGCTGGCGCGGGTACGCGCCGGCCAGACGATCCGCCGCAGCTTCTGGCTCGCGCTCCACCGCGATGTCGCGCCGCAACCGCGCGTCCGCGCCTTCATCGACTGGCTCGACGCCGAGGTGCAGGCAAGCCGCGGCCTGCTCGTTCCGGGCTGATGCATTGGCGAAAGGCGGCGAACAAATTTGTCGCACTTTGTCGCAAACGGGCTATTCCCCTTGCCAGCGACGCAGCAATCCGTTGAATAGGGCCAAATCTTCCGCCCCCTCCCCGCGGATCGACACGAGACATATCGACCATGCCCAATTCCAGGCCGCCGCTGCTGACCGGAGCCTTGTGCGCGCTGATAGCGTTGCTGACCGCCTGTGCCGACAGCGATGACGGCAAGCGCGGGGCGCAGACGCCCGAAGTCGGCATCGTCGCCGTCGCCACGGCCGCGGTGCCGATCACGACCGAACTCGGCGGGCGCACCGTCGCCTATGAAACGAGCGAGGTCCGGCCGCAGGTGACCGGGCTGATCCGCAAGCGGCTGTTCACCGAAGGCAGCCTGGTGCGCGCGGGTCAGCCGCTGTTCCAGATCGACGCCAGCCTCTATCGCGCCGCGGTGGCGCAGGCCGAAGCGAATCTGGCGAGCGCCAGGGCCAATGCCGCGGCCGCGGAAGAGAAGGCGAAGCGGTACGAGCCGCTGGCGAAGATGCAGGCGATCGCCGAACAGGATTATACCGACGCGCTCGCCGCCGCCCGCATCGCGCGGGCCGCGGTCGCGCAAAACGCCGCCGCACTCGATACCGCGCGGATCAACCTGCGCTTCGCGACGGTCACCGCGCCGATCGGCGGCCGCATCGGCCGTTCGCTGGCAACGCCCGGCGCGCTTGTCAGCGCGACCCAGGCCGATCCGCTCGCGGTCGTGCAGCGGCTCGACCCCATCTATGTCGACATGCAGCAGTCGGCGAGCGAGCTGACCGCGCTACGCCGCTCGCTCGCGACCGGCGGCACCCGACCGGGCAGCACCGAGGTGCGCCTGCGGCTCGACGACGGCAGCGACTATGCCGCGGTCGGCACGGTCGAATTTTCCGAAGTCACGGTGAACGAGGCGACCGGGACGGTGACGTTGCGCGCCCGCTTTCCCAATCCCAAGGGACTGCTGCTGCCCGGCATGTTCGTGACCGCGCTGTTCGACCAGGCGATCCAGCCCGACGCGATCCTGGTGCCGCAACAGGCGGTGCAGCGCGATTTCGACGGCAGCGCCTTCGTGTATGTCGTCGACAAGGACGGCAAGGCCCAGCGGCGCAAGATTGCGACGACGCGCACCTCGGGCGCGAACTGGGTGGTTTCTTCGGGACTGAAGCCGGGCGAACGCGTCATCACGCAGGGGGTCGGCAATGTGCGAAGCGGCATGACGGTGAAACCGGTCGCGGCGGACAGTCCGCAACGGGTCGGGGCGGCGGACGGCAAAGCGGCGAAAGGCGAGTAAAGCCCGATGTCGCGGATTTTCATCAACCGGCCGATCTTCGCCTGGGTGCTGGCGATCATCGTCATGCTGGGCGGGCTGGGGGCGTTGTTTTCGCTGCCGATCGCGCAATATCCCGACATCGCGCCGGTCGAAGTCAATATCCGCGCCAACTATCCCGGCGCGTCGGCCGAAACGATCGAGAACAGCGTTACGCAGGTGCTCGAACAACAGCTCACCGGGATCGACGGCCTGCTCTATTTCAGCTCGCAGTCGAGTTCGCGCGGACAGGCCCGCATCAGCGTCATCTTTGCCAAGGGGACCGACCCCGACATCGCGCAGGTCCAGGTCCAGAACCAGATCCAGTCGGCAATCTCGCGCCTGCCGCAGCAAGTGCAGAGCCAGGGCGTGCGTGTCACCAAATCCAATTCGGATTCGCTGCTGCTCGTCGCGGTGTTCGATACCACCGACACGCGGTCGAACCAGGACGTGTCCGACTATCTGACGTCGAACATCCAGGATCCGCTGTCGCGCGTCGACGGGGTCGGTGACGTCAATGTCTTCGGGTCGCCGCACGCGATGCGCATCTGGCTCGACCCGCAGCGGCTGGCCGCGGTATCGCTGATGCCGGGCGACGTGATCAGCGCGATCAGCGCCCAGAATACCGAGATCGCGGCGGGCGACGTCGGCGGCCTGCCCGCGCCCCAGGGCCAGATGCTCAACGCGACGGTGACCGCGCAGTCGCGGCTGCAAACCCCCGAAGAGTTCGAGAATATCGTCCTGAAGACGCTGTCCGACGGGTCGACGGTGCGGATAAAGGATGTCGCGCGGGTCGAGATCGGCGCCGAAAGCTATGCCGTCATCACCCGGGTCAACGGACATCCGGGCGCGGGCATGTCGATCTCGCTGTCGCCGGGATCCGACGCGCTCAAGACCGCCGAGCTGGTCAAGGCGCGCATGGACGGGCTGGCGCAGACGATGCCCGAAGGGCTCGACTATGCCTATGCCAATGATTCGACCAATTTCATCAAATTGTCGGTCAGCGAAGTGCAGAAGGCGCTGTTCGAGGCGATCCTGCTCGTCGTCCTGGTTATGTTCGTGTTCCTCCAGAGCTGGCGCGCGACGCTGATCCCCGCGATCGCGGTGCCCGTGGTGCTGCTCGGCACCTTTGGCGTCTTCTATATCGCCGGGTTCAGCATCAACACGCTGACGCTGTTCGGGCTCGTGCTCGCGATCGGGCTGCTCGTCGACGATGCGATCGTCGTCGTCGAGAATGTCGAGCGACTGATGGAAGAAAATCCCGGCATGACCGCACGCGAGGCGACGATCCGCTCGATGCAGGAATTGCAGGTCGCGCTCGTCGCGATCGGGCTCGTGCTGTCGGCGGTGTTCCTGCCGATGGCCTTTTTCGGCGGTTCGACCGGGGTCATATACCGGCAGTTCTCGGTCACCATCGTTTCGGCAATGTCGCTGTCGGTGCTCGTGGCGCTGATCCTGAGCCCGGCGCTGACCTCGACCCTGCTCAAGCCGAAGGCACGGAACGAACGGGGCGGGGATGCGGGGCGCCGCCGCTTTGCGGGCATCCACGAGGTTTACGAACGCGCCAAGCACGGGTTCAACACGCGCTTCGACCGGATGAGCGCCAGCTATGCCGGCAGCGTCGCAAGGGTGGTCGAGCGCAAATGGCTGTTTCTCGGCATCTATGCGCTGGCGCTCGCGCTGCTCGTCCTGCTGTTCTGGCGCCTGCCCAGCGGTTTCCTGCCCAACGAGGACCAGGGGCGCGTCGCGGTCCAGTTCCGCCTGCCTGCGGGCGCGACGCAGGAACGCACGCTCGAGGTGCGCGACGCGGTCGAGAAATATCTGCTGACGCAGGAAAAGGCGAACACGCAGGCCCTGTTCCTGATCGCCGGCGGCGGCGGGGGCGGCGCGTCGGGGCAGAACACCGGCCAGGGCTATGTCAACCTGGTCCACTGGGACGACCGGCCGGGCCAGGAGAACACCGCCGATGCGATCGCGCAGCGGGCGCGAAAGGCGCTTTCGGGCCTCCGCGATGCCCAGATTTTCGCGCTCGTTCCCGGTGCGGTGCGCGGGCTGGGCGATACGTCGGGCTTCACGATGGAGCTCCAGAACCGCAGCGGCATGTCAGCCGATGAATTCGCCGCGGCGCGCGACAGGCTGCTCGAAATGGCGAACGCCAATCCGAAGCTGACCTCGGTCCGGCTGAGCGACCTGCCCGATGTCGCGACGCTGAAGATCGATATCGATACGCAGCGGCTGACCGCCTATGGCCTGTCGAACAGCGACGTCAATACGACGCTGTCGACCGCGTGGGGCGGCCGCTACGTCAATGATTTCATCGACAAGGGGCGCGTCAAGCGCGTCTATGTCCAGGGCGACGCACAATATCGATCGAGCCCCGACGACCTCAGCCAGTGGTTCGTGCGCTCATCGGACGGCGGCATGTCCCCTTTTTCCGCCTTTTCGCATATCGGCTGGTCGACGACACCCAGCACGACATCGCGCTTTCAGGGCGTACCCGCCTATGAAATTTCGGGGCAGGCCGCGTCGGGGGTGAGTTCGGGCGAGGCCATGGACGAGATGGAGCGAATGGCGGCCGATATCCCCGGCACGAGCGTCGCCTGGGCGGGCGCCTCTTTCCAGGAACGCTTGTCGTCGGGGCAGGCGCCCCTGCTCTATGCGCTGTCGCTGCTCGTGGTCTTCCTGTGCCTTGCGGCGCTCTATGAAAGCTGGTCGATTCCGGTCGCGGTGCTGCTCGTCATCCCGCTCGGCCTCGTCGGCGCGGTGCTCGCGGTGACGCTGAGAGGGCTGGAAAACGACGTCTATATGCAGATCGGGCTGCTGACGACGATGGGCCTCGCGTCGAAGAATGCGATTCTGATGATCGAATTCGCCGAACAGGAGGAGCGCAAGGGCAAGCGCGTGATCGAGGCGGCGATCGCCGCCGCGCGCATCCGCCTGCGCCCGATCCTGATGACCAGCTTTGCCTTCATCTTCGGGGTGCTGCCGCTCGCGGTCGCCACGGGTGCGGGCGCGAACAGCCGCGTCGCGATCGGCACCTCGGTGATCGGCGGGATGCTGACCGCGACGCTGCTCGCCATCTTCTTCATCCCGCTGTTCTTCGTGCTCGTGCGGCGCGGGGTGCGTGACGGGCTTGAGGCGCTGCGCCGGCGTTTCGGCAAGAGCGGCGACGCGCAGGAGGTGCCGGCATGAGGCGCGCCTTGCTGTTGTTGACGCCGCTCGTCCTCGCCGGATGCTCGCTCGCGCCGAAAACGGTGCTTCCCGCGCCGCCGGTGCCCGAAAGCTGGCCGGTCGGCGACGCCTATCTGGCGGCGAGCGAGGCGGCGTTGCCGCTGCTGTCGTACAAACAGATCCTCACCGACGCGCGGTTGCAGGCCCTGGTCGAACAGGCGCTGGCGAACAATCGCGACCTGCGTACGGCCTATGCCAATGTCGCGGCGGCGCGCGCGCAGGTGCGCGTGACGCGCGCGGCGCAATTTCCCGCGATCGGCGCGAGCGCCGGCGCGGGCTATTCGGACAGCGACGGACGCACCGGCACCGCGGATTTTTCGCTGCAAGGGGGTGTCACCGGCTTCGAGCTCGACCTGTTCGGGCGACTCGCCAACGCGACCGAGGCCGAACGCAATCGCGCGCTGGCGACCGAGGCGGCGGCGCGCACGGTACGGCTCGCGCTGATCGGCGACCTCGCCGATGCGTGGGCGAGCTATGGCGCCGACCGAGACCTGCTGGCGATTGCGCGCGACACCGCCGCCAATGCGCGCGAGAGCGTGCGGCTGACCAGGGCGCGGCTCGACGGCGGCATCGCGCCGCGCACCGATCTGCGCCAGGCCGAACAGATCCTCGCGACCGCCGAGGACGCGATCGCCGCGCAAACCACCGCGCTGGCACAGGACGAAAACCTGATCCGGCTGCTCGTCGGCGGCGCCGTCGATCGGGCGCTGCTCCCCGCGACCCTTGCCGATGCGGTCGACAGCATCGCCGCACCCCCCGCGGGCGTCAGCTCGGCGATCTTGCTGCGCCGTCCCGATGTGATCGAGGCCGAATATGAACTGCGCGCGGCCAATGCCGATATCGGCGCGGCGCGCGCGCGGCTGTTTCCGACCATATCGCTGACCGGCCTGCTCGGCTTTGCAAGCGACGCGCTATCGAGCTTGTTCGACGGCGGCGCTTTCGCCTGGTCGGCGGGGGGAGATGCGAGCGCGTCGATTTTCGATTTCGGCGGGCGCCGCGCCGGAGTGGCGGTAACCGAGGCACAGCGCGACGCCGCGCTCGCTAGCTATGAAGGGGCGATCCAGACCGCCTTTCGCGAAGTTGCCGATGCGCTTGCGGTGCAAGGCACGATCGCCGAGCGGGTGCGCGCCGCGGCGGCGAATCGCGAAGCCGCCGCCGACACGGCGACGCTGGCCGAGGCGCGCTACAGGGGCGGGATCGACAGTTTCCTTGCCAGCCTGGACGCGCAGCGCAGCCTGTATTCGGCGCGGCAAAGCGAAATCGCGACCCGTCTGTTGCTCGCGCAGACGCGAATCACGCTGTTCCGCGCATTGGGGGGCGACAGCGAAGCGGGGACGGGTTCAACGGCAGGGTAGAGTTTTTCACGCGAAGGCGCGAAGAGGCGAAGAGGCTGCGCTCCGCCGCGAGGCGGCTTTTTGCGTCCGGCGGTGCGCCCAAAAGATGCCGAACACAGGAGCCTGTCGGCTCGAGCCGCTCTTCTTCGCGGCTTCGCGTGAACCAACATCACGCCCCGTGCCTGCCGCCTTGACAAGCGACGAGACTCGCGCGCTAATAGAACATATAGAGAACATGTCATGCGCGAGTCGTCCTCCTCTCTCGCCGGGCTGCGCCGGCGCGTCGCCCGGATCGCCGCTTCGGGCGCATCCTCCGGTCCTGCGGCCGCGGGGGCGCTGGCGAGCGGGCACGCCGGGTTCGACGCGGCGCTTGGGGGCGGGCTGGCGGTGGGGCGGGTGCATGAACTGTTCGCCGCCGACATGCTCGACGCCGCGAGCGCCGCCGCCTTTGCCGCGATGCTCGCGCTGCGTGGCGGGGGGGAGGCGCCGCTGTTGTGGCTGCGCCCCGCCGACGCGGCGCGCAAGGCGGGTCGGCTTTACACCCCGGGCCTCGCCGAACTCGGCGGCGATCCGGGCCGGTTGCTGCTCGTCGAGACGGGCGATGCCAGGGCGCTGCTCGCCGCCGCGAACGACGCGGTGCGCTGCGCCGGGTCGGCGGCGGTGGTGGTCGAAAGCCACGGCCGGCTTCCCGCGTTCGACCTGACCGCGGGGCGGCGCCTAGCACTCGGCGCGCGCGAGGCCGGAACGACCCTGATCTTGCTGCGCATCGCCGCCGAGCCCGTGCCGAGCGTCGCCGAGACGCGCTGGCGGGTGGCCGCCGCGCCTTCGCGCGACTTGGAGGCCGGGGCACCCGGCGCGCCCGCCTTCGACCTCGAATTGCTGCGCTGGCGCGCCGGCCCCGCGGGCGCGTGCTGGCGGCTGGAGTGGAACCGTGACGAACAAGCCTTCCGCGACGCGGCGCTATCTGGCGCTGGTCTTTCCCTGGCTCCCCGCCGAGCGCTGGAACCGCGCGGCGCCAAGGCCGCCTGAGGCGCCGCTGGTCTTTGCCGAGACGGTGCGCGGCGCACGGCGGCTGGTGAGCGTCGCCCCCGAGGCAGCGGCGCTGGGGCTCGCCCCCGGCATGGCGCTCGCCGATGCGCGCGCGCGCGTCCCCGCGCTGACCGTGGTGCCCCACGACCCCGCCGCCGACGCCGCGTGGCTCGACCGGATCGCCCAGGGCTGCGCGCGCTATACGCCGCTCGTCGCACTCGATGCCCCCGACGGGCTGATCCTCGATATCGCGGGCGCCGCGCACCTGTTCGACGGCGAGACCGGACTGGCGAGCGACGCGGCGATGCGCTGCGACCGGCTCGGCCTGACGCTGCGCCATGCCTTTGGCCCGACCGCCGACGCGGCGCGCGCGCTCGCCCGCTATCCGGCACCCCCCGCCCCCGATGAAGCGGCAGCGATCCGGCGCCTGCCCGTCGCCGCGCTGGAACTCGGGGACGAGGCGACCCGCGCGCTGATCCGCGCCGGATTGAAAACGATCGGCGACCTTTCGAGCCGGCCGATGGCTGGCCTCGCCGCGCGCTTCGGCGCCGACGCGGCGACCGCGCTGCGCCGTATCCTGGGCGACGCGCCAAGCCCGCTCTCCCCGCGCGTGACGCCGCCGCCGGTCGCCGCCGAACGCCGCTTTGCCGAACCGCTCGCGAGCAGCGCCCATGCGATGACGGTGCTCGCCGAGCTGATGGACGAGGTGGCCGCCGACATGGCCGAACGCGGCAAGGGCGGGCGCGGCTTTCGCGCGACCTTCTTTCGCAGCGACGGGCTGGCGCGCTCGATCGCGGTCGAGACCGGCCAGCCGGTGCGCGACGTCGCGCTGGTCATGCGCCTGTTCGCCGAACGGGTCGATACGCTGCGCGACCCGATCGATCCCGGCTTCGGTTTCGACATGATCCGGCTCGTCGTGCCGCGGCTCGATGCGCTCGGATCGAGCCAGTTGAAGCTCGAGGGCGGGGCGGTCCGCACGGCCGCGATCGACGAGCTCGCCGACCGGCTCGCGACGCGGCTCGGGCGCGACCGGGTTCGCAGGCTGCGTCCCGCCGACACGCATATCCCCGAACAGGCGCAGCTCGAACTGCCCGCGGCCGATGCGCCGCCGCCCGCGCGCTGGCCCGAGGCGGAGACCGGCGAACCACCGCTGCGCCCCTTCTACCTCTTCGACCCGCCGCAGCCGATCGAAGTGATCGCCGAGGTGCCCGACGGCCCGCCGCAGCGTTTCCGCTGGCGCCGCGCGCTCCACGCGGTGCGCCTCTACGAAGGGCCCGAGCGCATCGCCGCCGAATGGTGGCGCCGCCGCGACAACAAGGGGCTGACGCGCGATTATTACCGGGTCGAGGATGTGCAGGGGCGGCGTTACTGGCTGTTCCGCCACGGGCTCTACGACGAAAAGGCCGCTCCGCGCTGGTATATCCACGGGCTGTTCGCATGAGCGAAACCCCCCGTCCCGAGCCCGACCCCGACCCTGGCTTCGCCGAGTTGGTCGCCGCGACCAACTACAGCTTCCTCACCGGCGCCTCGCACCCCGCCGAGATGGTCGCCGAGGCGATCGCGCTCGGGATGCGCGGCATCGGCATCGCCGACCGCAACAGCGTCGCGGGGGTGGTGCGCGCCTGGGCGTTCCTGAAAGACCTGCAGGTCAAAGAGGATGCGCGGGCAGCGGGTTTCCGGCTGGTGACGGGGGCACGGCTCGTCTTCGCCGACGGCACCCCCGACATCGTCGCCTATCCGGTCGATCGCCGCGGCTGGGGGCGACTGACCCGCTTGCTCTCGACCGGGAACCGGCGCGCGCAGAAGGGCGATTGCATCCTCCACCTCGACGATCTGCTCGCGTCTTGCGACGGGTTGCTGCTGATCGCGATGGACGGGGACGCGGACCTGCTCCGCACGCTCAAGCGCGCGCGGCCGAAGTCGGTGTGGCTGGCGGCGACGATGCCGCGCGCGGGGCGCGACGCGCGTCGCCTGGCCGAACGCCGGCGGCTGGCGGCGGCGACCGGCGTCCCGTTGCTTGCAACGGGCGACGTGCTCTATGCCACCGCCGCGCAGCGCCCGCTCCACGACATCGTCACCTGCATCCGCGAAGGCACGACGGTCCAGAAAGCGGGCCGGCGGCTGCACGCCAATGGCGAACGCCATCTGAAATCGCCGGCCGAAATGGCGCGATTGTTCGGCGCCTGTCCCGAAGCGGTCGCGGAAAGCGCGAAACTGCTCGCGCGGATCGCCTTCCGGCTGGACGACCTGCGCTACGAATATCCGCACGAGCCGGTGCCGGCGGGCTGGAAGCCCTTTGCCTGGCTCCACCATCTGGTGAAGACCGCGGCGCAGAAACGCTATGGCACGCCGCTTCCCCCCAGGGTGCGCGCGCTGATCGGCAACGAGCTGCGGCTGATCCGCAAGCGCGGTTATGTCTTTTATTTCCTGACCGTTTACGATCTCGTCCGCTTCGCGCGGGCACAGGACCCGCCGATCCTGTGCCAGGGTCGCGGTTCGGCAGCCAATTCGATCATCTGTTTCCTGCTCGGCGTGACCTCGGTCGACCCGATGCGGCACGAACTGCTGTTTTCACGCTTCATTTCGGCCGAGCGCGACGAACCGCCCGACATCGACGTCGATTTCGAGCATGAGCGGCGCGAGGAGGTGATCCAGCATATCTATGGCCGCTATGGGCGCGAACGCGCGGGGATCGCCGCGACGGTCATCCACTATCGCCCGCGCAGCACGATTCGCGAGGTCGGCAAGGCACTGGGCTTCAGCGAGGATGTGACCGCGCGGCTCGCCGACACGAGCTGGGGAAGCTGGGGCGACGAGGTGCCGGTGGAGCGGCTGGTCGAGGCCGGGCTCGATCCGCGCAATGGCGAGATCGGGCGGCTGCACCGGTTTGTCGGCGAATTGCTGAAGGCGCCGCGCCACCTGTCACAGCATGTCGGCGGTTTCGTGCTGACCGAAGGGCGGCTCGACGAGCTGGTGCCGATCCATAATGCCGCGATGGAGGACCGCACCTTCATCGAATGGGACAAGGACGATATCGACGCGCTGGGCCTGATGAAGGTCGACGTGCTCGCGCTCGGCATGCTGACCTGCATCCGCAAATGTTTCGACCTGATGCGCGCGCACGGGCTCGGCGACCGGACGCTGGAGGTCGACATCGATTGCGACGACCCGGCCGTCTATGACATGCTCCGGCGCGGCGACAGCATCGGCGTGTTCCAGGTCGAAAGCCGGGCGCAGATCAACATGCTGCCGCGGCTGAAACCAAAGGAATTCTATGACCTCGTGGTGCAGGTCGCAATCGTTCGTCCGGGGCCGATCGAGGGGGACATGGTGCATCCCTATCTTCGGCGGCGCAGCGGCGAGGAGCCGGTCGACTATCCTTCCCCCGCGCCGCCGCACCCCCCCGACGAGCTGCATGGCGTGCTGGGCAAGACCTATGGCGTCCCGCTGTTCCAGGAACAGGCGATGAAGCTGGCGATGGTCGCCGCGGACTTCACTCCCGACGAAGCCAATGGCCTGCGCCGCGCGATGGCGACCTTCCGCAATGTGGGGACGATGGAGAATTTTCGCGATAAAATGATCGGCGGCATGACCGCGCGCGGCTACGAACGCGATTTCGCCGAACGCTGCTTCAAGCAGATCGAGGGGTTCGGCAGCTATGGCTTTCCCGAAAGCCACGCCCAATCCTTTGCGCGGCTGGTCTATGTCTCCTCGTGGATCAAGCACCATCACCCCGCGGTCTTCGCCTGCGGGCTGCTCAATTCGCAGCCGATGGGTTTCTATGCCCCCGCGCAGCTCGTCCGCGACGCGCGCGACCATGGCGTCGAGGTGCGCGGGGTCGACGTCAATGCGAGCGGTTGGGACAACAGCCTCGAGCGCCGCGAAGACGGCAGCCTCGCACTCCGGCTCGGTTTCCGCCAGGTCGACGGATTCCGCGAGGCCTGGGCCGATGCGATCGCCCTGGCGCGCAGCGCGCCCTTTGCCAGCGTCGAGGAGCTGGCACGGCGCGCGTCCCTTCCTTCCCGCGCCTTGCGCCTGCTCGCCGAGGCCGACGCGTGCGGATCGATGGGGCTCGACCGGCGTCCCGCATTGTGGAACGCGCGGCGGGTGCGGCAGGGGGTGCTGCCGCTGTTCGATGCCGCCGGTGCGGGCGAACTGGGTGCCGAAGCCGATGCAAAGCTGCCGCCGATGCCGCGCGTCGAACAGGTGCTCACCGATTACCAGACGACGCGCCTGTCGCTGAAAGGGCATCCGATGGCTTTCCTGCGCGAGGCGTTCGCGAAGGAGGGGGTGCTGAGCTGCCCGGAGACTGCGGCGGCGAAGAACGGCCGCATCGTCCGCACCGCGGGGGTGGTGCTGATCCGCCAGCGCCCGGGCAAGGGCAATGCGATCTTCATCACGCTCGAGGACGAGGGCGGGATCGTCAATGTGCTGTTATGGGCGCGCCACTTCGAACGCTATCGCCGCGCCGTCATGGCGTCGCGGCTGATGCTGGTCGAGGGCGAGGTGCAACGCAGCAAGGAGGGCGTCGTCCACCTGATGGCGTCGCGCATCGTCGATCGCACCGCGATGCTCGACGCGCTGGGAACCGGCCCGCGCGTCGAGCCCGCCCTGGCGCGTGCCGACGAGGGGAAGCATCCGCAATATCCCCGCAATGCGTCGCCGCGACACGGCCATCCGCGCGATGTGCGTATCCTGCCGAAATCACGCGATTTTCATTGAGGCGGCGCGCCGCGCCCCGGCCGAGACCGATCAGCTGTTGAGGCTGCGACGGATCGCGGCGATTTCGGCGTCGAGTTCGCTGTCGGTGACACGCAGCGACTCGACGGTGCGGACCGCGTGGATCACCGTCGAATGGTCGCGCCCACCGAACCGGCGGCCGATTTCGGGATAGGAACGCGGCGTCAGTTCCTTGGCCAGATACATCGCGACCTGGCGTGGCCGCGCGATCGCCCGAACGCGGCGCTTCGATGCCATCTCGGCCTTGTCGAGCTTGTAATGGGCGCAGACCGCGCGCTGGATCTCGTCGATCGTGATCCGCGGACGCGCGCTGCGGACATTTTCGGCAAGCCGGTCCTCGGCGAGCGCGAGATCGACCCGCACCCCCGTGAGCGCGGCATAGGCGAGCAGCTTGTTGAGCGCGCCCTCCAGCTCGCGGATGTTGCGCGTGAAATGCTTGACCAGATAGGCGACGACATCATCGGGCACATCGACCATCGGCATCGCGGCGAGCCGCTGGCGGATGATGCGGTCGCGCAGATCGTCCTCGGGCGCCTCGATATCGGCGACGAGCCCGCCCGACAGCCGCGACAACAGCCGCGCCTCGACCCCGTCGAGCATCGCGGGCGGCCGGTCGGCGGTGACGACGAGCCGCTTGCCCGAGCACATCAGGTCGTCGATCGTGTGGAGCAGCTCTTCCTGGGTCGAATTCTTGCCGATCACGAATTGCAGGTCGTCGAGCAGCAGCAGGTCGGCGGCGCGCAGCCGCGCCTTGAACGCCATCATGTCGCCGCCGCGCATCGCGCCGACGAATTCGAGCATGAATTTTTCGGCCGACATCAGGATGATCGTCGCCGTGGGATGTTCGGCCTCATACGCCTGCGCGATCGCGTGGAGCAGGTGCGTCTTGCCCTGCCCGGTGCCCGAACAAAGATAGAGCGGATTGAACTGCGGCGCTTCGACCATCGCCATGCGGCGTGCGGCGTTGGCGGCAAGGATGTTGCTGCGCGCGACAACGAAGCGATCGAAGCCAAGTTTCGTATCGAAGGCCGATGGCGCGGCCGGCGCCGCGACGGTGGCGGGCGCGAGCGGCGGCAGCGGCGGCGCGGTCATCGCCGCCTGTCGCTCGGCCGCACCGGTACCCGCCCGCACGAGCACCGAACGCACCGCCGGCAGATGATGCCGCCACGCAAGCTCGAGCCGGTCGCCGAAGCGTTCGTTGATCCAGTTGGCCGAAAAGCGACTCGCCGTCTCCAGCGTCACGACGCCCGACAGCGTGCAGAAATCGGCAAAGCGCACCGGCTTCAGCCAGTGGTCGAACGTCCGCGCGCCGAGATCGCGGCGCAATCCCTCGGCAACACGCGGCCAGAGCGCGGCGGCATCGCCGCTCATCGCTCCATGTCCCGTGCTGCTGCCATGGCTGTCCCCTTTGCCGTCACGTGATTCCGTCCCCCTCGCTGGCCCCCGTGTCGCCGCCTCGACGCGCGGCGACCGCCCACACGCCGACCCCATCGCCTGCGACCGAGGGCGCAAGCGTCCCGTCCCGGACACAAGGGCCCGAAAGCGAACGAATCATGTCAATGTGGCGGCCGCCGGCGAAGGCTGGCGACGTCCCTTGTTAGGCAGGAGAAACGGCAACGATCAAGGCTGCGGCGCGTAAAAAATCTGAAATAAAGCGCTTGACTCATCGCACCTCCCGGAAATGCGAAGGAGGGGTAATTTATCGTTATATTTCAATATCATGTAGGAGCTTCGCATTCGCCCCTGCAACGAATCGCGGCGAATCCGTCACTTACCGCGTTGCAACAGCAATGACTTTTTGCAGTCACAAAAAAGACCCGCCGGAAAACCGGCGGGTCCTTGATCCGAAGCGAGCCGTGAAGGCGAATCAGCCGATCGCGTTCACGCTCTTCGTCAGGCGCGAATATTTGCGCGCGACGGTGTTCTTGTGCAGCACGCCCTTCGCGACGCCGCGCGCCATTTCGGGCTGCGCCGCGGCGAGCGCGGCGGCGGCCGCGTCCTTGTCGCCGGCGGCGACGGCGACTTCGACCTTCTTCACCAGCGTGCGGATGCGCGACACGCGGTTCTTGTTGACGATCGTGCGCGCGGTGTTGCGGCGGATGCGCTTCTTTGCCTGCGGCGTATTGGCCATAAGTTCCTCAAAATTTCCAATCGGTTCAACGGTCGGAGCACAGCCGAAAGCGGAGCAGCCGAATCGCGCATGGGCAGCGAATCAATGTCCGGATACGGCCGGTTCCGGAAGACCGGACCCTGCTCGAAGGGTGCGCCCATAGCCATCAAGGACGGTCGGGTCAATGCTTTTCCGCCCGATTTGCGTCGCGACCGGGGGCCACCGCGCCTCCGGACGCCGGGGGGCAACCGTGCGATCACCGCTGGCATGCCGGGCAATAGAAGGTCGATCGTCCCGACTGGACGATGCGCGCGATCGTGCCGCCGCATTCGCAGGCCTCGCCCTCGCGGCCATAGACGCGCCAGTCCTTCGCGAAATAGCCGAGGTCGCCTTCCGGACTCAGAAAGTCGCGCAGCGTCGATCCGCCGGCGGCGATCGCCGCGGCCAGCACCGCCTTGATGGCAGGGACGAGGAGCGCCAGCTTGGCACGGGGCACGTCGGCGGCGGCGCGTGTCGGTGCGATCCGCGCCATGTTGAGCGCTTCGCAGACATAGATGTTGCCGAGCCCCGCTACGACCGTCTGGTCGAGCAGCATCGCCTTGATCGGAGCCCGGCGCCCCGCCAGCGCCCGCGCCAGATAGGCCGCGTCGAAATCGTCGGCCAGCGGCTCCGGCCCCAGCGTCACGAAGGCTGGGAAGCGCGCGAGCGGGTCGCCCGTCACCAGATCGACCGACCCGAAGCGTCGCGGATCGTGGAGGAAGAGGCGGTGTCCCACGCCGGTTTCGAGCAGCAGATGATCGTGCTTGCCCGGGTCGCCCCCTTCGGTGCGCCAGCGTCCCGACATGCCGAGGTGGAAGATCATATGATCGTCGCGGTCGGTCGAAACGATGCCATATTTGGCCCGCCGCGACAGCCGCGTGACGGTCGCTCCGGTCAGCCGCTGCGCAAGATCGACCGGAAACGGACGGCGCAAATCGGGGCGAAAGGTGCTGACGGTCACGAGCCGTTGCCCCTCGAGGAAGGGCGCGAGACCGCGCACGGTGGTTTCGACTTCGGGTAGCTCGGGCATAGGTTCCGACCCCCGCGCTACGCGCCATTTGCGCGCACGGCAAGGCCCGGCTAAAGGCGCGGGACAGCAGTTCCGCTCTCTCCTTTCGCAAAGGCGCGCACATGGCGACCCCCGATACCGTGAGCTTCGGCTATGAGCAGGTGCCCGTGGGCGAGAAAACCGCGAAGGTCGGCGAGGTGTTCAGCCGCGTCGCCCGGAAATACGACATCATGAACGACGCGATGTCGGGCGGCCTGCACCGGTTGTGGAAGGATCGTTTCGTGCGCCGGGTCAAGCCGCGCGCGGGCGAGGCAATCCTCGACATGGCCGGCGGGACGGGCGACATCGCCTTTCGCATGGAACCGTCGGGCGCGAGCATCACGGTTGCCGACATCAACCCCGACATGCTGGGCGTCGGCATGGAGCGTGCCGCCGAACGCGGCATCGACACGCTCGTCTGGTCCGAGCAGAATGCCGAGGCGTTGAGCTTTCCGGACCAGTTCTTCGACGCCTATACGATCGCCTTCGGCATCCGCAACGTCACCGACATTCCCGCCGCGCTGAAAGAGGCGCATCGCGTGCTGCGCTATGGCGGGCGGTTCTTCTGCCTGGAATTCTCGACCAACGAATGGCCCGGTTTCGCCCAGGTTTACGACGCCTATTCGCATCACCTGGTGCCCAGGCTGGGCAAGCTGATCGCCGACGACGAGGACAGCTATCGCTATCTGATCGAATCGATCCGCCGCTTTCCGCCGATGCCCGCATTCGCCCAGATGATCCGCGAGGCGGGCTTCACGGCGGTCAAGGCCGAGCCGATCCTGGGCGGACTGGTCGCGATCCACAGCGGGTGGAAGGCGTGAGGGGGGCAAAGTTCCTTAAACCCCTCCCCTTCAGGGGAGGGGCAGCGAGACTTGCCAGCTTGCTGGCTAGTCGCAGCGGGGTGGGGGCTGGCAGCCTACGCCGCGCCGGTCCGCGAGCCCCCACTCCAACCCCTCCCCTGAAGGGGAGGGGCTTTGACTTATGACCCGTCCCGTCACGCATATTGTCCGGCTGCTGAAATGGGGCCGCATCCTTGCGCGCCACGGGGCGCTGCGCGGGATCGAAGGCGCACCGGCGACACCGACCGGAGTCAAGCGGCTGTGCCGCATCGCCCGCCTGGGCACGATCCAGCCGAAGGTGCCCGATTATGCCGCCGCCTTCCAGGCGATCGGTCCCGCCGCGGTCAAGCTGGGGCAGACGCTCGCGACGCGCCCCGATCTGGTCGGCGAGGAAGCGGCGCGTAACCTGCTGACCTTGCAGGATGCACTTGCCCCGGTCGCCTTCGAGCGCATCAGGGCCGAGATCGAGCAGACGTTCGAAGCCCCCCTCGAGTCGCTTTATGCCGACTTCGATCCCCGGCCCGTCGGGTCGGCGTCGATCGCGCAGGTCCATCGGGCCGTGACGGCGGACGGACGGCAGGTCGCGGTGAAGGTCCGTCGCCCCGGAATCGACAAGCAATTCGCGCGCGACATCGACACCTATGAATGGGCCGCGGCGCACCTCGAAGCGTTCGGCGGCGAGGCGGCGCGGCTGCGGCCACGGCAGGTGATCGCCAATTTCCGGCGCTGGACCCTGCGCGAGCTCGACCTGCGGCGCGAGGCGGCATCGGCGTCCGAACTGCGCGACGCGATGGCCGCCGATCCCACCTATGAAGTTCCGGCGATCGACTGGGACCGGACCGCGAGCCGGGTGATGACGCTCGGGTGGATCGACGGGATCAAGATCTCGCACCGCGAACAGCTGATCGCCGCGGGGCACGACATGGAGGCGCTGGCGACGAACCTTGTCCATGCGTTTTTGCGCCAGGCGATCGCCGAAGGCTTTTTCCACGCCGACATGCACCAGGGCAATTTGTTCGTGAAGGCCGACGGGACGATCGCGGCGGTCGATTTCGGCATCATGGGGCGCATCAACCGGCAGGCACGCTACTGGCTCGCGGAGATTCTCTATGGCCTGACCACGGGCAATTACCGCCGCGTCGCCGAAATCCATTTCGAGGCGCAATATGTCCCCGACTATCACAGCGTCGAAGAGTTCGCGACGGCCCTCCGCGCGGTCGGCGAGCCGATGCGCGGCAAGCCGGTGAGCGAACTTTCGGTCGGCCAGATGCTCGACGGACTGTTCGCGATCACGCGCGATTTCGACATGCAGACCCAGCCCCACCTGCTGCTTCTGCAAAAAACGATGGTGATGGTCGAAGGCGTCGCGACGATGCTCAACCCCGGCATCAATATGTGGGACGTGTCGGGTCCGTTCGTGCGCGAATGGATCCGCGACGAGCTCGGCCCCGAAGCGGCGCTCGCCGACGGATTGCGCGAACAGGGCAGGACGCTGGCACTGATCCCCGACATCGTCCGCCGGCTCGACCAGCAATTGCCGAAAAAGGGCGCGGCGCCGCCGGCGCCGCCGCTGCCCGACATTCCGTTGATGTGGGACAGGGGCGAAAAGCGCGTCTGGTGGCGCTATGTGTTGACGGCGCTGGGCGGAGCGGCAATGGCCGTCGCCGCGATGACCTGGCTGCCCCTCACCCCGCCCTAGCGCGGCCTGATCCGCGCCCGTTTCTTTCGCGCCCGCGGTCGCCGATGGCCGCAGGCCGCACGCATTCCTGACAAAAAAGGAGGGCATCATGGCTCTTCACAATGATTTTCGCCGCGACTGGCTCGCGAACCCTCGCACCGAATTCCTCTCCGGCCTCGTCGTCGCGCTGGCGCTGATTCCCGAGGCGATCGGCTTTTCGATCATCGCCGGGGTCGATCCGCGCGTCGGCCTCTATGCGAGTTTCTCGATCGCCGTGATCATCGCGATGGTCGGCGGCCGCCCCGGAATGATCAGCGCGGCGACCGCCGCGGTCGCAGTTCTGGTCGGCCCGCTGGTGCGCGAGCATGGCGTCGAATATCTCTTCGCCGCGACGATATTGATGGGGGTGTTCCAGGGGATCGCGGCGCTGTTGCGGCTCGACCTCCTCATGCGCTTCGTCTCGCGCTCGGTCATCACCGGCTTCGTCAACGCGCTCGCAATCCTGATCTTCATGGCACAATTGCCGCAGCTCACGGGCGAGGCGATGAGCGTCGCGACCTATGCGATGGTCGCGGCGGGGCTCGCGATCATCTATGGCCTGCCGCGCCTGACCACCGCCGTCCCCTCGCCGCTCGTCGCGATCGTGCTGCTCGCCGCCGCCTCGATCTGTTTCGGCGCCGACGTCTTCACCGTCGGCGACATGGGCAAATTGCCCGACAGCCTGCCCTTCTTTCACCTGCCGGACGTGCCGCTGACGTGGGACACGCTGCGCATCGTCGCGCCCTTTTCGCTGGCGATGGCGGCGGTCGGACTGCTCGAAAGCCTGCTCACGGCATCGATCGTCGACGACATGACCGAGACGCGCAGCGACAAGCGCCGCGAGACCTGGGGCCAGGGGGTCGCCAATTTCGTCACCGGCTTCATCGGCGGCATGGGCGGCTGCGCGATGATCGGCCAGTCGGTGATCAACATCAAATCGGGCGGGCGGCGCCGGCTGTCGACCTTCGTCGCCGGCGTGATGCTGCTCGTGCTGATCGTCGCGCTGGGGCGCTGGGTCGCGCAGATTCCGATGCCCGCGCTGGTCGCGGTGATGATCTTCGTGTCGATCTCGACCTTCCGCTGGAAAAGCTTTGCCGAAACGCTGCACCATCCCTGGCCGTCGAACGTCGTGATGATCGCGACCGTCGCGATGGTCGTCGCGACCCACGACCTGTCGATCGGCGTGCTGACGGGCGTCCTGCTCTCGGGCATTTTTTTCGCGTGGAAGGTTCGCGAGCTGCTGACGATCGACAGCGACGTCGAGGGCGCCACCCGCCGCTATCACATCGAAGGACAGATATTCTTCGCCTCGGTGGACAGGCTCTACGAGGCGATGGAGTTCAACGAAGTCGGCGTCGAGACGGTGGTGATCGACGTCCACGACGCGCATTTCTGGGATATTTCGGCGACCGGAATGCTCGACAAGATCGTCCTGCGGCTGCGCGGCGAGGGCAAGACGGTCGAGCTGATCGGGCTCAACGAGGCGAGCGCCACGCTGGTCGACAAATATGGCGAGCATCAAAAGCCCTTCGCGAGCCTTGGCATGGTCGGGCATTGATCGGCGGCGGGTATGCGCATATGTAATGCGCAAGGAGAATGGCGATGAACCGTCCGGCGCGTTTCGAAGGGCCCAAGAAGGCGACCAATGTTTCGTTGAATGCGGAGCTGGTCGAGGAAGCCAGAAAGCTCGGCATCAATGTCAGCGAGGCATGTCAGTCAGGCCTTGCGGCGCAGGTCAAAGCGGCTCGCGATGCCGCGTGGAAACAAGAAAATCGCGCAGCGATTGAAAGCTGGAACGACTATATCCGAAAGAATGGCATGCCCTATGACACATATCGGCAGTTCTGATGGCGCGATACGACGTCTATCCCGGCTCGCGCGGGCTGGGCTATCTTCTCGATTGCCAAAGTGATCTGCTCGATGATCTGGTCACGCGGGTGGTCGTCCCCCTCATGCCGATTGCCGGCTTCGAGCCGGTGCCGCGGCTCAATCCGGTCTTTGCGGTAAATGACGAGGCAATGGTGATGGCGACCCAATTGATCTTTGCGATACCGCGCGAGCGGCTCCGGCGGCCTGTGGCCAATCTGGATGCCGAACATTTCACCATTGTCGGCGCGCTCGACGTTCTTCTGACGGGATATTGAGGCGATGACGGCGAAACGCATCCTGCTGATCATCGGCGGCGGCATCGCGGCCTACAAGAGCATCGAGCTCGTCCGCCTCCTGCGCAAATCGGGGCATGTCGTGCGCTGCGTGCTGACGCGCGCGGGCGAGCAGTTCGTGACGCCGCTGACCCTCGCGGCCTTGAGCGAGAACAAGGTGTATACCAGCCTCTTCGACCTGAAGGACGAGGTCGAGATGGGGCATATCCAGCTGAGCCGCGAGGCCGATCTGGTCGTCGTCGCCCCGGCGACCGCCGACCTGATGGCAAAGATGGCGGCGGGCATCGCCGACGATCTGGCGACCACCCTGCTGCTGGCGACCGACAAGCCGGTGCTCGCCGCACCCGCGATGAATGTCCGCATGTGGCTGCACCCCGCGACGCAGCGCAATGTCGCGACGCTGCGCGGCGACGGGGCGACGGTGATCGACCCCGACGAGGGCGAGATGGCGTGCGGCGAATATGGCCCCGGCCGCCTGCCCGAACCGGCGGCGATCCATGCCGCGATCGTCGAGGCGCTGCGCACCGCGGCGCCGCTGCCGCTTGCCGGCCAGCCCGATTTCGCGCCGTCGCGCCACCGGCCGCTTTATGGCCGCCGCATCCTGATCACCGCGGGACCGACGCACGAGCCGATCGACCCGGTGCGCTACATCGCCAACCGGTCGAGCGGCAAGCAGGGCTTTGCGATCGCCGCCGCGGCCGCAGAGGCCGGCGCGGAGGTGCTGTTGATCGCAGGCCCGGTGCCGCTGCCCACGCCGCCGGGCGTGATGCGCGTCGACGTCGAGACCGCGCGCGACATGGCAAAGGAGGTCGCGGACGGCCTGCCGGTCGATGCCGCGATCATGGTCGCCGCCGTCGCCGACTGGCGCGCCGCCGATACCAGCAAGCAAAAGATCAAGAAGGACGGCAGCGGTGCCGTCCCGCCGCTCGCGCTTGCGGAAAACCCCGACATATTGGCGAGCGTCGCCAACAGCGCCGACCGCCCCGCGCTGCTGGTCGGCTTTGCCGCCGAAACCAACGACGTGATCGCCCATGCCAAAGCGAAGCTGGCGCGAAAGAAGTGCGACTGGATCGTCGCCAACGATGTGTCCGCCGACCCGATGGGCGGCGAAACGAACCGCGTCCATATCGTCAGCAAGGACGGTGTGGACAGTTGGGACCGGCTGCCCAAGGACGCCGTCGCCCGCAAGTTGATGGAAAAGATTGCCGATGAACTCGACCTCCGTTCACCCCCTGCCCCCGATTGAAATCCGGCTGCTGCGGCTTCCCAACGGGGGCGGCCTGCCGCTGCCCGCCTATGCCAGCGAAGGCGCGGCGGGGATGGATATCGTCGCGGCGGAAACGCTGACGCTGCGCCCCGGCGCGCGCCAGGCGGTCGCGACCGGCTTCGCGATGGCGATCCCGCCGGGATATGAGGTGCAGGTGCGCCCGCGTTCGGGCCTCGCCCTGAAACATGGCATCACCTGCCTGAACACGCCGGGAACGATCGACAGCGACTATCGCGGCGAAGTGAAAGTGATCCTGGCAAATCTGTCCGAGGACAATTTCGAGATCAGGCGCGGCGACCGCATCGCCCAGATCGTCCCCGCCCCGGTGCAGCGCGCCGCCTTCGCAGAGGTCGAGGCGCTCGACGACACGGCGCGCGGCGCCGGGGGCTTCGGGTCGACCGGCGTGGCGAGCCCCGAGGACGAGCCGGCCGGAAAGCCGGCGGACGTCGGCTCGCTGGCCGCCATGAAGATGCGGCGCCCGGGCGAATAATGTGCTCAGCGACGCCGAACTCGACCGCTATGCGCGCCAGATCATCGTGCCGCAGTTCGGCGGCGCGGGTCAGGCGAAGCTGAAGGCCGCGCATGTGGCGGTGATCGGCGCGGGCGGCATCGGCTGCCCGGCGATCGCCTATCTGGCGGCGGCGGGGGTCGGGACGCTGACGATCGTCGACGACGATGCCGTCGAACTATCGAACCTGCATCGCCAGCCGCTGTTCACCGACGCCGACATCGGGCGGCCCAAAGCGGAAATCGCCGCCGAGGCCATCGACCGTATAAATCCACACGTCGATTTCGCAGCCCGGATTGCCCGGCTTACAGAGGCCAACGCCAAAACATTGCTGTCCGGCGCAACGCTTATCCTCGATGGCAGCGATAATTTCGACACGCGGCTCGCCGTCAACCGCGCCGCGGTCGCGCTCGAAATTCCTCTGCTCAGCGCCGCGATCGGTGCGTTCGAAGGACAGGTCGCGCTGTACGAAGGCTGGCGCGACGACAGCCCCTGCTATGCCTGCCTCGTCGGCGCCGACCCCGACCGCGAGGCGGTCAATTGCGCCGAGACGGGGGTGATGGGGGCGCTCGCGGGGATGATCGGCACGATGGCGGCGCTGGAAGCGGTGCGCGCGCTGGCCGGCTGGGGACGGCCGCTCACCGGACGACTGGCGATCCTCGACATGCTCGAGCGACGCTGGCGCGAGGTCGGCGTCGCCAAGGACCCGGACTGTCCGACATGCCGGCGCTGAGCCTGATCGTCGCAAGCCCCGACGGCGGGCGCCTCTATGCCGCGCTCGAGACCGCGATGGCGGCGGCGGCGCTCGGGTGGCGGGCGCGACTGTTCGTGCAGGGCGAAGCGGTCGCGCTGCTCCGCCGCCCGATGACGTTCGCGGGCGATGCCGCGCGCCGCGCCGCAGGGCAGCCCGACCTTATGCAGATGATCGAGGAAGCCGCGGCGATGGAGGTCGAACTCGTCGCCTGCCAGTCGGGCCTCGCGCTGGCGGGGCTGACGGCCGCG
The DNA here is from genome assembly GCF_059693785.1 of Sphingopyxis sp. CR5. Taxonomy (NCBI): domain Bacteria; kingdom Pseudomonadati; phylum Pseudomonadota; class Alphaproteobacteria; order Sphingomonadales; family Sphingopyxidaceae; genus Sphingopyxis; species Sphingopyxis sp. CR5. The sequence goes on along the minus strand of NZ_JCATIE010000003.1, from coordinate 39,966 downwards.
CACATCGTGCCCGAGGCGCGCATGGGCGGACTGGTCGGTTTTCTGGCGGCGATGGACGATGAGGAACGACTAGTCGCCTATTGATAATGACGCTGCGCTCAAGACCGACGGGTGTCGGCTCCCCATCCGGGTTCAGGGATTCTCGCATACCTTGATGGCGCCCGGATCGGGCCGCTTGCCGGCCGGGATGAAACGCGCGAGATAGCCGCCCGCGGTCTGCTTGTCGTCATAGGACAACAGCTTGTAGCCGACCGCATCGAACTCGCAGACCAGCAGGCGGAACGGGGTGCCATGCTTGGCAATCGGGCGATCGCCGTCAACGACGATCACTTGTCCGCCACGGCGAAGCGCCGGCCGCAGCCGCCAGAGGAAAGCGTAAGGTTCGCCGATTTCATGGTACATATGCACCATGAAAACGCGGTCGAAGCTGTTTTCGGGAAGCCGCGGGTCGTCGACCGCGCCAAGCTTGAGCGACACATTGTCGAGCCGTTCGCGCGCGACGCGATCGGCAAGCCGCTCGATCACTTCGGGCTGGATATCCTGTGCCAGAACGCGCCCGCCCGCGCCCACGCGCGCGGCAAGGCGGACGGTGTAATAGCCGTCGCCGGCGCCGATGTCGGCGACGGTCATCCCCGGGCGGACGTCGGCCGAGTCCATGATGTCCTCGGCCTCGTTGACGCGGTCGCGCGCCTCTTCGGTCGACCATTTCGTCGCGCCGACCGCCGCGACCGGGCGATCGGCCGGTGGGAACTTGCGCGCCGTTTCGATCCGGTCGTCGTCGGAGTCCCACGGCGAATTGCAGCCGCCGAGCAGGAAAAGCAGCATCGATGCCGCCAGCCCGACCCGAACGCCCGCACGCACCATCAGTCGATATCCTCCACCTCGACCTTTTCGCCGCTCACCTTCTGCGACAGCGCGGCGGCCATGAAGGGGTCGAGAGCGCCGTCGAGCACGTCCTGCGGTGCGGTCGAGGTGACGCCGGTGCGCAGGTCCTTCACGAGCTGATAGGGCTGAAGGACATAAGAGCGGATCTGGTGGCCCCAGCCGATCTCGGTCTTGGCCTGATATTCGCCCGACGCCTCGGCCTCGCGCTTCTGCAGTTCGGCCTCGTACATCCGCGCCTTCAGCATCCCCATCGCGGTCGCACGGTTCTTGTGCTGCGAACGGTCGTTCTGGCTCGCGACGACGATACCCGTCGGGATATGGGTGATCCGCACCGCCGAGTCGGTCGTGTTGACGTGCTGGCCGCCCGCGCCCGAGGCGCGATAGGTGTCGATCTTGAGGTCGCCTTCGTTGATGTCGATCTGGATGTCGTCGTCGATGACGGGATAGACCCAGACGCTCGAAAAGCTGGTGTGGCGCCGCGCCGAACTGTCGTAGGGCGAGATGCGGACGAGGCGATGGACCCCGCTTTCGGTCTTGGCATAGCCATAGGCGTTTTCGCCCTTCACCAGCATCGTCGCGGACTTGATCCCGGCCTGTTCGCCCGCCTGATATTCGACGAGTTCGACCTTCATCCCGCGCTTTTCGGCCCAGCGCATGTACATCCGCTGCAGCATCTCGGCCCAGTCCTGGCTCTCGGTGCCGCCAGCGCCGGCATGGACCTCTATATAGCAGTCGTTGCCGTCGGCCTCGCCCGCCAGCAGCGCCTTGATCTTGTCGTCTTCGGCGCGCGCGGCCAGTGCGGCGAGGCTTTCGACCGCATCGTCGATCAGCGCGTCGTCGCCTTCCATTTCGGCGAGTTCGATCAGCTCGGCGGTGTCGCCCATCTCTTTCTCGATCGCGCGCGTCGCGGTGACCGCCTCGTCGAGGCGGCGGCGCTCGCGCATCACCTCCTGCGCGGCCTTGGGATCGTCCCACAGCGTCGGGTCCTCGACCTTTGCATTCAGTTCGTCGAGCCGCCGCAGCGCGCGATCCCAGTCGAGGAAGCGGCGAAGCAGCGCGAGCGCGGCGTTGATCGTATCGATATGGTCCTGCGCTTCGGCGCGCATGTCTATGCTCCTGAATCAGTCGGTTCTACGCCCTAGTGGCTGGCGCGCCGGAGGAAAAGCCCTGCGCGCCCCGCCGCCGGAGCCGTCAGATAATCCCGCCGCGATCGTCGAGGAAGTCGGCATCGCTGCGCCGCCCGCCCTGCTGAACCGGCGCATCGGGTTGCTTCGCGGGCTTGGCGGGCTTGATTTCCTCTTCGCGGATCGTCCGCTTAGGCTCGCTTTCGGGCTTGAAGGCCTCCCAGATGATCGACGCCTTCGGATCGCTGCCCGGCCACGAGCCGTAAACCCGGCGGCCGGTGCGGCGATCGATGCGGACCATGCGGATATTCCTTGGCGCGGTAAAGGGCACCGGCTGGCGATCGGAGAGCGCAGCCTGATAGAATTGCTTGAACACCGGCGCGGCCAGACTGCCGCCCTGCGCATAGCCGCCCATGTTGCGCGGCTGATCGAAGCCGAGATAGAGGCCCGCGACGACGTCGGGCGTGCCGCCGATGAACCAGACGTCCTTCGGTCCGGTGGTCGTCCCGGTCTTGCCGAACATCGGGACGCCCAGGTCGCGCAGCCGCTGGGCTGTGCCGCGCTGGACGACGCCTTCGAGCATATGGACGACCTGATAGGCGGTCATCGGGTCCATCAGCTGTTTTCCCGAGGGCGAGAAGCGCGGCATCGGCTTGCCGTCCCAGTCGGACGTGTTGCAGCCTTCGCACGGGCGCCAGTTCTTCGGCAGGATCACCTTGCCGCGCCGGTCCTGCACATAATCGATCAGGTGCGGGGTCAGCGAGCGGCCGTGATTGGCGAGCATCGAAAAGGCGTTGACCATCCGCTCGACCGTCGTGGTGCCGGCGCCGAGCGCGGTGGACAGATAGGGCTCGTGGTTGCCGATACCCATCGTCTTGATCGTCTCGACGATCGGTTCCATGCCGATCTGGCTCGCGGTGCGGACCGTCATCAGGTTGCGCGACTGTTCGAGGCCCCAGCGCATCGTATGTTCGCCGCTGCCCCCCGCGCCGCCGAAATTGCGGAAACATTTGTTGCCCAGGCTCGCGCCCTGATAAACGCAGAAGGGCCCGTCGACGATCAGCGTCGCCGGCGTCATGCCGTTGTCGAGCGCGGTCGCATAGACGAAGGGCTTGATCGTCGAGCCGGGTTGGCGCTCGGCCTGCGTCGCGCGGTTGAACGACGACAGGCGGACGTCGAAGCCGCCCTGCATCGCATAGATACGCCCCGAGTGGGGGCTTTCGACGACCATGCCGCCCGACACTTCGGGAATGTTGCGGAGCGAATAGACGCCGTTCCCGCTCGCCTTCACCGCGATCAGGTCGCCGGGCTTCATCGCGACGAAGGCGCTCGTCCCGCGTTTGCGATAGCCCATTTGCGCGGCGCTTGCCGGCAGGCGAGCGGTGCTGCCGTCGGCGAAACCGATGCGCGCCTCGCTGCCCGTCTTCGACAGGACGGCGGCGACGCGCCAATCGTCGTAATCGACCGTCTTGAAACTGGAGGCGAGGCGGCTTGCCCATTTGTCGTCGGCCTCGATCGTCGCGATCGGTCCCGACCAGCCCTTGCCGCGGTCGTAGCGGATCATCCCGTCGCGCAGCGCCCCTGCCGCCGCCTGCTGCATCGCGTCGTCATAGGCAGTGCGGACCCACAGGCCGCCGGCATAGACGCTGTGCGGGCCGTCGTCGGCGGTTTCGCCGTACAGATCGATCAGCTGGCGCCGCACCTCTTCCATATAATAGCCGCCGACCTGTTCGACCGCGCGGTTGCCGCGTTCGGTAAGGCCGAGCGGCTGCGCCTGCGCCGCGTCGCGCTGCGCGGCGGTGATCCAGCCGTTGCGATACATTTCGTTCAGCACGAAATTGCGCCGCGCGAGCGCCTTTTCGGCATTGTGCGCGCGCCCATAGGTTTCCGGCGCCTTGGGCAGGATCGCGAGGAACGCCATTTCGTGCAGCTTGAGCTGGTCGACGTCCTTGTCGAAATAGGCGCGGCTCGCCGCCTGGACGCCGAAACTCCGCCGCCCCAACGGGATTTCGTTCAGATAGAGTTCGAGGATCTGTTCCTTCGTCAGCGCCGCCTCGATGCGCTTGGCGAGGATCGCCTCGCGGATCTTGCGCGTATAGCTGACCTCGTTCGTCAGCAGCAGGTTCTTGGCGACCTGCTGCGTGATCGTCGACGCGCCGACCGGACGGCCGTCATTGCGCAAATTGGTCAGGATCGCGCTCGCGATGCCCGGATAGTCGATCCCGCCATGTTCGAAGAAGGTGCGGTCCTCCGCCGCGAGGAACGCGCGGACGAGCAGTTGCGGATATTCGCTGTAGTCGAGCTGTACCCGGCGTTCGCGCGCATAGCTGTGCACCGGCTTGCCCTCGCCGTCGCGCACCATCGTCGGCAGCGGCGGTTCATAGTCGCGCAGCTGATCGACCGAGGGAAGGTCGCGCGCGAATGCCACCCAGAGCAGCGCGAGGCCGAGCACCCCGGCAATGGCCAGATAGCCGAGCCAGCGAAACCAGCGGCGCCCCCACATTTCGCGCAGCCACCCGAGGACGGCATTGCTGTCGCGGCGCAGGCGGTAGCGGAAGTGGGACGAGGTATCGGCGACCATGATGGCCCGCCTCTATCGCCTGTCTCCCGGAAAGGAAAGCATGGTTGCGGCGGGCCGCCCCCCGCCCCCCTCCCGCTTGCGGGAGGGGCAGCGAGACTTGCGAACCTGTTCGCTAGTCGCAGCGGGGTGGGAGATCGGACCGTTTCTGCCCACCCGGCATTGGGTGAACCAGCCGGGGACTGGTTCACCCAATGCCCCCTCCCGCAAGCGGGAGGGGAGCCAAGTCGCGCAGCGCGCCGCCGAGGATCGCGGCGACGTCGGCGAGGACCGCATCGGCGGACAGGCGATCCTCCTCGCCCAGCATTTCGTCGGCGGCAAAGCCGAGTTCGACCGCGATGCGCAACCGCCGCCACAACCTGTCCGGCTCGACGGCTGGAAGGTGCGGTGCGCAGGCCGCGACAAGGCGGTCGGTCACGCGGCGATGCGATTCGAGCCGGACGTGGACGAGTGCGGGGGCGGCGTGGAGCGCGCGCAGGATCCACACCGCGCCCGGCTCGGCGCGAGTCACCGCGGCGGTTTCGGCGAGCAGGTCGGCGACATGGTCGGCCATCGCGGCGATCCCGGCGGGCGCATGACGCGCCACCCACGCGTCGAGCACCGCATTCTGCCGCGCCATCAGGCGGTGCCCGAGCGCCTCGATCACCGCATATTTGTCGGAAAAATAGCGGTAGAGCGCCGGCGGGCTGAGCCCCGCGCGCGCCGCGATCATGTTCGTCGAAATGCGGTCGACCCCGACCTCGGCGAGCAGGGTGCCCGCGACGTCGAGCAGCCGCTCGCGCGTCGCCGCGGCCCGCGCCTGCTTCGGTGGCGGCTTCATCGCGCCCGGCCGCGCGCACCGACCGGCCAGATCGCGACGAGCGTGTCGCCGTCGACGACATGGTAGTGGTCATAGAGATTGACCGTCGGATCACAATGCGGAACGGTGAGCGTCACCGGATCGCCGGGCGCGAGCGCCTTGCCGATCCCCGGCGCGACCAGCGCGGCATGTTCGTCGCCCATGAAAGCGAAGACGGCGTCCCCGGGCGCTCCGCGCCGCACCACAGCCACTCCGCCGTCGGTCGACAGCGACTTGAACCCCGCGTCGATGGTAACGAGCCCCGAATGGTTGGCGCTCACCACCCGCGCATCGACGCCGAGCGCGGTTTCAAACGGCGTGCTGCCGTCGCCGGTGAGGTCGCAATCGAGATATTGCTTGTCCATGAAGACATAGCTGCCCGCCTGAAGCTCGGTAAAGACGCCGAGGTCGAGGTCGATGCGGTGCGTGCCGGTGCCCGATCCGGTAACGATTCCGGGCGCGAAGCCCGCGTCGGTCAGCGCGGCGATGACGCTTTCCAGATATTGCGTGCGCTCGACGATAGCGGCGCGGCGTTCGGCATAATCCTCGATATGCTGCTGCGACCCGCAATAATATTGCACGCCGCGCCAGGTGATATTCGGCAGGTCGGCGATCGCCTGCGCGAGCGCGACCGCCTTTTCGGCCGATACGACGCCGGTGCGCGCGATGCCGGGGTCGATGTCGATGATGACGTCGAGCCGCGCGCGCACCTGCCCGAGCGCCGCGTCGAGCCGCGCTGCGACCGCGGGATGGTCGACCACCGCCATCAGCCCGTCGGCACGGGCCGCGAGCGCGGCGAGCCGCTCGATCGCGCGCGGGGCGGCGACCGGCGAGGTGATCAATATCCCGGCGATGCCGCCATCGGCCAGCACCTCGGCCTCGCCGATCTTGGCGCAGCAGACGCCGATCGCGCCAGCGGCGACCTGGCGCCGCGCGATGTCGACGCTCTTGTGCGTCTTGGCATGCGGGCGCAGGTCGACGCCGCGCGCCTTCGCCAGCGCCGCCATCGCCGCGATATTGCGATCGAGCGCGCCTTCGTCGACGACCAGCACCGGCGTGTTAAGGTCGGCGCGCGAGCCTTGCCGACCGATCAGATGGGCGTGCAGCGTCAGATCGTCGGTCATGAAAACAGCGCCTCCAGATGGGGATTAAGGAATGTGCCCGACGGGTCGGCGGCGCGGCGCACCGCGCGATAGCGTTCGGCCATCGGATAGAGCGCATCGACGTCGGCGCGGGTCAGCGTGTGGCGCTTCGCCCAGTGCGGCCGCCCGCCATGCGCGCGGAAGATCGCCTCGGCGCCGGCAAAATGCCCGGCCCACGGCATCTTCGCATATTGGTGCATAGAGATGGCGGCGACCGGCCCCGCGTTCATCGGGCTCATCCAGATGTCGTCGGCGGCGACGGTGCGATATTCGAACGGAAAGGCGACGGGCAGGCGCTTCGCGCGAATCCAGCCGATCACCTCATCGAGCGCGGCGAGCCCCGCCCCGCGCGGCAGCTCATATTCCATCTCCTCGAAACGGACCGTGCGGTCGGACGGGAAGATCGCGTGCGCGGGGCCGCGGCGCTCCCCGTCGAAGCGCGTGCGCATCATCAACCGCTGGAGAAAGGGGGTCAGAAACGGCAGCTTCGCTGCGATGTCGAGGACGCGGCGAAACGTCGCCTCGTCGACGTCGCTGGTCGAGGCGGGCGCGTCGCACGGGTCGCACGGCGTCAGCGTCTTCAGGATGACGGCGTCGGCGTGCGGGAAGATCCAGAATTCGATGTGGCGATGCTGATCGGCGAGTTCGTCATAGCTTTCGCGCACGTCGGACCAGCGCCTTTTCTCGATCCGCTCGGCGAGGTGGAAGGCGGGGACGACATCGACGTCGATCTCGGTCGCGATGCCGAACAGGCCGAGCGACAGCCGCTGCGCCTCGAACAAATCGGGATTCGTCTGCCGGTCGCACCACCGCGCTTCGCCGTCGGCGCCGATCAGCCGGAAGCCGCGTGCGAAGGTCGACAGCGAGCCGAGGGTCACCCCCGTGCCGTGCGTACCCGTCGCCATCGCGCCCGCAAGCGACTGCGGATTGACGTCGCCCTGGTTGGCGAGCGCGAGCCCTTCGTCCCACAGCGCCGCGGTCAGCCGCTTGATGCTCCAGCCTGCCGGAATGCGCGCCGAGCGGCGGTCGGGCGCGATGGCGAGCCTGCCCGCCATGTCGGTCAGATCGACGATGAGGGCCTGCGATTCGCAAAGCGGCATGAAGCTGTGCCCGGCCCCGACCGCGCGCACCTTGCCGGCATCGCGGACGACCGCGGCGAGTTCGCCTTCATCGCGCGGCCGCACCACCGCCGCCGATGCGCGCACGCTACCCGACCAGTTGCTCCAGGCCATGCGCCCCTCCCGCCGTCAGAGGCAGGAAGCTGGCGGCGTGAGAAAAGTTAGTCAAGACTAACTTTTGCGGAGTGGCCGCTTGCGACCGGAGGTGGACCTTTACCTCATCGTCATCCCGGCGAAGGCCGGGATCTCGCCGGTGCCGAAATCCGCTAGCTTGAGATCCCGGCCTGCGCCGGGATGACGGATAGGGGACAGTCCGCGTCCCACCCCAAATCGGACCTCCGCCGCAAAAACCGCTGTCCTACATTGTTCGGCTGTGCCAGCCTTCGTCCCGGCTCTTCCGGCAAGTCGGCAAAGCGGTCACGGTTCACCGAACGCGACCCATCGACGGCCGCATAAGGCTGACCTTTACTGAACTTTGAAACGACGACGCGGACCCGCCCACCATGCCTGAAGACGGCAAGGGCAACAGGCCACCCCGAAACCGCCGCAAACCTTTAGCGCGCCACCGCCGCGATCTGGCGGGCGAAGTGGAGTTGCACCGCCTTGCGCACCCCCTGGGCGATCCTTTGCTGCCCGGCTTTCGAGGCCAGGAAGTCGGCGTCGTCCTGGTTCGAGATGAACCCCGTTTCGAAAAGCACCGACGGCGTATCGGGCGCCTTGAGGACGACGAAGGAAGCGAAGCGGTGCGCATCGGTCCGGAAATGCACCTGGTCCGACGCCTCGCGCTGGAGCAGGCGGGCAAAGTCGGATGCGACATTCATCGTTTCGCGCTGGGTCAGGTCGAGCAGGATCGACGACACGTCGCCGTCGTGCGCGCCCAGATCGACGCCGTTGATGATATTCGCCTTGTTCTCGCGCGCGGCCAGCTTCGCGGCCTCGCGGTCCGAGGCGACTTCGGAGAGCGTGTAGATCGACGCACCGTGCGCGTCTTCATTCTCCGCCGAATCGGCATGGATCGAGATGAAGAGGTCGGCCTTCAGCCGCCGCGCGATGCCATAGCGTTCCTCGAGCATCAGATAGCGGTCGTCCGAGCGGGTGAGCGCCACGCGCACCCGGCCGCTCGCGACGAGCTGATCGCGCACCGCGCGCGCGAGCGCGAGCGTGATGTCCTTTTCGCGCCGCCCGCTATGCGGCGAAATCGCGCCCGGATCGTGGCCGCCATGCCCGGCGTCGACCACGACCAGCGGCAGGCGATCATTGTCGGGACCCTCGACCTTCGGCAGCGGCAGCGCGGGTTTCGGCTGCCCGATCGGCACGGTGACGCTGTACCGCTTCTGCGGCGGCTTGGCGCGGAAAGCCGCGGGGGGTTGAAGTTCGATCCGCGGCGTGCGGGCGGCGCGCGCGAATTCGTCGGCGGACACCGGGCGCAGGTTGAACGACAGGCTGCGGCCGTCGTCGGCAAAGCGCGGATCCGACACCAGGGCGGGCTGCGCCAGATCGAGCACGATCCGCGCGGTGGCCGGATCGCGCTGCCCCTGGCGTACCGCCTGCACGACGCCGCGGCCGCCTGCCGACGCCCCCGCCTGCGCGCCGGCGATATCAAGGGCAATGCGGTCGGGACCGGCAAGCAGGAAGGTCGAGGCACTCGCCACCAGGCCGTCGAAGCGGACCACGACACGCCCCTCGCCCACCTCGACAGCGCCGACCTGGCCCGCGTGAGCCAGGGGCGCGTAAAGCCACGCCGCCAACAGGACAAAGAGCAGACCCATGACGCGACTATGCCGCCCGGCGGGCGCGATGGTCCAGTGCTTATTCGAAATCATGAAGCCCCCGGCCGCGAAAGACGATGAACCGCCTGTTAGCCATCGGGTGTCAAATGCCGGTCAACCGGCAAGGTTAACCGAGCCTTCAGCATGTTTCGGCACCGCGCGGGAACGCGGCGGGATTGCAACACATCCCCTCCATCCTATCTTATTGCGGTGGTTGAGGTTGCCGTGGGTCCATACCGATGCTAGCACCGCGACCACTGACGGCGTCCAATCCGCCGTCCGGCCTTACGAGGGGAAGGCCCGGTCCCGCCGAATCGCGGATCGCGCACCCCGGCGCCGGACAGGATGGGCGGACAAGCCGCCAGTCCACCCGGATGACCGGGCGGCGGACGCTCCGATGGACCGCCCCGCCCTCCGGTCGCCCCGAAACAGGTTGATGCCGCATGAGGCTTGCCATGCCCTCTTCTTTCCGCGACGCGGGCGCCTTTGCCCCCGCGCTTGTCGCGGCGGAGGACCGCATGCGCGTCCAGCACCGGACGCGGGCCCCGCGCGGCAATAACGTCTTTTTCCGTTCGAACCCTATCGACCGCATCCGCCCGTCCCGGGCGTCTGCGGCCTTTTTGTTTGGCGCGCCGCGGCGCGCCTGGAGTGATAATAATGACCACGCGTATGTTGATCGACGCGCGTCACCGGGAAGAAACCCGGGTCGCCGTCACCAAGGGAAACCGCATCGAGGAGTTTGATTTCGAGTCCGCCGAGCACAAACAGCTCAAGGGCAATATCTATCTGGCCAAGGTCACCCGCGTCGAACCGTCGCTGCAGGCGGCGTTCGTCGAATATGGCGGCAACCGCCACGGCTTCCTGGCCTTCAGCGAAATCCACCCCGACTATTACCAGATTCCGAAGGAAGACCGCGACGCACTGCTGCGCGAAGAGGCCGAACACGCCGCCGAGGCCGCGATGCGCGCCGAGGAGGATCTCGACGAACTCGAAGGCGATGTCGCCGAGGTCGAGGGCCATGAGGACGAAAATGGCGACGCTCCCGCCCCGGTCACGGTCGGCGAGGACGGCGAGGAAGACGCCGGCGAAGGCGACGGCGAGTCCCAGGGCGACGAAGGCGACGATGCCGAAGAGGCCAAGGACGATCGCCGCGGACGCGGGCGCGGGCGCGGGCGGGGCCGCAAGGGCCGCGGACGCGGGCGCCGCGACGACGACAATGGCGAAAGCCGCATGTCGCTGCGCCGCCGATACAAGATCCAGGACGTCATTCGCCGCCGCCAGGTGATGCTGGTGCAGGTCGTCAAGGAAGAGCGCGGCAACAAGGGCGCCGCGCTGACCACCTATCTGTCGCTTGCCGGCCGCTATTGCGTCCTGATGCCGAACACGATGCACGGCGGCGGGATCAGCCGCAAGATTTCGAACGGCGCCGACCGCCGCAAGCTGAAGGCGATCATCGACGAGATGAACTTGCCGCCGTCGATGGGGTGCATCGTCCGCACCGCCGGGATGAGCCGCACCAAGACCGAGATCAAGCGCGACTTCGACTATCTCGCGCGGCTGTGGGACGAGATCCGCGAAAACACGCTGGGGTCCAGCGCGCCGGCGCTGATCCATTCGGACAGCGACCTCGTCAAGCGCGCGATCCGCGACATCTATCACCGCGACATCGAGGAAGTGCTCGTCGAGGGCGAGGAGGGCTACAAGGCGGCGAAGCAGTTCATGAAACTGCTGATGCCCAGCCACGCGCGGCGCGTGAAGCAATATGCCGACCCGGTCTCGCTCTATCAGCGCTATGGCGTCGAGGACCAGCTTGCGGGGATGCTCAACCCCGTGGTGCAGCTCAAATCGGGCGGCTATCTGGTCATCAACCCGACCGAAGCCCTGGTGTCGATCGACATCAACTCGGGCCGGTCGACGCGCGAACATAATATCGAGCAGACCGCGCTCAGCACCAATTTGGAAGCCGCGCACGAGATTGCGCGCCAGCTGCGCCTGCGCGACATGGCCGGGCTGGTCGTGATCGACTTCATCGACATGGATCACGGCTCGAACGTCCGCAAGGTCGAGCGCGCGATGAAGGAAGCGCTGAAGAACGACCGCGCCCGCATCCAGATCGGCCGCATCTCGGGCTTTGGCCTGATGGAGATGAGCCGCCAGCGGCTGCGCACCGGCGTGCTCGAAGCCTCGACGCGGCCGTGCCCGCATTGCGAGGGCACGGGCCTCGTCCGCACCGCCTCGTCGGCGGGGCTCAGCGCGCTCCGCCTGATCGAAGAGGAAGCCGCGCGCGGCAAGGGCAGCAAGATCATCCTGCGCGCGAGCCAGGAGGCGACCTTCTACCTCCTCAACGAAAAGCGCCGCGAACTGCGCGAGATCGAGGAGCTGTACGGCGTCTCGGTCGAAATCCTGCCCGACGGCGAAACCGAAGGCGCGCGCATGGCGATCGAAGTCGGCGGCCCGCCCCCGACCCAGCGCCGCAGTTTCGCCCCGATCGAGCTGACCGAGGACGAGGATGACGATATCGTCGAAGAAGAAGACGAAGAGGAAGAAGAGGCCGCCGAACGTCCGGCGCGTAGCGAAAGCGAAGATAGCGACGGTGACGGCGAAGGGGGAGGCCGCAAACGCCGCCGCCGCCGCCGCCGTGGGCGCCGTGGCCGCCGTGACGAAGAGGGCAGCGAAGCCGGCGAAGCGGCCGATGCCGAAGACTCCGACCAGGGTGACGATACGGCCGACGCCGAAGAGGCTCCCGCGATCGTAGAGGCAGAAGCCGAAGCCCCGGCGGACGAGAAGCCGAAGCGCCGTCGCGGCGGACGCCGCAAGAAGAGCGAAGAGGCCGAGGCCGAAGCGGCGACGGAAGCGCCCGCCGAAGCCGTCGCCGAGGCCGAAACTGCCGAAGCACCCGAGGCTGAACCCGCCGCCGAGGAAAAGCCGAAGCGCAAGCGCGCCCCGCGCAAGACCAAGGCTGCCGCCGAAGCGGCCGAGGCCGAAGCGACGGACACTCCTGCCGACGCCGCGAACGACGCCGAGCCCGAGGCGAAGCCCGCACCGAAGAAGCGCGCGAGCCGCAAGAAGGCCGCCGCCGCCGAAGCGCCTGCCGTCGAGGCGGTCGAAGCGGACGCCGAGCCCGAAGCCAAACCCGCCAAGGCGCCCGCACGCAGTCGCCGCCGCAAGGCCGAGCCCGCTGCCGCCGAAGCGACCCCGGTCGACGCCGCGCCGGCCGAAACCGAGCCGGCCGAAGGGGACACCGACGACGCAACGGGCGAACCGCGCCGCGGCTGGTGGCAGCGCACGTTCGGCAATTGATGCCGCGATGACCGGGACGCTTGCCCTCCCGCGCCCGACCGCGACCGACGCCGCCCGGCTTCAGTCGCGGTTCAGGCGCGGGGTGCAAGACCGGTGTCGATGACCCGGACCTTCCAGCCGCGCTTCCTGCACGGGGGTGATGCCCTGCGCCCGCTCGCGCGGCTTTTCCTCACCCTCGTCGTGTTGCTCGCGGTCGCGGTGCGTCCGGTGCTTGCGCAATCGATCCTGCGCGATGCCGAAACCGAAGCGCTGCTCCAGGACATGATGGACCCGCTCACCGTCGCCGCGGGACTTCGGCCCGGGCAGGTGCGCGTCCACCTGCTTAGCGACCGCAGCATCAACGCCTTCGTCGCGGGCAGCCAGGATATCTATGTCCACAGCGGGCTGATCGAGGCCGCCGACACCGCGAACGAGGTTCAGGGCGTGCTCGCGCACGAGTTGGGGCACATCATGGGTGGCCACGCGATCCGCGTGAACGAGGGAGCAAAGGCGGCGACGGGCATTTCGCTGCTCAGCCTGCTGCTCGGCGCCGCGGCGATGGCTGCCGGCGGCGGCGAAGCGGGTATGGGCGTGATGATGGCGGGGCAGCAGGCCGCGCTCGGCAAGTTCCTGGCCTTTACCCGGGTGCAGGAAGCGACCGCCGACGCAGCGGGCGCGCAATATCTGTCGAAAGCCGGGATCAGCGGACGCGGCAGCCTGGCCTTTTTCAAGAAATTGCAGAATCTGGAATTCCGCTATGCGGTAAGCCAGGACGACGACGCGACCTACAGCCGCACCCACCCCTTGTCGGGCGACCGGATCCAGGCGCTGCGCGACGGCTATGTCGCCGACCCGGCGTGGGACAAGCCCAACGACCCCGATCTGGAACGCCGGTTCCAGCGGGTGAAGGCGAAGCTCGTCGGCTATATTGCCGAGCCGGCAAAGACGCTGCGCGACTATCCCGAAAGCGACAACAGCATCCCGGCGCACTATGCGCGCGCCTATGCCTGGCACAAGGGCGCCTATCCGCAAAAGGCTCTCGACGAGGTCGACGCGCTGCTGAAGGTCGATCCCCATGATCCCTATTTCCTGGAACTCGAAGGCCAGGTGCTGCTCGAGTCCGGACGGCCCAAGGATGCCATCCCGCCCCTGCGCGAGGCGGTCGCCAAATCGCATTCGGCGCCGCTGATCGCCGCGACGCTGGGCCACGCCCTGATCGCCACCGAAAATCCCGAGAATTTCGCCGAAGCCGAAAAAGTGCTGAAGACCGCGGTCGCGCTCGACAACGAGAATCCCTTCGCCTGGTACCAGCTCGGCATCGTCTATGCCGCCAAGGGCGATCAGGCGCGGGCGGCACTCGCTTCGGCCGAACGCTATAGCCTGGAGGGTGGACAGCCGGGGCTCGCGCTGCGTAATGCCGAATTGGCGATGCAGGGCCTCCCGCAAGGCAGCCCCGACTGGATTCGTGCACAGGATATTTCGATGGTTGCGCGCGCGGAGGTGGAACGCACGCGCAAACGACGCTAGATTCGTGCGGGAAACGCGGGGACGCATCGCAGACCATGCGATGCACAAGGGCGACAAGTGACCGACAGGAAAGACGATTATTACCAGCCGTGGCTGCGCGATCCGGCGCCAACGCCGGGGGCTGCGCCGCGCCCCGACGAGGGACTGGCCAAGCCCAAAGAAGAGCCGCCCGTCGGAATCGATCTGTCGCGCTATCCGGCCGACGCCCCACCGCCCGCGCGGCAGCCCCGGTCGGGACAGGTGAAGGATGGCGCCGCGCGCGCATGGTCCGCGCTGCGGCGCAGTGCCGGGGCTTTTGCCGACTGGACGATCCGCGCCGGCGAACGCGCCGATATCCCCGCGCGTGTCGAGGCGATGGAAATCCCGCGCCGGACGCGCAAGATGGCCGCTGCATCGGCCGCTGCCCTGTCCCGCGGCGCGCGCGCGGTGGGTCGCGGGTCGGCGAAAGCCGGACGCGCGGCGGCGGGCGCCAGCGGCCAGGCGTGGGAAAAGATGGCGCTCGGCGACAAGGTCGCCCGACTGTCGAGCGAAGCCGGGCGCGGTATCGGCGAGGTCGCCGACAAGGCAAAAGCCGGAATCGGCCAAGCCGCAAAGGCGGGCAAGGACGGACTTGGCGAGGCCGCGACGAAGCTGCGGCCGACGCCGGGCGCCCCCCCGCCCCCGCCGCCGTCGGGCCTGGAGCAGCTACTTGCGCGCGAGGAAGCCGAAGCCCGCGCCAGCAAGCCGGCGGCGCCGGATTTGCCGCTGTTCGCCGACACCCCGCCGCCCGCCGAAAGCGCGCCGGCATTCGCTGCGGTCGAAGACGACCGCACGCCGCACGTTCCGCCCGCACCGAAGGCCGCGACGCCGCCTCGCGCGAAAGCCATGGCCGCACCGCCGCCGCAACGAATCGAGAGGGGGATGATGGACGATCGCAAAGCCCGGCTGTGGCTGGCAGGGATCGGCGCGCTCGCGATGATCGGCGTGGCCTTCTGGCTCGGCGGCCGTTTCGGCGGCGGGATGAGCAGGAGCGAGGTCGAGACCGTCGTCGCCGATTATATCAAGGCAAACCCGCAGATCATTCCCGAAGCGCTGGAAGCCCAGCGCGACCGCGAAATGGCCAAAGCGATCGACGCGATCCGTCCCGCGCTTGAAAAGCCCTATGCCGGGGCGTGGGCTGGGAATGCCGACGGCGACGTCACGCTCGTCGTCTTTACCGACTATGCCTGCGGCTTCTGCCGCGCGAGCGTGTCCGACGTCGACCGGCTGATCCGCGAGGACAAGCGCCTGAAAGTCGTGTTCCGCGAGCTGCCGATCATCGCGCCGCAGAGCCGCGATGCCGCGCTGATGGCGCTCGCCGCCGCGCGCCAGGGCCGATATGACGCCTTTCACCACGCGATGTTCGCGGCATCTTCGCTGTCGCCCGCGGCGATTTCGGCGGCGGCGGCCAAGGCCGGCGTGGTTACGGACGGTAGCGCCGATGCAACCGCGAACGAGGCGCTGTTCCAGCGCGAACTCGACAATAATCTGGCGATCGCAAGCCAGCTCCAGCTCAATGCGACCCCGACCTGGGTTGTCGGCGACCAGTTGCTGCAAGGTCAGGTCGGCTACGACACGCTGAAGCGGGCGGTCGCACGGGCGCGATCGAAGGCGTGAGCGGCGCGGGCATGGCGACGGTTTCGATCGAAGACGCACTCGCCAACGCCCGCCAGCTGTTGCGCGAGGAGCCGGGGCTCGCGCTGGCCCGGGCGCGCGCGATCGTCGAGACCGCGCCGATGGCAGCCGAAGCGCATCGCCTTGCCGCGCATGCCCTGCGGGCCCTTGGGCAGGAGACCGAGGCGCAGGCCGCCTCGCTCGCCGCGGTCGGCGCGGCAATCCACGACCCCGCGATGATCGACGCGGCGCTGGCACTGGCCGAAAATCGCCTGCCCGATGCCGAAGCCGCGCTGCGGGCCCGGCTGAAGCAGGATGCGACCGACGTCGCGGCGATCCGCATGCTCGCCGAACTCGCCGGCCGTATCGGCCGCTATGGCGATGCCGAAAAATTGCTGACGCGCGCACTGGATCTGGCACCGGGCTTCGGCGCGGCGCGCGCGAACCTCGCCACCGTATATTACAAGCAGAATCGCTATGCCGAAGCGGCCGAGACACTGGACGCGGTGCTGGAGGGCGATCCGGACAATCCCGCGTACGCAAACCTGAAAGCCGCGGCGCTCGGGCGGATCGGCGGATATGACGAGGCGATCGCACTCTATGAAAGCTTGACAGCCCGCTTCCCGGCGCACGCCAAGCTCTGGATGAGCTATGGCCATATGCTCAAGACGGTGGGCCGGCAGAGCGACAGCATCGCGGCCTATCGCCACGCGCTCGCCGTCGATCCGGGGTTGGGCGAGCTTTGGTGGAGCCTCGCCAACCTGAAGACACTTCGCTTCGATTCGGGTGACCGTGCCGCAATGGAGACGGCACTTGCCGCCGCAGAACCTGACGGTGACGCGCGCGCCGACGATCGGCTGCACCTGCATTTCGCGCTTGGAAAGGCCTATGACGATGCCGGCGAAGCCGAACCCGCCTTTCGCCATTTTGCCGCGGGCAATGCGATCCGCGCGGAGCAGCTCGGCTATGACGCCGCCGAAACGCGAGCCATCGTCGACGCGGCGATCGCGACCTGCACCCCCGAATTCTTCGCGGCGCGCGACGGTGCGGGCGATCCCGCGCCGGACCCCGTCTTCATTCTCGGCATGCCGCGCGCCGGCTCGACCCTGATCGAGCAGATACTGGCGAGCCATTCGTCGATCGAAGGAACGATGGAGCTTCCCGACATCCCGGCATTGGCACTCGGCCTGGGACGCGAAGCCAAAGGCGAGGGGCGGCACTGGGTCCAGGCGCTTGCGGAGGCGCCGGCCGACAAGCTTGCCGAAATGGGGCGGGCCTTCTTGCGGCGCACGCAGGTGCAGCGCAGGACCGGCGAACCCTTCTATCTCGACAAGCTGCCGAACAACTGGCTGTACGTTCCGCTGATCCGCCTGATCCTGCCGAATGCGAGGATCATCGATGCCCGGCGGCACCCGCTCGATTGCTGTTGGTCCAATTTCCGACAGCATTATGCGAAAGGGCAGGCGTTCAGCTATGGCCTGGAGAGCATGGGCGCCTATTACCGCGATTATGTGCGATTGATGGCGCATGTCGACGCGGTACAGCCGGGCCGCGTACACCGTGTGATCCACGAAGCCCTGCTCGACGATCCCGAAGGCGAGGTTCGCGCGATGCTCGCCTTTCTGGACCTGCCGTTCGAGGACGCGTGCCTCGCCTTCCATGCCAATGCCCGGGCGGTGCGAACCGCGTCGAGCGAGCAGGTGCGCCGGCCCATCAACCGCGACGGGGTCGACCAGTGGCGGCGCTACGACGCATGGCTCGGCCCGCTTCGCGAGGCGCTAGGACCGGTGCTCGATGCCTATCCCGCCGTGCCGGACGGCTTTGGCTGACCACCGCGTCCATTCGTTGCCTTTCGGCAACAGCAGCCGACATTTTCGACCAACGGAGGCTGGCAACAGGCAAAGATGCTTGCGCTTATGCTGCATCGCGTCATTCTGGCGTCACATAGCTGTCATGTGAGGGGGGTCTCATGCGTACGTTAGGGGCAGTGGTAGTAAAAAGCGGTGCGGTCCTGCTGGCGAGCACGATGCTCTGCACGACGGGCGCGGCCTTTGCGCAGCAGGCGAATGGCGACAAGGACGACGACATCGTCGTCACCGCGTCGAAGCGCGAACAGAATCTGCAAGATGTGCCGATGGCGATCACCGCGCTGGGCACCGAGAAGCTCAACGAGCTGCAGGTCAAGGAATTCCAGGACGTCGTAAAATTCCTGCCGTCGGTGACGATCCAGACGCTCGGCCCCGGCTTCAGCCAGGTCTATTTCCGCGGCGTCGCGAGCGGCGAGAACGCCAACCATTCGGCGTCGCTGCCGACCGTCGGCACCTATCTCGACGAAATGCCGATCACGACGATCCAGGGCGCGCTCGACATCCACGCCTATGACCTGGCGCGCGTCGAGGCGCTCGCGGGGCCGCAGGGCACGCTTTATGGCGCCAGCTCGATGGCGGGCACGATCAAGCTCGTCACGAACAAGCCCGACACCAGCGGCACCTATGGCTCGATGGGACTCGAGCTCAATAGCGTCGCGCACGGCGACATCGGCGGCGTCGCCGAGGGGTTCGTCAACGCGAAGATCAGCGACAGCGCCGCGCTCCGACTCGTCGGCTGGTATCGCCACGATGGCGGCTATATCGACAATATCCCGGGCAGCCGCGTCTACCCGTCGCTCGCCGACGAACAGGGCACCGCTGCGGCAACGCAGGACAATGCCGCCTATGTGAAAGACGATTACAACGACGTCGACACCTATGGCGCTCGCCTCGCGCTCGGGATCGAACTCGATGACGACTGGACGCTGCGTCCCACTGTCATGGGCCAGATCCAGAAAGCCAATGGCAGTTTCGCGCAAGAGCGTAGCTCCGCGGTGTCCAAGGACCTGCAGACGGTCCAGTACAATCCCGAGGACAGCGAGGATAAGTGGCTGCAGGCCGCGCTCACCATCGAGGGAAAGGTCGGCAACTGGGACCTGACCGTCACGGGCGGGCACCTGCGCCGCAAGACCGTGGTCGACAGCGACTATTCCGACTATGCCTATTTCTATGATGCGCTCTATGGCTATGGCGCTTATTTCTATGACAACAACGGCGATCTTGTCAGCCCGAACCAATATATCCACGGTATCGACCGCTACAAGAAGAGCTTCTTCGAAGCGCGCATCGCGTCGCCCGCCGATGCGCGGGTGCGCTTCATCGGCGGCGTCTTCTGGCAACGCCAGTCGCACAATATCGAACAGAATTATATCATCGACGATATCGCCGATTCGATCACCGTCACGGGCACGGACAGCGACATCTGGCTGACCCAACAGCTGCGCGTCGACCGCGACTATGCCGCCTTCGGCGAGTTGAGCTTCGACATCACCGACAAGCTGACGCTGACCGGCGGCGGACGTCTCTACAAGTTCGACAACAGCCTCGTCGGCTTCTTTGGCTACTCGGCGGGCTATTCGAGCCGTACTGGCGAAGCGGCCTGCTTTGCAGGGCCCGTCGTCGCCGGATCGCCCTGCACCAATCTCGACAAGCGAACCAAGGACACCGACTTCATCCACAAGCTGAACCTGACCTACAAGGTCAGTGACGACGCGCTTGTCTATGCGACCTGGTCGCGCGGTTTCCGCCCCGGCGGGATCAACCGGCGCGGGACACTGCCGCCCTATGGTCCCGACACGCTCGACAACTATGAAATCGGTTGGAAGACGAGCTGGGGACCGCTGCGGTTCAATGGAGCTGTCTATCAGGAGGATTGGAAGAATATCCAGCTCTCCTTCCTTGGCGCCAACGGCCTGACCGAAATTCGCAATGCCGGCATCGCGCGCATTCGCGGGATCGAGGCCGACCTGAACTACCGGCAGGGCGGTTTCTCGCTGAATCTGGGCGCAAGCTATAACGACGCGACGATCCGCCGCGATTTCTGCCTGATCGCCAATGACGATTTCGACTGCACGACCGCCGGCAATGCGCTGTTGGCGCCGCGCGGCACGCACTTGCCCGTTACGGCCAAGTTCAAGGGCAATGCGGTTGCGCGCTACGACTTCCCCGTCGGCGGGTTCGACGGCCATGTCCAGTTTGCGGTCAACCACATCGGAAAACGCCGGTCGGACTTGCGCTCGTTCGAGAATGCGATCGTCGGCGATTTCAAGGCCTATACGACTGCCGATATCAGCCTGGGCGTGAAGAGCGACGACTGGAGCGCCGAACTGTTCGCAACGAACCTGTTCGACAGCCGAGGCGTGGTGAACAGCGCGGTCCAGTGCGGCGAATCGATCTGCGGCGACCCCGACGGCGTAAGTTCGACCGGCGGCGTCTTTTATGACAATGTCATCCGCCCGCGCCTGATAGGATTAAAGGTCAGCAAGGATTTCTAACCCGCAGAATGACCCGATGACACATGAGGCGGGGCCGCGCGGGAAGCTCGGCCTCGCGATGTGCGTCGCGCTGGTCATGGGCAATATGATCGGGTCGGGGGTGTTCCTGCTCCCCGCGAGCCTCGCGCCCTTCGGCTGGAATGCGGTCGCGGGCTGGGCGCTGACGATCGCCGGCGCGCTCGCGCTCGCGGCGGTGCTCGCGCGGCTCACCGTCGCCTTTCCCGAAGCGGGCGGCCCCACGGGCTTCGTCGAGCGCGCCTTCGGCCGCGTGCCGAGCTTCATGATCGGCTGGGCCTATTGGATTTCGGTGTGGACCGCGAACGTCACGCTGGCGGTCGCATCGGTCAGCTTCCTCTCGATTTTCGTGCCCGCCCTCGCCGACCATATGGCTGCCGCGACGATCGCGCTGATCTGGATCGTCACCGCGATCAACTGGCGCGGCGCGCGCGCGGCGGGGCGCTTTCAGATTGCCACCCTGGCTGTGAAGCTCGTGCCGCTCGCGGTCGTGATCGTGCTGATCCCGTTGGCGTTCGCCAGCGACCGGCCGGTCGCGCTTACCCCTTTCCCCGCCGAAGGCCTGTCGTGGACCACGGTCAGCGCCTCGGCGATCTTCACCTTATGGGCGCTGCTCGGTTTCGAATCGGCGAGCGTCGCCGCCGACAAGGTCGACCGCCCTGCGATCACTATCCCGCGCGCGACGATGATCGGGACCTTGGCGACGGGCCTGCTCTATCTGATCGTCTGTTCGGCGATCATCCTGATGCTGCCCGCGGACGCGGTCGCAAAATCGAACGCCCCCTTCTCGCTGTTCGTCGAAACCTGGTGGTCGCACGAGCCCGCCTTGTTCGTCGCCGCCTTCGCCGCGGTGAGCGCGCTCGGAACGTTGAACGGCTGGACGCTGGTACAGGCCGAGCTTCCTGCGGCGCTCGCACGGCAGGGGCTGCTCCCGGCGTGGTTCGCGCGCGAGAACAGCCACGGCACCCCCGCCAACGCGCTGATCCTGTCGAGCGCGATCGCGACCGTCTGCGTGATCCTCAACGACAGCAAGTCGACGAGCGAGATGTTCAACATGATGCTCGTCCTGTCGACCTCTGTAACGCTGTGGCTCTATCTCGCCTGCGCGGGCGCGGCGCTGCGCCTCGGCACCGCGACGCCGGTCGCGGCGCTCGGGCTGATCTACGCGGTGTGGACCTTGTGGGGGGCAGGACTCGACGTCAGCGCGATGAGCCTGGTCCTTATGGCCGCGGGCCTGCCGCTCTATTGGTGGACGCGGACGCGCTCAGCGCCACCGCGGCGCGAAGAGCCCCCGATCGCGTAGGATCACGTTCGCGGCATTGTGTCCCGGCGCGCCGGTGACGCCGCCGCCCGGGTGCGTGCCCGCTCCGCACATGTAGAGCCCCTTCACCGGCCCACGATAGCCGCCGTTGCCGAGCACGGGCCGCGCCGCCCAGAGCTGGTCGAGCGTCATATTGCCGTGCATGATGTCGCCGCCGACAAGGCCGAACTTGCGCTCGAGTCCCTTGGGCGACAGGCGCGTGCTGCCGACGATGCTCGCGCGGAAGCCCGGGGCATATGTCTCGACCGTGTCGATGATCGTATCGGCGGCGGCTTCTTCCTCGTCGTCCCAGTCGCGTCCGCCCGGAAGCTCGGGCGCGAACTGCTGGCAAAAGAGGCTCGCGACGTGGCACCCTTCGGGGGCGAGGCTGTCGTCGACGGTCGAGGGGATCAGCATCTCGACGATCGGCGCCTTCGACCAGCCATATTGCTTCGCGTCGAGGAAGGCGCGGTCCATATAGTCGAGCGTCGGCGCCAGGATGATCCCCGACTGGTGATGCTCGCCGGGTTCGGGCAAGCAGGTGAATCTGGGCAGTTCCGACAGCGCGACATTCATCCGGAAGGTCCCGCTGCCCGCCTTGAAGCCCTTGATCCGGCGCTGGAAATCGACGGGCAGGTCGGCGGCGTCCATCATCCGCTCGTACAGCAGCTTGGGCCCGACATTGGCGACGACGCGAGCGGCGGCGATCTCTTCACCGCTGGCGAGCTTGACCCCGACCGCCTTGTCTCCGTCGACGAGCACTTTCGCGACCGGGCTTTCGAGGCTGATCTCGACCCCCGCGGCTTCGCAGACCTTCGCCATGATCTGCGTGATGGTCCCCATGCCGCCGACGCTGTGCCCCCATGCGCCTTTCTTGCCGTTCACCTCGCCGAAGACGTGGTGAAGGAGGACATAGGCGCTGCCCGGCGTGTCGGGCGAGGCATAGTTGCCGACGACCGCGTCGAAACCGAAGGCGGCCTTGACCGCCTCGCTTTCGAACCAGCTGTCGAGCATCGTGCGCGCCGACTTGGTGAACAGGTCGAGCACGTCGCGCTGTTGTTCGAGGCTCAGCCCCGCGAAGCGCCGCCCCTGCCGCGCTCCATCGATCAATGTGCGCAGCCCCTCGCCGATATTCGGCGGCACCTTGAGCGCGAGATCGCGGAGCAGCTCGGCGACATTTTCAAGCGCGTCATAATAGGCCGGAAGCGCGTCGGCGTCGTGCAGGCTGAACTTGCGGAACTCGGACCTCGTGCGTTCGAGCCCGCCGCCGAGCTTCAGATAGCCGCCATCCTCCTGAGGCAGGAAATTGCTGATCGGCCGCTCGATCACGCGATAGCCGTGATCGGCGAGCTTCATGTCGGCGATCACCCTGGGCTGGAGCAGGCTGACCGTGTAGCTCGCGACCGAATTCCTGAAGCCCGGCGCGAATTCCTCGGTCACAGCGGCGCCGCCGACGACATCGCGCGCCTCGACGATGCGTACCTTGAGCCCCGCGCGCGCGAGATAGAAGGCGCAGACGAGACCGTTGTGGCCGGCGCCGATGATCACGGCGTCATAGGGCTTGCTCATTGAAACTCCTTGGCGAGCGGGGATTCGACATGTTGGCGGCCGAAGCCGAGGCCGATCACGCGGCCCGGCATGCGGCGAAGCACGGGCACGCGGTCGAGCAGCTTGATCGCTAAAGGCACACGGGTCACGTCGCCGCGCAGCACCGGCTCGATGACGCGCAGATGCGCGGCGCGCTGAAGCGCCTGCATCCGCACCGTCGGGGTCCAGCGGCGATCCTGCACGCGCTGGAGCAAAGGATCGGGGTCGGCGCCGCGCGCGAGCGGTGCGGCGAGGACGTTCGCCGCAGCAACCGCATCCTGTACCGCCAGGTTGATCCCGACCCCGCCGACGGGCGACATTGCATGCGCGGCGTCGCCGATCGCGAGCAGGCCGGGGCGCGACCAGCGCGTCAGCCGGTCGAGCGAGACCGAGAGCAATTTTACGTCGTCGAAGCTCGCGATCGCATCGATCCCGGCGCCGAAGCCCGGAACGAGCGCGACGACATCGCCGCGGAAGGCGTCAATGCCCTTCGCCTCGATCGCGGGGAAGCCGCCCTTCTCGATAATCCGCGCGCATTGCCAATAGCCCGAACGCGGGATGGCGACGAGCATGCCGCGCGTATCGATCGTGCCGAGCGGCACGTCGGTCGGCGTGTCGCCCGGCATCGGGATGCGAAACCACAGCACGTCCATCGGCGCGCCAAGGTCCTCGAGCGGCAGCTTCGCTGCCTCGCGCAGCACCGAGCGGCGCCCGTCGGCGGCAATGACGAGCCGCGCGGCGAGCGTCTCGCCGCTCGCCAGCGTCACGCCGCCGACGCGACCTGCGCTGTCGAAGCTCGGCGCCGCCGCCTCGGTCGACATGCGCAGGTCGAAGGTCGGATATTTCCGCCCCTCGCGCGCGATGAAGTCGAGCAGGTCCCACTGCGGCATCATCGCTATATAGGGCGCGGCGACGGGCAGATGCGCGAGCGTCGCGACGGTGTAGCGCCGCCCGAGCAAATCGAGCGTCGCGGTGTCGAAGCGCGCGTGGGGCAGCTTCAGAAGTTCGCCCAGCAGTCCGATCTCGTGGAACAGCTCGAGCGTCGAGGGGTGCACCGTGTCGCCGCGGAAATCGCGCAGGAAATCGTTGTGCTTTTCGAGCACGGTGACGCGCACCCCGGCGCGTGCGAGGAGCAGCCCCGCGACCATTCCGGCGGGACCGCCGCCGACGATGACGACTGGAAGATCGTCCATTCTGCCCTCCCGCTTGCGGGAGGGGCCGGGGAAGGGCCTGTCCCGTCTTCAACCATGATGGAGAGCCACAGGCCCTCCCCCTAACCCCTCCCGCAAGCGGGAGGGGGATCTATCGGCTCCACCCCGCCGGCGGCGCCTGTTCGAGCCGCGCCTCGGGAATGATGTCGCGCATCCGCGTGCAGAAATGCCTGAGGCACACCTCCTTGTCGCTCAAGGGGCCCATCGAGAAGCTCCGCGACGCCATCCCCTGCTGGACGCGGGTGATCAGCGCGGTGTCCTCGGCATTGACCTGGCGGTTGATACGCCAGTTGAGGTAGCGCGCCGCGCGCATCTCGCGGCGCCACTCTCCAGAACAGGCGTCGGGGAGCACATAGGAAATTTCGCGGATCAGGCAGCTCGTCGGGCCGGTCGGCAGCCACTGCATGAAATCGACCTGGTCGGGATAGATGTCGAAGGCGACGTTCGGCCACAGCTTGAAGTAGAGCCAGTGGCGCTGACGATCGGCGGGCAGATGCGGCACCGGCGGCAACAAGTGCTGGTACAGGCGCTCGGACCAATTCGCCGACGGCCGGTCGATCAGGTCGCCCCACATGCGGTCGACGCGCTCCTGAGCTTCGACTCCATAGCTTTTGCCGAACAGCCGGGTGAGGCCGGGGTGCGCGACGGGGATGTGGAGGCCGTCCGAATAATTGTCGCCGACATTCTTCCAGTTCACATCGCGCGGGCGCAGCGTGACGCGGCCCAGCGCGCCGAGTTCCTCGAAGCGGTAGGGGGCGACCATCGCCTCATAGGGCGCCATCATCGCCGCGACCGACGGGCCGCCGTCGTCGGCGAGCCGGACGAACCAGAAGCCGCGCCATTGTTCGGCCTCGACCGGGGCGAGCCCCGCCTTGCCCTTGTCGAGCGTCGGATAGCTTGCCGAATCGGGAACGCCGGTCAGCCGGCCGTCGAGGTCATAGGTCCAGGCGTGATAGGGGCAGACGAGCTTCCTGGCGCAGCCCGCCGCGCCGTCGACGAGGCGCGAGCCGCGGTGGCGGCAGACGTTGGTGAAGGCCCGCACGACCGCGTCGGTCCCGCGCACCAGGATCACGCTTTCGCCGACATAGTCGATGCTGTGCCAGTCGCCGGGGTTCGCAATGTCGCTGTCGTGGCAGACGACCTGCCAGCTCGGGCGGAAGATGCGCTCGACTTCGGCAGCGTAGAAATCGGGGTCGCTGTAGGTCCACGCCGGGAGCGACCAGCCGTCGAGGGGGTCGATGGTGTCGAAGGTGTCGCGCAGCGTTGCCATGAGTCCGTCCTTGTTATACATGCGTATAACAACATGACTGCCCCCCGCCAAGCCTTTACGCGCGAGAGCGCCGATGCGCGTCGCACCGCCCTGATCGAGGCGACCGCGGCTGTGCTTGCCGAGCAGGGGCTGGCCCGCACCAATGTGCGCGCGATCTGTGCAAGGGCCGGGGTATCGCCCGGCCTGCTGCGCCATTATTTCGGCGGCATCGACGATCTGGTCGCCGCGACCTATCAGGCGACGAGCGATCGGATGGACGCGGTCTTCGCGTCCGCGGTCGCCGACGCCGGACCCGACCCGCGCGCGCAATTGAGGGCTTATCTCACCGCAAGTTTCCGCCCGCCGGTAACCGACCCCAATCTGCTCGGCGCGTGGACCGCCTTCTGGGCGCTCGCCCGCAGCGATGCGCGGATGGCGGCGATCCATGCGGCAAGCTATGCCGGATACCGTGCGCGCCTCGGCGATCTGCTGGCCGCGTGCGGGGCAGCCGACGCATCGCGGCTGGCGATCATGCTGACCGCGATGGTCGACGGGCTGTGGCTCGAGCTGTCGCTCGACGCGACGAGCTTCGGCGCCGAGGCGGCAGCGGCGATGATCGAGCGCGCGGTGGCGGCTTTGGTCTGACCGCTACCCCTCCCCCAATCCGTTTGTGCTGAGCCTGTCGAAGCACCGTTGTTCTTTGGCGGCGTCGAAGAAAAAGAACGGCGCTTCGACAAGCTCAGGGCGAACGGGATCCGGAGCATTATCCTATTTCGACAAATCCCTGAGCAGGCTGTCCCAATGCGCGAGCGCACCGGGGATGGCATCGACGGGCACGCGTTCGTTAAGCCCGTGCGCGAAGCTGTCGCTCGCCTTTGAAAACAGGCCCGCGACGCCATAGCTCGGCACGCCGACGGCGCGGAAATGCAGGCTGTCGGTCGCGCCGGCGCTCATCGACGGGATGATCGGAATGCCGGGGAAGCGCGCGTGCACCGCCTTGGTCACCGCGGCGACCACGTCGCCGCGCAGCGGCGACGCATCGCTCGCGGTCGCGTCGGGATCGTCCTTCACGGTCACGGCGGGATCGGCGATGACCTTTTCGAGTTCGGCGCGCACCGCCGCGACCGGCACGCCGGGGAAGATGCGGCAGTTGATGTTCGCGGTCGCGCGTTGCGGGAGCGCATTTTCGGCATGACCGCCGTTCACCAGCGTCGGCACGCAGGTCGTCCCGATCTGCCCGACATATTCGGGATCGGCGGTGATCGTCGCGATCGCCGCCGCGTCGGCCGGGTCGGCGGCAAAAGCCTTGAGCGCCGCGCCGATGTCGCCGCCGACCTGGTCGGCGACGATCGGCATCCCCGCCCTGGTCAGCTCGTTCTGCTGCGGCTTGAAATGATAGGCGCCGACCTTTGCGAGCGCGTTCGACAATTGCACGATCGCGTTGATCGGGCCGGGGCGCGAGCTGTGGCCGCCGGGATTGGTCACTTCGAGCGTGAAATCGGCATAGGTCTTCTCGCCCGCCTGCAGCCCGTAGTATTGCGCCGTGCCGTCCTCGCCGATCAGCCCGCCGCCGCCATCGCCGTTCAAGGCCATTTCGGCGCCCGTGTATTTCGCGGCGAGCGCGCGCGTCGTCACCATCGCGGTTTCCTCGTCGCCCGAGAGCAGCAGGATGATCGTGCGCTTCGGCTTGAAGCCGTCTTTCTTGAGCTGGGCCATCGTCGCGACCATCATCGCGACGTCGAACTTGTTATCCTCTGACCCGCGGCCGAAGATATAGCCGTCCTCTTCCACGGGCACGAAGGGATCGCGCGTCCAGTCCTTCGCATCGGCCTCGACGACGTCCATATGGCCGAGCATCAGGATCGGCTTTGCGTCGGTCGAACCCTTGAGCGTCGCGGCGAAGGTCGCGGTTTCGCCGATCGGGGTGATCACGATATCGCCATCGGCGAAGCCCGCCGCGGTCAGCACCTTTTTATAATAGGCCGCCAGTTCGGGCACCTTGCCGCGCCCGGCGACGGTCGGGATCGCGACGCTGTCCATCAGAATCCGCTTCGCCGCGGCCGGATCGGCGGGCTTGGCGTGTACGGGCGCGGCGGCCAGGAGGGCGGCGGCGAAAGCGAGCGGGGCGTAGGATGTGCGCATGGCGCGACTATGCCGCGCCACGCGCAATCGGCAAGCGACAATCGCTGCCGGACCGGCGGTCCCGCCCGGCGATCGAGATCGGAAGGGGGGTGGGCGCACCCACCCCCAGGCCGGATCAGATCCCGTCGACGCTCTTGCTGACGAGGATGTTCACCGCGACGCGGCGGTTCTGCGCTTTGCCCTCGGGCGTGCTGTTGTCGGCCAGCGGATCGGCTTCGGCCATGCCGGTCGGCGTCAGCATGCGATAGGGCTTCCACTTGCACGCCTGTTGCAGGTAGTTGACCACGCGGCTCGCACGCTTTTCGCTGAGCTGCTGGTTGAAGTCCTGGCTGCCGGTCGAATCGGTGTAGCCGACGACGAGCAGCAGGGCGTTTTCGGTACCTTCGGCCTGCGACGCCGCCGCGCACAGATCGGCCTTCGCCTGTTCGGACAGCACCGCCTTGCCGACGTCGAAGTTCACATTGGTCGTGCCCTTGATATTATATTTGTCGATATCGCCCATCCGGCCGCGCAGCGCCTCGGTCGCGGCTTCCTGCACCTCGAACCGCTGGTTGGTGCCGTTCTGGATCATCGACGCGGTTTTCAGATCCTTGTTCTTGAGATCGATCTGGCTGGCGAGCAGCCCGCCGTCCCACTGGAGTGTCTCGACCGAGACCGGCAGGCCGTTCATCAGCGCATCGGCGGCGAGCTTGTCGCGATTGAGGCCAAGGAAACCCCCGCTGGACCGGATCCTGGTCGTATCGCCGACGGCCACGACGGTTCGAGTGCCGTCGGCGGTGGTGATCTGGATCTGGTTGCCGCTGCGCGCGGAGATAATTCCTTCTACCTCGGGCCCCTTGGCCATGTCGGCCGGGTCGGGCATCCCCTGACCATAGACGGTGGCCATGACGTCGTCCTGCGATTGGTCCTGCTGCTCCTGCGCCCAACTGCCCGTCGCCGGGACGGCGAGCAGGGCCAGCAGCATCAGCGCCTTTGGACTTTTGGAAACGAAACGCATTCTGTAACTCCTTTGATGGCATCAGCCGGCCGTGCGTTGCCGCGGCCTTGCAGGCCGCGCCCCCTGGCGCCGTGCCGGGCTGCTACCCCCCACGTTTCGCTGCATAGGATGTACGCCGAAAAAGCCCGCATTTATGCGACGAATCGCCCGATGTTCAGGCCGGATTTCACGGTTTGCGGCGCGCCGAATCGCGGCGCCGGAGCGACCGGATTCAGGCGGGTGCCTTTTTCGCCTTCGGCGCCAGTGTCTTAGGCTTGTAGGCGCACAGGTCCGCCACCGGGCAGCGCCAGCATTCGGGGGTGCGCGCCTTGCAGATGTAGCGGCCGTGGAGGATCAGCCAGTGGTGGGCGCCGACGCGAAACGGCCCCGGCACCTTTTTTTCGAGCTGTTTCTCGACCGCGAGGGGCGTCTTGCCCGGCGCGAGGCCGGTGCGATTGCCGACGCGAAAGATGTGCGTATCGACCGCGAAAGTCTCTGCCCCGAATGCCGAGTTCATCACGACATTGGCGGTCTTGCGCCCGACGCCCGGCAGCTCGACCAGCGCATCGCGGTCGGCGGGCACCTCTCCGCCATAATCGCGCACGAGGATTGCGCTGAGCGCGATGACATTCTTCGCCTTGGCGTTGAACAGGCCAATCGTCTTGATGTGGTCCTTGAGGCCCGCTTCGCCGAGGTCGAGCATCGCCTGGGGCGTCTTCACCGCCTCGAACAGCCGCCGCGTCGCCTTGTTCACCCCGACGTCGGTCGCCTGTGCCGAGAGCACGACCGCGACGAGCAGTTGATAAGTATTGCCATATTCGAGCTCGGTTTCGGGATCGGGGTTCAGCTCGGCAAGGCGGCGGAAGAATTCGAAGATGTCAGCGCGGGTCATTCCCCGGCCGCTCGCCTGCTGTTTCGCCACGGTGCGCCGCCTTCCATTCCATCGCCGCGCGAATGCGATTCTCAACCGAGGGATGGTTGTAGAAGATCGCCTCCTGCAGCGGGTGTGGACGCGGATAGCGGTATTCGGCGGTCTTGAGCAAGGCGCTCGCAAGCGCATCGGGCAGGCGGGTCGTTTCGAGCGCATAGGCATCGGCCTGCGCCTCGCCGATGCGGGTCAGGCTGTTGACCAAAGGCACCGTGAGGAGGCTGAGGCACGAAACGAGCGCCATGAACACCGGCAGCCCGACCGGATCGCCCAGCGCCGCAGACGAACCCAGCAACCGCGCGGCCGGCGCGAACAGCCGGTCGATGAGTGCGAGCACCAGAAAGGCGAGCAGCGGGAGCACTACTATATGCCGCCAGACATGGCCCAGCGTATAATGGCCTGCTTCGTGCGCGGTGACCACCTTCACCTCGTCGAGCGACGCCTTGTCGAGCGCGACGTCGGAAATGGCAATGCGCGCCGACGGCCCGATCCCGGCGACATTGGCCGTGAAGATGTCCGACTGGCGCGATCCGTCGTACATATAGATATGGTCGTGGGGAATGCCCGTCCGGTCGGCGATCTCCTCGAGCGCGGTGCGAACCTGCCCCGGCGGCACCGGCTCATATTCGTTGAAAAGCGGCGCGATCAGCGTCGGCGCCAGCAACAGCATCGCGGTCGTCACGAGCGCTGTGAACCCGCCCGCCCACAGCCACCAGCGCCGCCCCGCACGTCCGATCAACCAATAGATGCCGACAATGAACAACGCGCCGAAGAGACCGGAAATCAGGCTGCTTAGCGCGGCCTGCCCCAGAAAATCGCCCAGCGGCTGGCTCGACAGACCATAGTCACGCTCGCGCTGCCAATTGACGAACACCGTCCACGGCAGGCGGATCGCATCGGAGACGACAAAGAAGGCCAAGCCGATCGCGAAGGTCGCCACCAGCCAGGATCGCGCGGTCATCCGTGCCGCGATCCGGTCGAGCAGGCGCAACCGGATCATCAGCCAGGCAATGAAGATCGACACCGCGACGCCCGCGATCATCAACGCTTCCTCGCCAGCCGTATAAGCTGCCGCCCGGGCCAGCGCGGCCGCCCCGAGGCTGTCGACATAGCGAGCGGTTTCGGCGGCTGGCGACACGATGGACATGCGATGACTCCTGTATTATGTGTATAATACAGTTAGGGCCACCCAAGGCAAGGCGGATTTTCGTCCCGACGCTCTTCGAGCGTTACAGTCCCAGCACCTGCGCCATCGTGTAGCGTCCCGGCTTCTGATGGACGAGCCACAGCGCCGCCTTTACCGCGCCGCGCGCGAAGATCATGCGGTTTTCGGCGCGGTGCGACAGCGTCAGCATTTCCTCCGGCCCTGCGAAGATCACGTCATGGTCGCCGGCGACGGTGCCACCGCGCAGGCTCGCGAAGCCGATCTTGCCATGACCGCGCGCGCCGGTGACGCCGTCGCGGCTGCGTTCGGAGCAGCGGTCGAGATTGATTCCTCGCCCCTCGGCCGCCGCCTGGCCGAGCAGCAGCGCGGTGCCGCTGGGCGCATCGACCTTGCGCGCGTGGTGCATTTCGAGGATCTCGATATCCCAGTCGGCATCGAGCCGCGCCGCG
Source organism: Sphingopyxis sp. CR5 (assembly GCF_059693785.1). Taxonomy (NCBI): domain Bacteria; kingdom Pseudomonadati; phylum Pseudomonadota; class Alphaproteobacteria; order Sphingomonadales; family Sphingopyxidaceae; genus Sphingopyxis; species Sphingopyxis sp. CR5. The sequence continues at coordinate 8,689 of NZ_JCATIE010000003.1, read as the reverse complement.
GCCTCGCGCACCAGATGCGCGAGCAGGGTGACGCCGAGCGAGGTATTGCCGGTTTGCAGCACCGCAATCTCCCTGGCGGCATCGTCGATCAGATAATGGTGGCGCTCCTCGAGCCCGGTCGTGCCGATCACGATCGGCTTTTTCGCGGCGGTGCAGGCGTCGAGCGTCGCCTCGAGCGCCGCGGGCGAGGAGAAGTCGACGAGCACGTCGCTGCGCTCCGCGAGCTTTGCGACGTTGCCGCCCTTGTCGATGCCGTGATGATGCTGCCCGGCTTCCGAGATCGCCGCGGCGAGCGCGACGCCCATCCGGCCGTGGCTGCCGACGATGCCGATATTGGTCATGACGCGTCCCCTCACTTTCGCGCCCCCCTTAGACCCGCCGGGCGAACCGAGTCGAGGCTTGGCGCGATGCCGGCGTCTCGACTTTGCCGCTCGGCCATGGATAAGAGGGCGCATGTCCCCGATTCGGAACATCGTCGTCCTGACCGGCGCGGGCGTTTCTGCCGAGAGCGGCATAGACACGTTTCGCGACGCCGGCGGGTTGTGGGAACAACATCGCGTCGAGGATGTTGCGACCCCGGAGGCCTTTGCCCGCGACCCCGACCTGGTCCACCGCTTTTACGATGCGCGGCGCGAGGCGATCCAGGCGAAGCAGCCGAACGCCGCGCACGCGGCGCTCGCGCGTCTCGACGCCGCATGGCCCGGCGAGCTGCTGATCGTCACGCAGAATGTCGACGACCTGCACGAGCGTGCGGGCGCGAAGCGGCTGATCCACATGCACGGCGAGCATCTGAACGCCTGGTGCACCGCGTGCGACACGCGCAGCCGCTGGACCGGAACGCTGTTCGACCGTCCAGCCTGCCCCGCCTGCGGCATGCCGGGTCATCTGCGCCCCGACGTCGTCTGGTTCGGCGAGATGCCGTACCGGATGGAGGACATCTATGCGGCGTTGAACCACGCCGACCTGTTCGTGTCGATCGGCACCTCGGGCGCGGTCTATCCCGCCGCGGGCTTCGTGCGCGAGGCGCGGCAGGCCGGGGCAAGGACGCTGGAGCTCAAAATGGAGCCGAGCCAGGGCAGCCGTTGGTTCGACGAGGCGCGCCACGGGCCGGCGACCGTGCTGGTTCCGCAATGGGTCGACCAGATATTGGGATTATGACTCGGCTCAGCGCCGCGCCGCGAAAAAATCCCGGAGCAGCGCCGCGGACTCGCCGGCCCCGATGCCGTCATAGATCTCTGGCCGGTGGTGCACCGTCGGCTGTGCGAACAGGCGCGGACCGTGCGCGACCGCGCCGCCCTTCGGATCGTCGGCGCCGTAATAGAGCCGCGCGATGCGCGCGTGGGCGATGGCGCCCGCGCACATCGCGCAGGGTTCGAGCGTGACGTGGAGGTCGCAGCCGTCGAGCCGCTCGCTGCCGAGCCTTGCCGCCGCGGCGCGAATCGCGACGATCTCCGCATGCGCGGTCGGGTCGTGCGATTCGCGCGGGGCGTTGTGCCCCTCGGCGATGATTTCGCCATCCTTGACGATGACCGCACCGACGGGCACCTCGCCCCGACCGGCGGCGATTCGCGCGAGATCGAGCGCGCGGCGCATCGGGTCGGGGAGCGGGAAAAGAGCCATGATCTTCCCGCTAATGCCTTGACGAATCCCCGGCAAGCCGATAAGCGCGCGCCTTTCCCGGCCCACCCGGTCTTTTCGGCGCCTTTCGCGCCAGCCGGCACGCCGCCCAGATTTTGTAAGGACGAGAACCATGTCGCGCATTTGCGAACTGACCGGCAAGGGTCGCCAGGTTGGCCACAATGTCAGCCACGCCAACAACAAGACCAAGCGCACCTTCCTGCCCAATCTGCAGAATGTGACCTTGCTGTCGGAAGCGCTCGGCAAGGGCGTGAAGCTGCGCGTGTCGACCCACGGCCTGCGCTCGGTCGAGCATAATGGCGGCCTCGACAACTGGCTGATGAAGACCGGCGACGAGCAGCTTTCGGCGAATGCCCGCAAGCTGAAGAAGGAAGTCGCGAAGAAGCTCGCCGAAAAGGCAGCGTAATTCGCCATTCCTTGTGCGGCTCCGGCCCGCTCCCCCACTCGGCCTTCCATAGCATAGCGCATCGGGAGCCCGGGTGGGGGAGCGGGCCGGAGCCGTTTTGGGACCGCGAGACTCAGCGCGCCGCCTTATTGCCGTCCGCCGTTCGCCGCGGCGGCAGGCCGACGAGTTCGAACTGGAGCAGCAGGCTGCGCTGCCAGACGTTGAAATTATTGTCGGATACCAGCCACAGCCAGGTCCTGCCGCCTTCGGCCGCGACCGCGGCGCCCTCGAAATTGTCGGCGAGCGCCCTCGGGACGCGCCCGATCGTCACCGACCGGACCACCGCGCCAGGCGCGATGTCGGCCGGGTCGACGACGGCGAGGATCGTCGTAAACACCGGATCGAAGCCGAGCCGGCGATGGACAAGCAGGATCCGGCCGTCGGGAAGCGGGGCCGCGTCGCTGACCCGCCCCCGACCCCCGGTGTCGTAGAAAAAGCGCACGGCTTTGCGGTTCGGGGCCGCCGGGTCGCCGCGATAGACGACCGCCTCGCTGCCACGCGGATCGTCGCCGCCATGTTCGGAGAAGACGATGATCCGGCCGTCGGCGAAGCGCACCAGCGCCTCTGGCCCGCTGTTCGAGGGCCAGTCGGGCAAGGCGGCCTTCGCTTCGACACGCGTCAGCCGCGGATCGAGACGCCATATCTGGTTGACATTTTCCAGCCCCGCCCAGCTTCGGCCGCTGACCGGATCGAAGGCGAAGGATTCATAGTCGACCGCCAGCTTGCGGTGACGCTTGCCGGGCGGCGACGGCAGCGGATCGATGCGAAACGCCGTCAGCGCCCCGGCGGGCGACAGGGCCAGCCGCGACACATAGCCATTGTCCGACACCAGCAGATAGCGCCCCGGCGCAGGCCGCGCGAGCGCCGAAAAACCGCCGAAGTGGCTGTTGGGACTTTGCAGGTGCCACCCGCGAACGAAGCGCAGCGACCCCGACCGGACGGGCGCAAGGTCCACCGGAGTCGCCAGAGCCCGCTGGCTTTCGTCGACGCCCGGAAAGCGCATCGCCGTTCCCGGGAGCGGGCCGAGGAGCAGGAAGATCAGGGTGGCGGGAAGCAGGCGACGCATCGGCGCGGGGGTAGAAGGGTCGCCGCCGAAAGGGAAGGCCCGCGCGCCGGCAAGATGAACGGCAGGCAACCGAAGCTGAACGAACGCCGACAGCGATGTTCAGCCTTGGCTCAAAGCGAATCGGGCAAAAGGGCATCATCGAACCAACGCCCCAGCCAAGGGCCGAACGGAAAGAAGGAGAAAAGAGATGAAAAAGATGACGACGCTCTCCATCGCCGCGCTGATGTCCGCCGCGACGCTGGGCATGGCCGCGCCCGCCGCCGCGCAGGGCGGCTATTACGACCGCGCCGGCTATTCGACCTACCAGGCGGGCTATGACCGGCACGATCGCCGCTACGACCGGCGCAGCGACCGTTACGATAGCCGTTATGACCGCCGCAACGACCGTCGCTATTACAACAACCGCTATGACAACCGCCGCTATCGCCAGTGCGACAACGGCACCGGCGGCACCGTGATCGGCGCGATCGCCGGCGGGCTGGCCGGCAACGAAATCGCGGGCCGCGGCGACAAGACCGTCGGCACGATCATCGGCGGCGCGATCGGCGCGATCGCGGGCCGTGCGATCGACAAGGGGAATGACGGCTGCCGCTAAGGGCAGGCCCGACCCCCAATAAGTCCCCTCCCACCTTTCACCCCGTCCGGCGATTCGCACGCCGGGCGGGGTTTTCCTTGCGCGGCAGGCGCATAGAGGTGGGCGCCGGGGCGATCCGGCTTGCCTTCATTGCCGCGCGCGCCTAGGCTTGTCCCCAAGTGCACGTCCGCATCCAGGCGGACGCGTGAGAAGACAGGTCAACATAGCCATGCGGCAAATGGCATCGCCATCCGGGCGGCCGCCGCGGCCTCGGCCAGCGGTGGCGAAAGACAGACAACAGGGCGGCGTCCCGTCCCGCCCCTTTCCCTTTACGCGACCGAAAAGCTATGGGGCGATCGACCTCGGCACCAACAATTGCCGGTTGCTGATCGCGCGCCCGCAGGACGGCGAGCTGGTCGTGATCGACGCCTTTTCCCGCATCGTCCGGCTCGGCGAAGGGCTGCATCGCAGCGGCCGGATCAGCGACCAGGCGATGGATCGCGCGGTGGGAGCGCTCGCGATCTGCGCCGACAAGCTGCGCCGCCGCCACGTGTCTCTGTCGCGCGCGGTTGCCACCGAGGCGTGTCGCCGGGCGAGCAATTGCGACGAGCTGGTCGCGCGCGTGCGGGCCGAAACGGGGATCGCGCTCGACGTCATTACGGCGGCCGAAGAGGCGCGGCTGGCGGTGCTCGGCTGTCACAACCTGATGGAGCCCGGCGAGGGTCCGGGGCTGATCTTCGACATCGGCGGCGGCTCGACCGAACTGATGCACGTCGAGGCGACCGGACAGGACGTCAGGATCCACGATTGGATCAGCGTGCCGTGGGGGGTCGTCTCGCTGACCGAACATGCGTCCCCCGCCGCCGACGACCTGTCCGCACGCCAGGCCAGCTATGCCCATATGCGCCAGGTCACCCGCGACGCCTTTGCCGCGTTCGCCAGCCGCGCGACGCGCTTCGCGGGCCAGCCGCTGCGCCTGCTCGGCACCAGCGGCACGGTGACGACGCTCGCGAGCGTCTTTCTGGACCTGCCGCGCTACGACCGGCGCGTGGTCGACGGCATCATCGTCCCGTCGGACGAGATGCGCGCGATCAGCCGCCGCCTGGCCGAGGCCAGCATCGCCGACCGCGCCGAGATCGCCTGCATCGGGCGCGAGCGCGCCGACCTGGTCGTCGCGGGCTGTGCGATCCTGGAAAGCATCATCGACCTGTGGCCGGCCGCCCGCATCGGCGTCGCCGACCGCGGCATCCGCGAAGGCATCTTGCGCACGCTGGCCATGCAGGGCCGCGACATTCCCGTGACTCGCCGCGAGTATCGCCGATGAGCCGCAAGGGCACAGGGAGCGGGCGGGGCGGATTGCACGAGCGGGTCAAGACCGCGCGGCGGCGCAGCGCGTCGTCGACGCGCTGGTTGCAGCGCCAGCTCAACGATCCCTATGTCCGCCGCGCGCAAGCCGAAGGCTATCGCTCGCGCGCCGCGTACAAGCTGCTCGAGCTCGACGAAAAATTCGGCTTTCTGAAAAAGGCGCGGGCGGTCGTCGACCTGGGCATCACGCCCGGCGGATGGTCGCAGGTGGTGCGCAAGGCGAACCCGCGCGCGAAGGTCGCGGGGATCGACCTGCTCGCGTGCGAGCCGATCGAGGGGGTGGCGATCCTGGAAATGGATTTCATGGACGACGCCGCGCCCGACGCGCTGATCGACGCGCTGGGCAGCGCGCCCGACCTGGTGATTTCGGACATGGCGGCGAACACCGTCGGACACCCCCAGACCGATCATCTGCGCACTATCGCACTCGCCGAAACCGCCGCCGATTTCGCGGTGCAGACCCTGCTGCCGGGCGGGGCCTTCGTCGCCAAGGTCTTCGCCGGCGGCGCCGACCGCGAATTGCTGACCCTGCTGAAGACGCATTTCGCCAGCGTGAAGCATGCCAAGCCGCCGGCGAGCCGCAAGGGGTCGCCCGAACTCTATGTCGTCGCCCAGGGATTCAAGGGCGCCGCCGCCGCCGGTGCAAAGGCGGACGATCAACGATAAGGCGCCGCGCGCGCGAGGCGCGGGAGCGCAAAACGGGGAGCAAACCATGACGAAGTCCAGACAGTCGATCGCCGCAGTGAGCCTTGCCGCGCTGATGCTCGCATCGTGCGGCGGCGGCGGCGGGAGCAGCAGCAGCGCGCCGCCGGTGACGGTCACCCCCACCCCGTCGCCGACGCCGACGCCGACCCCCACCGCGAGTTGCAGCCTGTCGTCGCGGCAGGATTTTGCCAAGGCGGTGATCGACGAATGGTACCTGTTCCCGAATGACGTCGCGACCAACGTCAATCCGTCGGCCTATGGCGACGTGCAGACCTATATCGACGCGCTGCTGGCCCCGGCGCGGGCGCAGAACAAGGACCGCTATTTCACCTACATCACCTCGATCGCCGAGGAAGAGGCCTATTATGCGAGCGGGTCGAGCGCGGGCTATGGCGTGCGGCTGGCCTATGATCCCTATAACCAGGTCATCCTGATCGCCGAAGCCTATGAAGGGGCGCCCGCGCTTACCGCGGGGATCGACCGCGGCGCGTCGATTTCGGCAATCGGCACGAGCGGCGGATCGATGCGGACCATCGCGAGCATCGTGGCGGCCGAGGGCACCGCGGGCATCATCGACGCGCTCGGGCCCGACGAGGCCGGGGTGACGCGCGTGCTGCGCGTCACCGACGCGACGGGCACGCGCAACGTGACGGTGACCAAGGCTGAATACGACCTCGACCCCGTATCCGATCGCTATGGCGCCAAGGTCATCACCGAAGGCGGCCATAAATATGGCTATCTGAACCTGCGCACCTTCATCACCTCTGCCGGTCCGCAGCTTCGCGACGCCTTCCAGAGCTTCGGCGCCCAGGGCGTGACCGACGTGATCGTCGACCTGCGCTACAATGGCGGCGGGCTGGTGTCGGTCGCCGAGCTGTTCGGCGACCTGCTGGGCGGCGGGCATGCGGGCGAGCTTTTCTCGCAGGTCAAATTCCGCCCGGAGAAATCGAGCGAAAACGACGAGCATCGCTTCACCGCGCAGGCGCAGACGATCACGCCGACGCGGCTGGCCTTCATCGGCACCGATTCGACCGCGTCGGCGAGCGAACTCGTCATCAATGGCATGCTCCCCTATCTGGGCACCAACATGACGCTGGTCGGCGGCAACACCTATGGCAAGCCGGTGGGCCAGATCGCACTCGACAATGCCGAATGCGACGACCGGATGCGCGTGATCGCCTTTGCGCTCGCCAATGCCGACGGCGCGGGCGATTATTATGACGGCCTCGCCGCGCGCATCCCGAACAGCTGCGCCGCCGACGACGACCTCGCCTATCCGCTCGGCGACCCGCGCGAAGCATCGGTGCGCGCGGCGATCGATTTCCTGTCGGGCCAGTCGTGCACGACCCGCATCGCCGACACGCGATCCGCCTCGGCAAGCCGCATCACCGGCGCCCCGGCGCGTGGCCCGGCCATGCTGACGCCCGCAAACCCGACGACCGAGCAGCGCGAGCAGCCGGGGCTGTTCTGATCGGGAGTGGAGCGGGTGAAGGGAATCGAATAATTGCAGGAACCGAAGGAAAGCCTATTCATTCAGCTCGATGCTAATTTGGAGGCCCCCAGAAAGGCCCCCGTCAGTGCTGTACTTAAAAGTCCGGAGGTTCGATTCCTACCACGGCGCTTGCCGAGCATCTTCCGCCCGCAACTTCTCCTCTAATCGAAAAGATAACCGAGCGCTCTGAGGAGGCCAACGACAAAGGCACCGGCGACCACACAGGTAGCGACCCAAAATTCGATCGCGAGCGCCTTGTCCCGGCATTTCGTCGTACGCCTAACCATATGCCGACCATGACACGGCCGAATATTGTAGGAAACCCGCGTTTTCGTTCTGACCTACGAAATAGGAATTGGTGCCCGGCCCAGTCCCGAAAGGGATAGGGAGCCCAGAACCGGGCACCCATCGCGCTAGCCTGAAGGGCTAGCTACGAATTCCATAATCTCGCTTCTGATTCAAATCGCGCGGACGCACGCATTGGTTGCCAATGCTGAGATGGAGACGGCCGCATCGCATCGTGGCGCTAAAATGGCGCTCCCAATTTAATCCGGGCTGCGCTAATTTCTAACGAGAGAACATCTGCAAAAGGGGAGTCGCAGGATGCTTATCGCTTCAATTCTTTTGGCGGCCATGGCGCCAGCACCGGCCGGCAACGTCGACGCGACGCGCGCCGCGTTCACGAAATGCCTTCGCGATCATCTCAAGAAGCAACTTGAGGCAAAGGTCAGCGAAGCGGAGTTCGAGCTTTCCGTAAAGTCGGCATGCGACGCCGAGCAATCGGCGTTCAAAGCCGCCGTCACCGCCTCCGACCGCGCTGGCGGTGATTCGCAGGCGGATGCGGAAGAAAATGCGCAGATGCAGATCGACGACTATCACGCGAACTTCACGGACAAGTTCAAGGATTACGCATCGACCAATACGATGCCGGGTGAGTGACTGCTTCGAAGGGAATGGCGCGTCAGTGACGAACCGGCGGGACGCCACCCTCGTCCATCAACAGTAAGAGCTCACGAAGCTTAAAACGTAAGCTGGCGAGCTCGAGCCCGACAGTAGCTTCGCGCCGCCCAGCTGCGATGAGCAGATGGCGCAAAAGTTCGTCCGAATGTCGCATCAGCGCGAGTAGGTGTGACCCGCTGGGAGCATGAGTCCCTGCGAGCCAATGTTTCACGCATCGCTCGCTGGCGCCCGTCCACCGCATCAGCGTCTTAACGCCCCGATGAGTCTCTCCGACTTCCTCCGTGAGTGCGGCTGAAACCAGTTCCGCGAAGGTGATGTCGTAACCGTGGTGTGAAGGCCGCCTTGCGGGACGGCGTTCCGGGGTGCTGATAGCCGCTCTTTGCGAGGAGCGGTGATGAGCGAGGATATCGGAGCGGCGGGAGCGAGTGCTCTTGTGACTGGTCA